>NZ_CP025030.1:1223958-1529948 GCF_002812705.1 Achromobacter spanius | reverse complement strand
GCGGCGAACCAGTGCGCGTAGGACACCTTGGGGAAAAAATCGTAATTGGCGTGGCCGATGCAATTGAAGAACAGGCTGAACAGCGGCACCGACGCCAACGCCCAGAAGCTGAAATCATGCAGCACCATGGGCAGCATGATGACGTTGCCCAGCATCAGCGCTTCGATGGGATGAAAGCTGTAGGTCGAGAACGGCGTGGTCACCACGGACCGATGATGCGGCAAGTGGAAACGGCGCAGCAGCTTGGTGTGCAGCAAGCGGTGGTTGATCCAGAAATGGACATCGTTCCAGGCCACCAGCAGCAGGATTTCCACCACCACTTTTTGCCAGCTTGGGTTCGGGTCCAGATGCGCCCAACCCAGTTGCAGCAAGCCCCAGGGAAAGATCATGCCCGTGCCGAACAGCAGGATGGACAGCCCGGACTGCGCAAATTCACGGCGTAGCTGGCCGGGGCCCAAGGGGCGCGGATCCAGCGGCCGGCCTATGCCGAGTGCCGGCAACACGTGCTGGGTCAGCAGCCAGGTGGCCGCGCCGAAGACCAGATAGATGCCGCCGAAGAACAGCAGCCCCGCCAGCATCACCTGCCAGGCGGACAAGGCTTCAAATGCTTGAGCCATGAACGTTTTGTTTCACCCCGAAGAATGGCCGCATCATAAGCAATCCGTCAGCATCCCGGTAAGGCATTTATTACAAAATGAATCCGGGCACCACAAAGCTGAATGGAACAGCGCGATTGCGGCCTAACTTCCGTCTACTGGCAAGGAAACTGGCGGTTCAGGCCCGCAACGGCCGCGTCCAGGCGCAGTGCCAACGCCGCGCTGGCCGCCGGCATCGGCTGCCGCAGTTCTTCGGTCAAGAGGCCCTGGCGCCCAAGCTGCGCCTTCAGCGGGCCGGGGTTGGGTTCTTCGAAAGCCAGACGGATCACTGGCGCCAAGGCTTGGAACAGCCGACGCGCCACGTCCAGTTGCTGCGCGCGCACCGCCTGGTACATGGCCACGAACAGGTCAGGCCGTATATGCGCGGCGGCGGCAATCATGCCGGCCCCGCCCAGGCACAGCACGGACAAGGTTTGCAGATCTTCGCCCGCCAGCAAATTCATCTGGCCGTCGGCAATCAGGGCCAGCGTCTTGTCCAAGGACCCGCCGCAATCCTTGATGGCGGCAATGTTCGGATGCGCGGCCAGCGACAGCAAGGTCGATGTCTCAAGCGTGGTGCCCGTGCGGTAGGGAATGTCGTAGAGCACCAGGGGAAAGCGCGAGGCATCGGCCAGGCGGCGGAAATAGGCGGCGGCCCCTTCCTGGCCAGCGCGCACGTAGTACGGCGCGGGCGCCAAGATGCCCGCCAGCGGTCGCGTACCAAAGGCCGACAGGCGATGCAGCACATGCCCCTGGTGGTTGCCCGCCAGGCCCATGATGACGGGCAGCCGGCCGGCTTCGGTCAACACGGCGTCCAACACCGCCAGTTGCTCGGCGTCGTCCAGTGACGCGGCCTCGCCCGTGCTGCCGCACACGACCAGCCCGTCCACACCCGCGGCGGCATAGTGGCGCACCAGGCGGCGCAATGCTCCGCCGTCGACGGCCCCGCCGGAAAACGGCGTCACCAACGGCACCCAGACGCCTTGGAACACAGATTGTTGAATAGACATGAGAACACTCCTTCGATGTAAGCGGACCGCGGTTGGACCGTACAGAAGTGCTCGGGATATCAGAGGATGCGCGCGGAGGCGCTGAGGCGCCGCCAGGAGGCCGCTGTTCCGTCGCCCATCTGACGGAACAGCATGCTCCGGTCAGATGAGCGGCTGTTTTTTGGATTTCAGGCCGACGGCAGCCAGCACCACGCCCAGGGCGCGGATGCAGGAAGCGGATTCGATGGCCTGAAGATTCATGAATGAAAAAAACGCGCGTAAGCGACGGATGCGGAAATTTACCGGGCGGCCGTCAACGTGTCAACGGCGCGCGGTGGCGTGCGGCCTTGCGCGCGTCTCGGACGGCTCGACGGCGCTAAGCCCGCGCATAGCTACGCTTACCCCAGGCTGGCCAGGAACACGGCGCACAGCGCCTGCATGCCTTGGCGGTCGTCTTCGTCGAAGCGGTCAGGCACCGGGCTGTCCACATCCCAGACACCGATCAATTCACCCTGATGCACCAACGGCACCACGATTTCCGAACGCGACGCGGCGTCGCAAGCGATGTGGCCCGGGAAGGCATGCACGTCGGGCACCAACTGCGTCTGCCGTTGGCTCGCGGCCGCGCCGCACACACCGCGATTCAAGGGGATGCGCACGCAGGCCGGCTTGCCCTGGAAGGGTCCAAGAACCAGCTCGGTGCCATCGAAAAAATAAAAGCCCGCCCAGTTCAAATCGGGCAAGGCTTGATAGGCCAGCGCGCTCAGGTTGGCGGCGTTGGCGATGCGGTCGGGCTCGCCTTCCAGCAGCGCGCGGGCCTGCGCCACCAGTTCGGCATACAGGGCGGACTTGGATTCGGCGACGATCGGGGCGGCTTCAAACATGGCGATAAATGTAACTGTACAGGCGGTTTTCGATGCAGGTGATTTTAGGGGTTCCGCGCGTTAAAGGGGCCGGGCTGCTAGCGTGTGGGACAATACTTTTTTGTCGCAGTCCCGTTACAAGCCTCTCCCTTTACCCTTCTTCTTCAAGAAGCAATCCATGGACAAGCCTCTCGAACCTGCGTTTTCCTTTTCGGAACGCGCTCAGCAACTTACCAGCTCCGCCATCCGCGAGATCCTCAAGGTCACCGAGCGCCCCGAAGTCATTTCGTTCGCTGGCGGCCTGCCGGCGCCCGGCGGCTTCCCGGTAGAAGTGGTACGTGCTGCGTTCGACAAGGTATTGGCCACCAACGGCCGCGCGGCCCTGCAATACGGCCCCACCGAAGGTTATGCGCCGCTGCGCCAATGGGTTGCCGACGACCTGAACCGCGCGGGCGCCAACGTCGCCGCCGACCAGATCCTGATCGTCTCGGGTTCGCAGCAGGCGCTGGACCTGCTGGGCAAAGTGCTGATCGACAAGGACAGCAAGGTGCTGGTCGAAGACCCCAGCTACCTGGGCGCCCTGCAATCGTTCAGCCTGTACCAGCCGAAGTTCGTGCCGGTGCCCACCGATGACGGCGGCCTCATCCCCGAAGCCATCACGCCGGAACTGGCTGACGGCGCGCGCTTCCTGTACGCGCTGCCCAACTTTCAGAACCCCACGGGCCGCACGCTGAACCTGGAACGCCGCATCGCGCTGGTCAAGCGCGCCGCCGAACTGAACCTGACTATCGTTGAAGACGACCCCTACGGCGAACTGCGCTACGCAGGCGAGCCGCAGCCGGGCCTGATCGCGCTGGCCGCCGAATACGGCGCCAACGTGGTGCGCCTGGGTACGTTCTCGAAGGTGCTGGCCCCGGGCCTGCGCCTGGGCTACATCGCCGGCGCGCGCTCGCTGATCAACAAGCTGGTGCAGGCCAAGCAAGCCACCGACCTGCACACGCCCACGCTGACGCAGATGGCCGTGTACGAAATCGTCAAGGACGGCTTCCTGGAAGAGCATCTGCCGAACGTGCGCGAAATCTACCGCGCTCAAGGCAGCTGCATGCTGGACGCGATCAAGCAGGAATTCCCGTCCACCGTCACCTGGACCAAGCCGGAAGGCGGCATGTTCATCTGGCTGACGCTGCCCGAACACATGGACAGCACCAAGCTGCTGGAAAAAGCCATCGCGCAAAACGTGGCCTTCGTGCCGGGCGCGCCGTTCTACAGCGGCGCGGGCAAGCCGAACACGCTGCGCCTGAGCTTCGCCACCGTGCCGGAAGACAAGATCCGCACGGGCATCGCCATCCTGGGCAAGCTGCTCAAGGAATACACAGCATAAGCAAGCCGCAGCCTTCCGGGCAATGCGGCCTGAAAACCGCATCCTGAACGGCGATTGATCCTCCACGGCCGGGCGCGATGCCCGGCCGTTGTTTTATGCTGTCGGCTTTCCCGACCATTTTCTGACCGTGACAGTGAGCGCCTCGCAACAATCTCCCGTCGATCTCAGCGACATCGTCTTCACCGACTGGGTCGAACGCTGGCTCCCGAAGTCGTGGCGTCCCTACGCCCGCCTTTGCCGCCTGGACCGGCCCATCGGCACGTGGCTGACGTTGTTGCCGGCCATTGCCGCGCTGGTGCAGTCCGCGGGCGGGCTGCCCGACCTGCAACGGCTGATCGTCTTTTCGCTGGGCGCGCTGCTGATGCGCGGCATCGGCTGCACCGTCAACGACATGTGCGACCGCAACTTCGACAAGCACGTTGAACGCACGCGCTTCCGCCCGCTGACCAGCGGCCAGTTATCGATGAAGAACGCCGTGTGGTTCCTGGTCGGCCAGTTGCTGGTCTGCGGGTCACTGCTGTTTTTCCTGAACGAGATGAGCCGCTGGCTGGCCTTGGCGGTGCTGCCCTTCGTCTTCATCTACCCGCTGTGCAAGCGCGTGACGTACTGGCCGCAAGTGGTGCTGGGCATCTGCTTTAACTGGGGCATGCTGATGGCCTGGTCCGACACGCAGAACGTGGTGCCGCTGGCGGCCATCGCGATGTGGCTGGGCGCGGTGCTGTGGCAGGTGGGCTACGACAGCATCTACGCCTATGTCGACGTGCGCGACGACCGCAGCCTGGGCCTGCACTCCACCGCCATGCGCTTCGGCGACCAGGGCAAGCTGTGGATCGGCGGGTTCTATGTCGCCACCGTCGTGCTGTGGGCCTGGGGCGGCCACGCCATGGGGCTGTCGTGGGCGTATCAGGTGGGGATGGCCGCCGTGGCGGTACATCTGGCGTGGCAGTTGAAGGTGTTCGATATTCAGCGGCCCGATCGCAACTTCATGCTGTTCCGCGCCAACCTGTGGCTGGGCGCGCTGCTGGTTGCGGCCGCGTTGGCGGGCACGCTGATCCGCTAGGGAAGACGGGGCATACGCGCAGACCCGACGTAGATCCGGCCCGGATCCGGCGCAGATCCTGGGCATGAGCCGGGCACATGAGCCGGCCACGATTTGCCGCGCGCGCATTGCCGCCTGGGCCGGATCGCGCCATCATGGCGCTTGTCGAAACGACCTACGGAGACACCGCATGCCCTCTTTCGTGAAATCCCTGGCGACTGCCGCCGCCGCATCCGCCATGTTCGGCGCCCTGTTCGGCGCAATGCCCGCGCAGGCCGCCACCGACTGCTCGGCGCAGCGCGGTTGCGCCGCGAAGTTCTGCGAAATCGAAAACGACATCGCCGCTGCCCAGGCACAGAACAACACGCGCCGCGAAGCCGGCTTGAAGAAGGCGCTGGCCGAAGCCCGTGCCAATTGCACCGACGGCCGCCTGCAGTCGCAGCGCGAAGCCGACGTGCGTGAGAAACAAACCAAGGTGTCCGAACGCGAGCAAGAGCTGAAGGAAGCGCGCGCCAAGGGCAAGCAAGACAAAATCGACAAGGCGCAGCGCAAGCTGGAAGAAGCCCAATCCGAATACAACGCCGCGCTGGTGGAGTTGAATCGCTAGGGCGTTTGCTCTCTGTTTGCGCTGTCTGCTTTCCCTTAGCCCCGGGCATGCCCCGGGGCTTTGCTTTTTTAGTCCTGACCGCGATGTGCGAGCGGCCTTTCGAACTCCCCCTCAACCACTATCTATCGTGTCATCAGACGGAAATATCACCATCCATGGTGCCAACTGGTGGAATCCAAATAGATTAGTACAGAATTTGGAAAGATGTTTTCAGGTAATAAGGGTTTATCCCAGGGTTCTTTGAGCACAGAATGCATCTCATCGGGACACAGCAAGCGAACCCCAGGCAATGACGCCAGCGGTTCGAATCCCAAGCTCACAAGACACCGGAGGTCTGCTATGAAAACCCTTGCTACCGCATTGATGCTGTCCATGTCCGTTCTGGCTGCCGGCGCGCAAGCCGCCGAAGCCGACCAAGGCCCGACCCGCGCACAGGTTCAGGCCGAACTGCAACAAGCCAAGGTTTCGGGCCAATACACGTTCGGCGAAGAAGGCTACCCCGCCCCCATCGCCCAGACGTCCAGCCTGACCTCGCAACAAGTCCAAGCTGAACTCGCCCAAGCCAAGAACGCTGGCGAAGTCACCTTCGGCAACCTGGACTACCCGCCCGTCGCCGCCGCTGAACACGCCACGTCGCTGAGCCGTTCGCAAGTGCAGTCGCAACTGGCCCAAGCCAAGGCGGAAGGCCTGGTCACCTTCGGCAACCTGGACTACCCCCCCATGGGTAGCTGATCCACGGGCCTGAAAAGGCCGTGACAGCCCCATCGAAAGCCCCTCGGTAAACTACCGAGGGGCTTTGTTTTTGACGATTCGACGGCTAATTAAGTCATATCGGCGTTAACTTAAACCGTTACGACAGATTTGATTCTACAAATCGACAGCGCTCACGCATAGGATGAGGCCACCCCCGTCCATTTCATTGCAGGAGCAGCACCATGTCCACCTCAGCCACCCGCCCCATCGTTTTGCTGGGTGCCGGAAAAATCGGTTTCGCCATTGCCCTGATGCTGGAACGCAGCGGCGATTACGCCGTCCTGGTTGCCGATCAGGACCCCGCCCGGCTGGCGGTTCTGGCCGAACTGGGCTGCGAAACCCGCCAGATCAATGACGACGCCTCGGTGGCGCGCTGCATCGAAGGCGCCTATGCCGTGGTCAATGCCCTGCCCTTTCATCGCGCCACCGCCGTTGCAGGCCTTTGCGCCCGCGCCGGCGTGCACTACTTTGACCTGACTGAAGACGTCGCCAGCACCCACGCCATCCAGGCGCTGGCGGGCGATGTGCAAAGCGTCTTGATGCCGCAATGCGGCCTGGCTCCCGGCTTTATCGGCATCGTCGGCAACGCGCTGGCACGCCGCTTCGACACCTTGCTAGACCTGCGCATGCGCGTGGGCGCGCTGCCGCGTTACCCCTCCAACAGCTTGCGCTACAACCTGACCTGGAGCACCGAAGGGCTGATCAACGAATACTGCAACCCTTGCGAGGCCATCGTCGACGGGCAACTGACCAGCGTGCCGGCGCTGGAAGGCTACGAAACGTTCGCGCTGGATGGCGTCGAATACGAAGCCTTCAACACCTCGGGCGGACTGGGCACCCTGCCCACGACGCTGCTGGGCCGTGCCCGCAACGTCGACTACAAATCCGTGCGCTATCCCGGCCATTGCAACATCATGAAGTTGCTGCTCAACGATCTGCGCCTGCGCGATCGCCGCGATCTGCTCAAGGACATTTTCGAGTCCGCCATTCCCACCACCGAGCAGGACGTCATCGTCATCCAGGCCTCGGCATCCGGCCATCGCCACGGCAGGTTGGAAGAAGAGTCGTACCCGATCCGCGTGTTCGGCGCGGACGTCGACGGCCACCGCCTTAGCGCCATCCAGTTGTCCACGGCGGCGGGCATCTGCGCGGCGTTGGACCTGGTGGCGCAAGGCGCCTTGCCGCAAAAGGGATTCGTGGGCCAGGAAGCGATTGATCTGGATGCGTTGCTGAACAACCGCTTCGGCCGCGTCTACGCGGGCAAACCACTGGCACTGGCGGGCTGCGCGACGGCCGACCGCTAAAAGCCGCTACCCATCGCGCGGGCGCATACGCCCGCCCGCGCGGCGTTACGTCCAACCTTCCAGACGTAGCGTCGCACGCACCAGCCGCTGTTCTTCCTGTTCGATATCCGACAAGCTTTGACGCACGCTGTCCACATGGTCGGCGGCGGCTTTGCGCGCCTGTTCCGGCTGGCGTCCCGTCACCGCGTTGAACAGGCGCGTGTGCTGCCGGTCGATCTGCCGCTTTTCGGGTTCGCGGTGGTACAGATTGTTCACGCACGCAAACACCGAACCCAGCAGCAGATCCGTCAGCGATTGCAGCGTGTGCACCAGCACCGGGTTATGTGATGCCTCGCAGATCGCCAGATGGAAAGCGTGGTCCAGATGGGCATGGGTAGCCGTATCGGTAGCCGTACCCTGTGCCGCCACCATGTCGTCATAACGGCGGCGGATCATGATGAAATCTGCCTCGGTGCCGCGTATGGCGGCAAGGCGCGCGGACTCGGCTTCCAGCAGCGAACGCACTTCCAGCAGGTCGTAAAGCGTGCGGGGCTGCGAATTGAACAGATGCATCAACGGCCCGGCGTCCACCTTGGAAATGTGCGCCACGAACGAGCCCTTGCCTTGCGCGGTGTGAATGATCTCGCGCGCGCGCAACAGCTTCAGCCCTTCTCGCAACGCCGTGCGCGATACGCCCAACTTTTCAGTCAAGCGCCGTTCGGACGGCAACGCCTGCCCAGCTTTCAGCACGCCATCCAGGATCAGGCGTTCGATTCGTTCGGCAACCTCGTCCGCCACCTGGCGGGGTTTTTCTTCTGTTTCCGCGTACATGCAATCTCCGCACCAGTGGTATGACCAAGCCGAACCGTTGTTTCCGGCGAATTACCATACCCCCGTAAGTGGCTGATATAGAACCACAAAAATCTGGTATCTGTCTTCACCGCCGTAAACAAACTGGTATGACCAGCTGGTTTTGATATGGACATTGGAGCGGGTGCGAACGATGATGTCAAAACAGATTCGCCCGGCGCTCAGGCGCCGGCCAGCCCTTCTTACCGCTAGAGACCCGCATGACTCAACGCATCCAGCACCACGGCCTGCAAGTGGCGGCCAATCTCAACCAATTCATCGAACAAGAAGCCTTGCCCGGCACCGGCCTGGATGCCGACGGCTTCTGGCAGGGCTTTGCGGCGCTGGTACACGACCTGGCGCCCAAGAACCGCGCACTGCTGGCCGAACGCGACCGCCTGCAGGCCGAACTGGACACCTGGCACCGCGCCAACCCCGGCCCCATTGCCGACCCGGCCACCTACCGCAAGTTTCTGGAAGGCATAGGCTACCTGCTGCCCCAGCCCGCCAGCGTGCAGGCCACCACCGATAACGTCGATACCGAAATCTCGCAGCAGGCCGGCCCGCAGCTGGTCGTGCCGATGTCGAACCCCCGCTACGCCTTGAACGCCGCGAATGCGCGCTGGGGCAGCCTGTACGACGCCCTCTACGGCACCGACGCCATTCCCGCCACGCCGGGCGATACCGGCAAGGGCTATAACCCCGAGCGCGGCGCCGCGGTCATTGCGCGCGCGCGCAGCTTCCTTGATACCGCCGCCCCGCTGGCCAACGGTTCGCACGCCGACGCGCAAAGCTACACCGTTGACGGCGACCAACTGCGAGTGGCCTTGGCCAAGGGCGTGGTCACCGGCCTGAAGTTCGGCTCGCAATTCGCCGGCTACCAAGGCGAGGCGTCCGCCCCCACGGCCATCCTGCTGAAGAACAACGGCCTGCACTTCGAGATCCAGATCGACCGCGCCAACACCATCGGCAGCACCGACGCCGCCGGCGTGAAGGATGTGCTGGTCGAAGCCGCGCTGACCACCATCATGGACTGCGAAGACTCGGTCGCCGCCGTCGATGCCGACGACAAGGTCCATATCTACCGCAATTGGCTCGGCCTGATGAAGGGCGACCTGACCGAAGACGTCACCAAGGGCGGCAAGACCTTTACCCGCAAGCTGAACGCCGACCGCCAGTACACGCGCCCCGACGGCGGCGCGCTGACCTTGCATGGCCGTTCGCTGATGTTCGTGCGCAACGTGGGCCACTTGATGACCAACCCCGCCGTCCTCGACCGCGATGGCCAGGAAATCCCGGAAGGCATTCTGGACGCCGTCGTCACCAGCCTGGCCGCGCTGCACGACCGCACCGCCAAGCTGAATTCGCGCACCGGCTCGGTCTACATCGTGAAGCCCAAGATGCATGGCCCCGACGAAGCCGCCTTCGCCAGCGAGCTCTTCGACCGCGTGGAAGACCTGATCAAGGTGCCGCGCAACACGCTGAAGATGGGCATCATGGACGAAGAGCGCCGCACCAGCATCAACCTCAAGGCCTGCATTGGCGCGGCGGCCTCGCGCGTCGCCTTCATCAACACGGGGTTCCTGGATCGCACCGGCGACGAAATGCACTCCAGCATGGAAGCCGGCCCGATGCTGCGCAAGGGCGACATGAAATCCACCGCCTGGATCACGGCCTACGAACGCAACAACGTGCTGGTTGGGCTGGACACCGGCCTGCGCGGCCGCGCCCAGATCGGCAAGGGCATGTGGGCCATGCCCGACCTGATGGCGGCCATGCTGGAACAGAAAATCGCGCATCCGAAGGCCGGCGCCAATACCGCCTGGGTGCCCTCGCCCACCGCCGCCACGCTGCACGCGCTGCACTATCACCAGATCGACGTGCAAGCGGTGCAAAAGGAACTGGAACGCACCAAGCTGGATAGCGTGCGCGACGACTTGCTGGGCGGGCTGTTGACCGTGCCGGTGGGCGACCCGTCCAAGTGGTCCGCCGCCGACATCCAGCAGGAATTGGACAACAACGTGCAGGGGATCCTGGGTTACGTGGTGCGCTGGATCGACCAGGGCGTGGGTTGCTCCAAGGTGCCCGACATCCACAACGTGGGCCTGATGGAAGACCGCGCCACCCTGCGCATCTCCAGCCAGCACATCGCCAACTGGCTGCGCCACGGTGTGACCAACAAGGATCAGGTCATGGAGACCTTCAAGCGCATGGCCAAGGTGGTGGATGGCCAGAACGCCGGCGACGCGCTCTACCAGCCGGTGGCCGGCAACTTCGACACCTCGCTGGCCTTCAAGGCGGCATGCGCCCTGGTGTTTGAAGGCCTGACGCAACCGAACGGCTACACCGAACCCTTGCTGCACAAGTATCGTCTGCAATTCAAGGCAGCCTGATCGCTGTTCGCGTTACACGCCAAAACGGGCAGCCTGGGCTGCCCGTTTTTTTTGCCATCCCAATGAGCCCCATTAAAAAAACACATTACTTTCGCACAGTCGTGCTAAATTTTGCCGCATGACTGCCAAAACAGAGAAAAGCGAGCTGACCTTCGCCGCCATCGTGGATGCGTCCCTGGAGATGGCCGCGACCCAGGGCATGGAAAGCCTGTCGCTGGGCCAGGTTGCCAAGCGGCTCGGCATCAGCAAAAGCGGCGTGTTTTCGCGCGTGGGGTCGCTGGAAGCCTTGCAGCAGGCCGTGCTGGACGAATACGACCGGCGCTTCGTCGCCGCCGTCTTCACCCCCGCCATGGCGCAACCGCGTGGCCTGCCGCGCTTGAATGCGCTGGTGTCACTGTGGGTTGAACGCGCCAGCAACGTCGAGATGTCGACGGGCTGCGTCTATGTAGCGGGCGCCTTTGAATACGACGACGTGGAATCGCCGCTGCGAGCCGTGCTGGAAGGCAACTTGCGGCGCTGGCGCGCGGCCATGGTGCGCACGGTGCGCCAAGCGCTTGAGGCCGGCCATTTGCGGCCCGACACCGATCCGGAACAACTGGTGTTCGAGGTGTACAGCCTGATGATCGGCCTGATGCATGACGCCCGCTTCCTGCGGGACCCGAAAGCCCCCGCGCGCGTACGCGCCGCCTATGACAGGCTTATCTCAACGTACCGCAGCTTTACGTACCTGGAGTAACCCACTCCCGGCCGGCCGATGCCGGCGATTTTCTTGACCAATTTCGCACGGTCGTGCGAAACATTCTTTGGATACTGCCATGTGGATGCTGATCGCCGCTCTTGCCCTCGCCGTACTGGTCTACCTTTGGCGGCAATGGCGCGCCTTGCTGCGTCAATTGCCCGACTGCGCGGAACATCTGGTGCTGTTCTAGTGGTCAAGCGTCATCCCGGTCTATATTCCGGAAAAGGCCATCCAAATTCCCCATGCCGCGTTCCGTCCATTTATTGATCGTCGACCCGCAGAACGATTTCTGCGATCTGCCCGAGCCTTACCTGCCCCGGGATCCCATGACCGGACAGGCCAGGCAACCCGCCCTGCCCGTGCCGGGGGCCCACGCCGACATGCAGCGGCTGGCGCGTTTCATCGACGCCACCGCGCCAGTATTAAGCTCGATAACCGTCACGCTGGATTCCCACCATCGCGTGGACATCGCGCACCCCACCTTCTGGCACGCCGGCGAAGGCCTGGCTGTCGAGCCGTTCACGCCGATCTCCGCCGCGCAACTGCGCGCGGGCCAATTTGTGCCCCGCCACGCCGACGACCTGCCGCGCACCTTGACCTATCTGGACGAGCTTGAAGCGCGGGGCCGATACACGCTGATGGTGTGGCCGGTGCATTGCGAAATCGGCACGTGGGGCCACAACGTGCACCCCGACGTGCGGGCGGCGTACAACCGCTGGGAAGACGCCGGACAATTCATCGTGCGCAAGGTGCCCAAGGGCACGAACCCGTGGACGGAGCACTACAGCGCGCTGATGGCCGAAGTGCCGGACCCCGACGACCCGCGCAGCCAGCTCAACCGGGGCTTGCTGGATTCGCTGGATCGTTCCGACCTCATCCTGGTCGCGGGCGAAGCTGGCAGCCACTGCGTGCGAGCCACGGTGGAGCATCTGGCCGAACACTTGCCTGGGGGCAATCTGTCGCGGGTTGTGCTGTTGACCGACTGCATGAGCCCGGTCGCCGGGTTTGAAGATGCTCAGAGAACGTTCCTGCAACGCATGCGCGACCTGGGTGTGCAGGAACGCACCAGCGTCGACATGGCGCGCGCGCTGCAAAGTTGACGCCCATCGTTGACGTCCGTCGTTGAGGCCACGTTGACGCCCATGACAACGGCCGCCTGCTTACGCCGGGCGGCCGTGAAGTACTACGCTAATAAAAGCACTGCTGAACGCCTGTCGTCAGTCCTGCTGCGCTTAGACGCCCGCCGCGGGCTTGGCGGCCTTGTCGCATGCCACGTACAAGGCGCTGATGGCCTCGCACAACGCGGGCGGTTGCTGGAACAGTCGCGAGACAAGTAAGCAACCTTGCACGGTCGCGAACACGGCGCGGCCGGCGGCCTCGGCCGAGCCAGAGAATCTCAGCGTGCCCTCAGCGGCGCCTTGAGCCAGCACACGCGCCAACCACGCTTCGTGCGCACGGAAAAATCCCTGCAATGCGCCGCGCACGCGGTCAGACAAGGTCATGATGTCGGCGGCCAACATCCCGCCCAGACAAAGTTCACCTTCGCCGCAGGCCGCCGATTCCATCATCGACAGGTACGCCTTAAGCTGCGCTTGGGCAGGCTGCGTGGTGTCGATGCCGCGTATGGCGCCCAGCGCGCGCGTGCTATAGGCTTCGACCGCTTCGTACAGCAGGTCGTCCTTGCCTGGAAAATAATAGTGAATGCTGGACGTCTTCACGCCCACATGCTCCGCCAGGTCGCGGTAGCTGAAACCATTGCATCCGCGCGTGCGGATGAGCTTTTCGGCATGCGCCAGCAGCAGGTCTCGGGTGGTGTTGGGGGTCGGAGTGTCCATGGCTGAATATTACCTACTAATAGGTCGGTCCGTCATCGGTGCCCGCCCTAGTGTGTGGACCGGAGCCCGTGCGAACCCCGGCCGGGAAACTTCCCGCCCCCCGGGGTTCGCATGTGCCGGCATTGGCTTAGCCTTGCACGGGCGGGTAGTCCAGTTCGCCGGTATCGGTCAGGCCTTGGGCACGGGCGGCAGCCAGTTCCTGCTTGACCTGGGCGCGGGTCTTGTCGGCACCGACGGCGGCAAAGGCCGTGGCGGATTCGCCTTCTTCACCGAACACCAGTTCGCCATTGGCGCGGGCGTCGGCCAGTTCTTGCTGCACTTGAGCACGGGTCAGGGTGCTGGCGGTGTTCAGGGGAGGCGGGTAGTCCAGTTCGCCGGCTTGAGCGGCGCCAATGAACGAGGCGGACAGAATCAGAGCGGATACGAGGGTCTTCATGGTTGATCTCCAGTAAGGATCTGTGCTGCGTAAGGGGGCAATCGGTTTGAACAATCAGGATGAAACGTTGCTGCGAAAAACTATCTATGCCTAGATAGATAAGGCCTCAAAAAAACTCAGCCTTGCACGGGCGGGTAGGCCAGTTCGTTGCTTTCCGTCAGGCCTTGGGCACGGGCGGCTGCCAGTTCCTGCTTCACTTGGGCGCGGGTCTTGTCGCTACCGACATCGGCAAACGTCGTCGCGGCGTAGCCTTCTTCACCAAAACTCAGTTCGCCGTTGGCGCGGGCGGCGGCCAGTTCTTGCTGCACTTGGGCGCGCGTCACGGTGCTGGCGGTGTTCAGTTCGGGCGGGTAGTCCAGTTCGCCGGCTTGAGCGGCACCAATGAACGAGGCGGACAGGATCAGGGCGGATACGAGGGTCTTCATGGTCAGTTCTCCAGATGAATATGCGAAAGGTGCTTCGGTTGAGTTTGGGTTACGATCACCAGCTATCTACTTATAGATAGGTACGGCGATAAATAAAAAGGGCCAATCAAAAATCGTCCTACTGTATTTCTGGTTTCGGCGGCAGCGGTGCTTCCGGGGTGTTGCCTGGGTGTTGCCTGTACTTGCCTTGCTGCGTTTGCTGCTTGTGCTGCGTCGATGGATGAATCTTACCTACTACTAGATAGATAGCGCAAGCGGGTTTTGTGAAACCAAATATTTCATGATGCCGGAAAGACAACAGCGCGCTAGCGCGTCGCCGCCACCAACACCATCATCGGGCGATCACGCTCTTCATCCAGAGCCGGTTGCGCCGCCAGTTGCTCAGCGGTCGGCGCCCACTCCTGCACGTGCGTGATGGTGAACCCGGCCGCAATCAACTGGTTCAAATACGTGCCCAGCGTGCGGTGCTGCTTGATCACGCCTTTAGCCAACCAGTCCGTGGTGCGCGGCCCCTCCACGGCGTATTGGTTCAGCGGCCAGACCCGGCGCCCGGTTGCATCTTGCACGAAGCCCGGCTGCGCCGGCGCAGTGTAGATGGGGTGCTCGGCAGAGAACACAAAATGCCCTCCTGGCGTCAACGCGCGGTAAATCGCCGCCAACAACTCGGGTAATCGTTCGATGTAGTGCAGCGTCAGAGAGCTGTAGGCCAAATCGTAGGCCGCAGCAGGCAGCGCCAGGTTTTCCAGGTCGGCGCGTTGATAAGCGATCGGTCCGGCGGGCGTCGTGGCGCGTGCGCGGTCCAGCATGTTCTGGGATACGTCCAGGCCCAATACCTGGGCGGCGCCCTGCGCTTCCGCCCACCGGCAGAACCAACCAAAGCCGCAGCCCAGGTCCACGACGCGGCTGCCGGCCAATGCGGGTATCAG
This sequence comes from Achromobacter spanius, assembly GCF_002812705.1. NCBI lineage: Bacteria > Pseudomonadati > Pseudomonadota > Betaproteobacteria > Burkholderiales > Alcaligenaceae > Achromobacter > Achromobacter spanius. The sequence goes on along the minus strand of NZ_CP025030.1, from coordinate 1,514,795 downwards.
CGCCCGCAACGCTGGCCATTCGGGCGCGCCGTCCAGGCCGTGCACGGATCGGGCCATCTGGCTATAGCCTTCAAAAAACTCAGCGGTGTCATAGATGTTTTGCGTCATGGCGCGTCCTTTGTGCAGGGCATTCCTACGCCTGTATTACGCATTCCAGCAGCGGATGCGTCAGGTTGGGTCCGACCTTACCAGGATCGCGGCGATGCGCCATAGCGCAGTTTGAAGACCTTGCTGAAATGGCTCAGGCTGGAAAAGCCCACCTCGCCCGCCACCTGCGTGACGCTCATGCCGGCCTGCAACAAGTCCGATGCGCGAGCCAAGCGCATGTCGCTCAGGTACGCATGCACTGACCGGCCCACGCATTCGCGCATCAATTGCTGCAAGCGCTTCTCTGACAGCCCCACCGTGCGCGCCAGGAGCCCCGGCGGCCAGTGTTCCGCGCAGCGATCCCGCAACAGTTGGCACGCGTGACGTATCCGTTGATGTTCGTGCGCCGCGGGGCCGGCCAGCGCGGCAGGCAGGGATAGTAGCTGCACGAATGCCGACAGCATTTCAAGGGACTTGGCGCGATACCAAAGGCGCCGCGCGTCTGCCGCCGGCGGCGCATCGCTGGAAAGGCTACCCGCCAAGGCGAGCAAGCTGGGGGGCGCGTCCAGCGATGCCACCAAGGACCCGTGCGCCGGTACGCTGACATCGCGGTGGAAACGCTGCCGCAGCAAGCCGAGGGGCATCGTGCCGCCCGCGCGCGCCAGCGCGTCCGGTGTGTAGCGGATGTCCACCATTCGCACCCGACGCCTGGCCGGCAGATGCGTGGCCCAGCCCATCACGCGCTCGTGGTTGAACAAGAGCGCCGCGCCGCCCGTCACCTTCAGAGGCTCCCCCCCTTCCAGCGCCAACAGGGCATCGCCTTCCAGCCAGACCTGCATGCCGAACACCGGCGCGCCCGGCGCGGGAATCGTCAACGTCCGTCGTGGGCAACCATCCAGCACCACCAGGCTGACGCCATCATCAACCCGCAGCACTTTTTCGATGACATCTTCCCAGTCGTCGGTGGCGGGCACGGTCGGCAGCGTGCCGCGCCACCATTCATGCGGCTTGATGGGACCCGTGCAGGGGTCGGGCAGTGACAGAGTAGACAAGGGCGCGGTGGCGCTGGCAGGCATAGGTGGCGGGCGCAAAAAACGGGGCGGCAGCAAAACCGTCAATGGGCGCCGAAGAAACGTCAGACAGAAAAACCGGGATCTGGAATCATGCCGACGCTTAGGAATGATTCTTGTTAATTATAAATTGAACCAGGGGTAACACCGTGTCCTTTACCAAGAAGCCGCTGCCGCTGGCGTTGTTGGCCGCCATTGCCGCGTCGCCGGCTATCGTTGCCGCGCAAACCGCATCGCCTGCCGCAAGCGGCGTGACCACGCTGGCACCGGTGGTGGTGCAAGGCGCGCGCGACGCGTCGCCCACTTCTGGCGCGGACTTCGTGGCCACGCGCAGCCGCTCCGGCACCAAGTCGGACGCGGAACTCATCGACACGCCCCAGACCATCAACGTCATCACCCGCAATGAAATGGACCAGCGCGGCGTCACCTCGGTCGCCCAGGCCGTGCGCTACACGCCGGGGGTGATCGCGCAATACGGCGACAACGATGTGCGCTATGACTGGCTGACCATTCGCGGCTTTACGCCGTCGCGCTACCTGGACGGCCTGCTGCTGCCCTTTGGCGCGCGCGGCTATTCGCAGCCACGTATCGACACCTATGGCCTGGAGCGCATCGAAATCCTGAAAGGCCCGTCGTCAGGCCTGTACGGCCAAAGCGCGCCGGGTGGTCTGGTCAACATGACCAGCAAACGCCCCACCGCCGAACCACTTAACGAAGTGGTGTTGCAGGCGGGCAGCTTCAACCGGTTCCAGGGCGCATTCGACTTCTCTGGCCCGGCCGATGAAGAAGGCAAGTTTCTGTACCGGCTGACGGGCACGCTGCGCGACAGCGATACGCAGTATCGGCACGTTGACGACGAACGCCAGTTCATCGCCCCCAGCTTCACTTGGCGCCCCTCGTCCGACACCAGCCTGAACCTAAGCGCCCAGTATCAGAAGATCACCAGCCATGGCGGCGGCGGCGCCCCTGTGCTGCCCGTCATCGGCACGCTGGAAAAAAGCGACACGGCCGGCTACATCCCGCGCGACCGCTTCGTGGGCGAACCCGGCTACGACATCTTCACCAACGAACAAACCATGGTCGGCTACACGCTAGACCATCGCGTAAACAACACCTGGAGCCTGCGCCAAAGCGCCCGCTACACGAACGTCGACACCAACACGCGGCGCGTGCAGATTGGCGCAATGGTGTCGGACACCCAGGCCATCCGCTACGCCTGGGCCTTTCCCGAAACCTCACACACGTTTCAGATCGATAACCAGTTGAACGCCAAGTTCAGCAGCGGCCCGATGCGTCATGACCTGACCTTCGGCCTGGACTACCTGCGCGAAAAGTCCCGCTACAACGAGAGCAGCCTGGGTCTGATGCTGCCGCCCGCGTCCCCCTTGTTCGACGTGTTCGACCCTGACTACGGCACCTCGGTGACGCGCCCGCCCACCGCCACCAAGATCAACATGACGCGCAGCCAGTTGGGCCTGTATGCGCAAGACCAGATTGAACTGGACCGCCTGCGCTTCACGTTTGCCGGCCGCTATGACTGGACCGAAGGCACCACCGACAACGGCACCGTGGGTAGTGGCGGCCAATGGGGCTGGACGTCCCGCAAGGCCGACGCCGACCGCTTCACCGGCCGCGCCGGCGTGACCTACCGCTTCGACAACGGCTTGTCGCCGTACCTGAGCTATTCCACGTCTTTCCAACCGATGACGGGCGTCACCCGCGACGGCTCGGCGCTCAAGCCCACCACGGGCGAACAGTACGAAGCCGGCGTGAAGTTCCAGCCCGATGGCTACGACAGCTTCATCACGCTGTCGGCCTTCCAGATCACGCAGAAAAACGTCAGCACGCCGGATCCCGTCAACACCAGCTTTGTCGTGCAGACCGGCGAAGCGCAGGTGCAGGGTATCGAGCTGGAAGGCAAGGCCAGTTTCGACAACGGCCTGGACCTGACCATGTCGTATGCGTTGAGCGACAGCGAAATCACCAAGACCAACGTTGCGGCCCAACGTGGCAACCAGTTGATCTTCGTGCCGCGCCATCAAGCCGCCTTGTGGGCCGACTACACGCTGCGCGACGGTCCGCTGCAAGGCGTGGGCCTGGGCGCGGGCGTCACTTACCGTGGCGGCTTTTATGGCGACTTGAACAACCGCTACGCCATCCCCGCCGTCACGCTGGTGGACGCGGCCATCCGCTATGACCTGGGCCGCGCCAGCCCCACGCTGGCCGGCGCGCAGGTGGCGCTGAACGTGTCCAACCTGTTCGACAAGCGCTACGTCGCCAACTGCCTGGGCACGGCCGTCAGTTGCTACTGGGGCGCGGAGCGCACGGTGATGGCGACGCTGCGCTATCGCTGGTAAATCGGGCGGGGATCGCGGGTGATTCGCGGGTGACCCGCTCAGAATGACCCGCTGAGGGTTCGCCGGTGATTCGCCGGCAAACCCCGTGCGGGGCGGCTGCCGCCTACGCCGACAATTGCCGCATGACGGTGATCAGGTCCGATTTGCCTTCAAAGCCGATGCCGGGCAGCTCCGGCATCGTGACGTAACCACCGTCCACTTTCACGCCATCGGGGAACCCGCCGAAGGGCTGGAACAGGTCCGGGTAGCTTTCGTTGCCGCCCAGCCCCAAGCCTGCCGCAATGTTCAAGGACATCTGGTGGCCGCCGTGCGGAATGCAACGGCTGGCCGACCAGCCGTGCTGCTTCAGCATGTCCAGCGTGCGCAGATACTCCACCAATCCGTAGCTCAGCGCGCAATCAAATTGCAGCCAATCGCGGTCCGGACGCATGCCACCATGGCGGATCAGGTTGCGCGCGTCCTGCATCGAAAACAGGTTCTCGCCCGTCGCCATCGGGTTGGCGTAGTAGTTGCGCAGGGTGGCCTGCAATTCGTAATCCAGCGGGTCGCCCGCCTCTTCGTACCAGAACAGGTCGTACTGCGACAACGCCTTGGCGTACTGGATGGCGGTATCCAGATCAAAGCGGCCGTTCGCGTCAACCGCCAGCTTCTGCCCGTCTTGCAGCACGCTCAAGATCGAATCGATGCGGCGCAAGTCCTCATCCAGCGACGCGCCGCCAATCTTCTTTTTCACGACCGTGTAGCCCCGGTCGATGTAGCTGCGCATCTCGTCCTTGAGCTTGCCGTGGTCTTGCCCAGGGTAGTAATACCCACCCGCCGCGTAGACGAACACGCGACGGTCGGCCTGGCCGTTGCCGTAGCGGTCGGCCAGCAACTGGAACAGCGGCTTGCCCTCGATCTTTGCGACCGCATCCCACACCGCCATGTCGATGGTGCCGATCGCGACCGAGCGCTCGCCATGGCCGCCCGGCTTCTCGTTCGTGAACATGGCGTTCCAGATCTTGTGCGGGTCCAGGTTCTTGCCCGTCGCGTCCACCAGCGATTCAGGATCCGCCTCCATGACGCGCGGAATGAAGCGTTCGCGCATCAGCTTGCCCTGGCCATATCGGCCATTTGAATTGAAGCCGTAGCCCACCACCGGCTTGCCGTCGCGGATCACGTCGGTGATCACGGCAACCAGGCTCAGCGTCATCTTGCTGAAATCGATATAGGCGTTGCGGATGGGCGAGCTGATGGGCAGCGTCTGTTCGCGGATCTCGACGATTCTCATGGGGTGTCTCCTGATGCGCCGACTGTGGCGGCGAGGGGTGGGGAATAAGTCAGTGGGAACCCCTAGCGTAGAGGCGAATACCCGCACTAAGATTCACCATTATTCATTTGATTATTTACTTTCAGTGAAAACTGACATCGCGTCCGAACTGGAGTTCTTCATCCATCTGGCCCGGCTGGGCAGCCTGTCCGCCGCCGCGCGCGAACTCAATTTGACGCCGCCCGCCGCCACCAAGCGCCTGGCGCTGATGGAGCGGCGCCTGGGCGTGCGGCTGGTGAACCGCAGCACGCGCAACCTGAGCCTCACGAGCGAAGGCGAGACGTATCTGTCGCACGCCACCAAGATCCTTGAAGATCTGCGCGACATGGAAGACGCCGTCTCCAGCAGCGGCGCAACGCCACGCGGCGCGCTGAAAGTGAACGCCACCTTGGGCTTCGGCCGCACCACCATCGCCCCGCTGGTCTCGGACTTCGCCAAGCGCTATCCCGAGGTCCAAGTCCAACTGGAAGTCACGGACCGGCCGGTGGATCTGGTGGAAAGCGGCTTCGACCTGGGGATCCGCTTCGGCGAACTACCCGACAGACGCCTGAGCGCGCGGCGCGTCATGTCCAACCGCCGCTTCTTGTGCGCGGCGCCGCGCTATCTGGATAAACACGGCACGCCCGCCACGCTGGCCGATCTTGCGTCACACCGCTGCATCCTGCATACGCAAAACGATGAGGCGCACGGCGTGTGGCGATTCACCCGCGATGGGGAAAGCGTGGCAATCAAGGTGGATGGGGCCTTGTCCAGCAATGACGGAGATATCGTGCTGGGCTGGGCGCTGGACGGCCATGGCATATTGATCCGCTCGGAATGGGATCTGGCCAAATATTTGAAAAGCGGACGGCTGCGAGTGGTATTACCCGACATCACGCTGCCGTCCGCCGACCTCTTTGTGTATTACCCGCAACGCAGAAATCAAACCGCCCGGGCCAGGGCGTTTATTGATTATCTGGTTGAGGTGTTCAAACGCTCAGGCTGATTACCATTCGAAGGTGCCTTGGTCGATGCCGACCTGGGGGCCGTTTTCGCCGTTGACAGTGCCGGAACCCAAGGACTGGCGGATTTCACTTTCGGTGCCATAAGTGTCCGGGTGGAAATTCCATCCTACGAGACTGCCCATGATGCCCTTGCCCAAGGCTTGGCCACTGGAAGAAGAGCTTTCGATCACGCCGGAATTTGCGCCCACCAACCCGCCCACGGCGTCTTGCTCGTGGGTGCCCGCCGCGTTGCCGCTGGCATAGGAATCGATGATCAGCGCCGTATTTCCGTGCGCGCTGAAATTGCTTCCAACCAACCCACCGGCGCTACCCCTCGGATAAGCGCCGGACGAACGCCCCCCGGTCGTGGCCATGCCACTGGCGGAGGATTGGCGAATAATTCCACCCCGGTTTATCCCCACCAATCCGCCAACCCTGCTGTCCTGGCCTCCGGTGGCGTCTCCCGATGCGTGGCTGCGAAGGATCAACCCAGCGTTCTCACCAACCAAACCGCCTAAATAGCCTCCGGACGTCGACGTCGCATTCCCTGATGCTCGCGAATCTGCGATGGTCCGCCCTGGGAAGTTCAGCCCCACCAGCCCGCCCGCTGTATGACCACTGCTATTTCCGCTTGCGTAACTGTTATTGATTGAGCCGTAGTTTTCACCGGCCAACCCGCCGGCATAGAAAAGGCTGGAAACGTCACCGGTCGCGTAAGACTGCTCAATTTTTCCACCATAGTTTGAGCCGACCAATCCTCCGGCATATGACTGCCTCCCGTTAATCACCGCAGTCGAGTATGAGCGAGCGATACGACCCTCATTCGAGCCGACCAAACCGCCGGACATACTCTTGCCACCATGATTTGAGGCGCCGTCCACGGTGCCATGCGAATAGGAGTTCGACACCTCGCCAACGTTGTATCCGACTAGTCCGCCCAGTAAATTCACGATTTGTGTCGTCCGGATTTGCCCCGAGGTGTGAGCGTACTTCACCACGCCAAAATTCGCCCCTACCAGTCCTCCCACAGCGTAGGAAGAGTCAAGTCCGCTTGCGGAAATACTGTAGTCCTGCAATCCGACGTTTCTTAGCACGCCATATGAATCGCTGAATACCCCCACATATCCCTTATAGTCCGACGAATCCACGTTCATCGTCAGCTTATTCACGGCATGACCCATGCCGGTCAAAACACCTCGGAATCTGTGCGTTTCACTTCCGTTATCCCCCCCAATCGGTCTAAACCCTGCGCCCGCATGCCAAGTCGCCGTTTCACTGGCGTCGATTCCATTAGCCAACGCGTAAAAGCCGTCCAATTTGTTGTCAATGGCTTGTAGCTCATGCACATTACGAATGAGCTGATAATCCTGCCCATTGATGCGTAAGCTTGCTTGCGCCCCGGGCAACGTCACTGTGACGTTCTTACCCAAAATATAGTCGGCGTCGGCGCCATGGTTCATCACGAAACCCGCCTTATCCCCGCTTACCTCGACATTTGCATTCAGCCGTACGGATTTCTTCGCATCCAGGCTCAGCGTCGTATCGGCATCCCAGCTAATTTCTTCCAGAACGCGAAGGTCGCCTTGCGTGGATTTCAGCGCGATATTGTTTTTGGCCAATTGCTGATTCAAATGCTCGCCACTGATACCGCTGACCAGCGGCACTTCCTGCGTTGTCACGCTGATTTGATCCGCTTCAAGCGTCAACCAACCGCCATTGCCCGCCGCCGCGCGCGTATCGACCTGTGCGCTGCCTTCCATCTGCACTTGCCGACCCTGAACCAGAACGTTGCCGCCATCGCCTTGTCCACCGGCTGTCGCCAGGAGATTCCCACGCAAATCCACGCGCTGGCCTTGCACCGTAATATCACCAGCGTTGCCACTGAACGCGCTGGCGTTCAATGTGCCTGCGGCCAGTACCGTGCCTTGCTCACCACCATCCAGCACGATCTTGCCCGAGCGGCCATTCAGCGTTTGTGCTTCGATAAGACCCTGGTTGTTCACGACCGCGTGCGCCACGGCATTGCTGGCGCGAGCTTTTAGCGTTACTTGGCCACCCTGCGCAGTCAGCGCATTGTGGTTGCTGACCAAGGCATTCAACCCCGCCTGATCGATCTCTACGTTCAGCAGCCCATCCTCGGAAACGCCGAGCGTGATGCGCTCTCCCGCCGCCAGCGCGATGGCGCCCTGTTTGGCCCGGATGACACCCTTGTTTTCAACCTGCCCACCCAGCAACGCGATCGTTCCGCCCTCTGCCGCAACCAACACGCCTTCGTTGACCACACTTGCCAACGTCGGGCGGCCGTCGCCGATAAAGCGGAATCGACCCTCGTTGAAATCTTCATTGCTCAGCTTCAACGTCGACGCCACCAAGCCCCCCACGTTGACCTTGGCGGTCTTGCCGAACAACACCCCATTGGGGTTGATCAGGAACACACGGCCATTCGCGTTGAGTTGCCCCATGATCTTGCTGCCGTCAGTGCCGATAACACGGTTCAATGCAATAGCGTTGGCGTTGGGCTGCTGAAAATCCACTCGGCTGCCCGAGGCAATATTGAAACTGGTCCAGTCTATGGATAGCTTCTCACTGGTCTGCTGGATTTTTTTCGACAGGCGATTGGGTTCAGAAATACTGCCTTTCCCGCTGGTGATATTGCCGCCCATGGGCAAGTTCTGCGCATAGGCTGAACCGGCAAGCAACATCATGGACGACGACACGCACACTAAAATTGGATATGCGGTTCTTAATGCGCGACGTGCTCGTCGTTCTTTTTTATTTTTGACAGATTGGCGGCGATTATTCATTTACCTTCCTCGTCTTAATAACTGAAACTTTGGGGGGACGAGACTAACATGCTAAATAATCGCAAATCATGATTTGAAAACCGGCAGTCAAATAATGATTATTCCGCCATGCATATCGTAATCATCTTATTGATTAAACGGTTCCGTAATGAAAAGCCCTCGCGATTTTCGAGGGCTTTTAAGCGCGTCATTGCATAGACGGGATCACCAATCGAAGGTGCCTTGATCTATGCCGACCTGTGGACCTTCCTGGCCGTCGACGGTGCCGGAACCAACGGATTGGCGGATTTCGCTGACGGATCCATAGGAATCAGGATGGAAGTTCCATCCCACCAGGCTGCCCTTGATGCCCTTGCCCGACACGTGGCCGCTGGAATAAGAAGCTTGGATCACGCCCAAGTTCGAGCCAACCAGCCCTCCCACCATGTCCTGATCTCGAGTTCCTATGACATCGCCGCTGGCGTACGAATTAATGATCGTGCCGGCGCGCCCTTCATATTGCGAGTTTTGACCCACCAAGCCACCCACCGCGCCGCTCATGTTCGTAGAATGATCACCGGCAGTCGCGGTTCCACTAGCCGAAGAATCGCTGATCATCCCTCCCAGATTGGTCCCCACCAATCCACCCACGGCATTGACATTTCCCTTCACATTCCCCGATGCATGGGCACGCTTGATCATTCCTTCGTTAGTCCCCACCAAACCGCCGACGCCGAAATATTGGCTGACAGCATCTCCCGATGCTCGAGAATCCACAATTATTCCCGCCACGCCGTTGATGCCGACTAATCCCCCCGTATTGTTCCGGCCGGACACATTACCCCTGGCATGGCCGTTGCTGATCTGGCCGCGATTAATGCCCGCCAACCCGCCAGCAAGAAAGCTGGAAGTCGTATTTCCCGTTGCGTAGGAGTTTTGAATGTTCCCCCGTTCGATATTTGCCCCGACCAAGCCTCCGGCCGACGAAAATCCGCCATGAACGTCGCCTGTCGCGTGGGAATGCGCGATGCGCCCGCTATTTTTGCCCACCAAACCGCCTACGTATCCCAATTGGCCGCCCAATGCGGGAACACCTCGCACCACACTGCGGGAATAGGAATGGAGCACCTCTCCCTCGTTAACTCCAACAAGACCACCCAGCGAGTCCTTGATCTGCGTGGTAACGATTTGGCCGGATGAGTGGGCGTACTTCACCGTTCCAAAATTGGCCGCGACCAATCCGCCCACAAAGTTAGGACGGCCAACGCGGGCTGCGGAAATATTCTGATTGAGCAAGCCGATATTTCTGAGTACACCGTAGGAATTACTGAACAATCCGACTTGCTTAACAGTATTTGAGGAATCAACCTTGATCGTCAAATTGTCGACTGAATGCCCCAAGCCGGTCAGCGTTCCGTTAAATCTGTCCTTGACGCTCCCGCCATCTCCGCCAATCGGCACGAATCCCCCGCCCTTATTCCAATCGGCCGTCTCACTTGCGTCGATCCGATTGGCCAAGGCGTAATAGCCGTTCAGATTATTCTCTACGGCTTGCAGCTCATGCACATTGCGAATGAGCTGATAATCCTGCCCGTTGATGCGCAAGCTTGCTTGGGCTCCAGGCAACGTCACCGCGACGTCCTTGCCCAAGATATAGTCCGCATCCGCGCCATGGTTCATCACGAAGCCCGCCTTATCCCCGCTTACCTCGACATTCGCATTCAGCCGCACGGATTTCTTGGCATCCAGGCTCAGCGTTGTATCGGCATCCCAGCTAATTTCTTCCAGAACGCGAAGGTCGCCCTGCGTGGATTTCAGCGCAATATTGTTTTTGGCCAATTGCTGATTCAGATGCTCGCCACTGATACCGCTGACCAGCGGCACTTCCTGCGTTGTCACGCTGATTTGATCCGCTTCAAGCGTCAACCAACCGCCATTGCCCGCCGCCGCGCGCGTATCGACCTGTGCGCTGCCTTCCATCTGCACTTGCCGTCCCTGAACCAGAACGTTGCCGCCATCGCCCTGTCCGCCGGCTGTCGCGAGTAGATTCCCACGCAGGTCCACGCGCTGGCCTTGCACCGTAATATCACCGGCGTTGCCACTGAACGCGCTGGCGTTCAATGTGCCTGCGGCCAGTACCGTGCCTTGCTCACCACCATCCAGCACGATCGTGCCCGAGCGGCCATTCAGCGTTTGCGCTTCGATCAAACCCTGGTTGTTCACAACGGCATGTGCCACGGCATTGCTGGCGCGGGCTTTGAGCGTCACCTGCCCACCCTGCGCCGTCAGCGCGTTGTGGTTGCTGACCAAGGCATTCAACCCCGCCTGATCAATCTCTACGTTCAGCAGCCCATCCTCGGAAACGCCGAGCGAAATACGCTCGCCCGCCGCCAGCGCGATGGCGCCCTGCTTCGCGCGGATGACACCCTTGTTTTCAACCTGCCCACCCAGCAACGCGATCGTTCCGCCCTCTGCCGCAACCAACACACCTTCGTTGACCACACTTGCCAACGTCGGGCGGCCGTCGCCGATAAAGCGGAATCGGCCTTCGTTGAAATCTTCATTGCTCAGCTTCAACGTCGACGCCACCAAGCCGCCGACACTGACCTTCGCGGTCTTGCCGAACAACACCCCGTTGGGGTTGATCAGAAACACACGGCCATTCGCGTTGAGTTGCCCCATGATCTTGCTGCCGTCAGTGCCGATAACACGGTTCAAGGCAATGGCGTTGGCGTCAGGCTGATGAAAATCCACCCGGCTGCCCGAGGCAATATTGAAACTGGTCCAGTCTATGGACAGTTTGTCGCTCGTCTGCTGGATTTTTTTCGACAGGCGATTGGGTTCAGAAATACTGCCTTTCCCGCTGGTGATATTGCCGCCCATGGGCAAGTTCTGCGCATAGGCTGAACCGGCAAGCAACATCATGGACGATGACACGCACGCCAAAATTGGATATGCGGTTCGCAACGCACGACGCGCTCGTCGTTGTTTTTTATTTTTAATTATCTGGCTGCGATTATTCATTTACTGCTCCTCGTCTTGATTAACCAAATCTTGGGAGACGAGACTAACACGCCAAACAATCGCAGCTCATGATTATAAAATTGACAATCAAATAATGACTATTAAGTCTCTTATATCGTAATCATCTTATTGATTTAGCGTTTAAAAATGAAACCCCCCGAAAAATTGCGGGGGGATTTGGATTGCTTCAGCGAGTGGAGGGAATCACCATTCGAAGGTGCCTTCGTCGAGCCCGACCTGAGGGCCATCCTCGCCGTTGACGGTGCCGGAGCCCAGGGATTGGCGGATTTCACTGAGGGTCCCATCTGAATCCGGATGGACGTTCCATCCAACCAGACTGCCCTGAATACCCTTGCCTATGACGGCTCCGCTGGAATAAGACTGCTCAATGAGGCCGCTATTAAGACCGACGAGTCCCCCCACTGCGTTCTGATCGTGAAGGCCTATAACATTGCCACTGGCGTACGAGTTGGCGATCAGACCGGCGTTGCTACCCACCAGCCCTCCAACCGTCCCGACCCGATCCCTTCGATTTTCGAACCCGGCAGTCACCGTACCGCTTGCGGAAGAGTCGCGGATTGTCCCACTACGCTCGTTAGACCCAACCAAGCCGCCTACCAAATTATCCCTGCTACCATTTGCACTGCCCGAGGCATGGCTGCGGTTAATCAGCCCAAAGTTCTGGCCCGCCAAGCCGCCCGCTCTCCCGAAATGGGATCGGTTTGTCGCGTCTCCTGATGCCCGAGAGTCCATAATGATCCCGGTTTCGTTGTTGCTTCCCACCAGCCCGCCAGAATAGTACTCGCCATCAGTGCTTCCGCGAGCATGGCTGTTGCTAATCTGGCCGCCGTTCTCGCCCACCAACCCTCCCGCAAAAATGGTTGAAGCGATATTGCCGGTTGCGTACGTATACTCGATACTCCCGGTTCCGCGATTTCTACCCACCAGACCTCCGCTCGCCGACAGTTTTCCGTGAATGTCTCCCGTCGCATAGGAATGCGCAATGCGTCCGCTGTTGAGGCCAACCAAACCACCGACGTACGCAAGTTCGAAAGCATCGGAAGGGCCACCTCGAAGCACACTGCGAGAATGTGACTGGAGAATTTCGCCTAGGTTATATCCAACGAGTCCACCGATTATGTGGCTGAATCTGGTCGTCGAAGTTTGACCCGAAGAGTGGGCATACTTCACCACGCCAGCGTTGACCGCGACCAAGCCGCCTATAATATTTTGCTGATTTGGGCGTGCTACAGAAATATTCTGATTGACCAGACCAATATTTCTAAGCACACCATAGGAATTACTGAAAACTCCCACCTGTTTAACAGTATTCGAAGAATCCATTTTAATCGTCAGATGGTCGATTGTATGTCCCAGGCCGGTAAGCTCTCCCTGGAATTTTTCTTGGGGTGTTCGGTAGTATCCACCAATCGGCACAAATCCCCTGCCCCCATTCCAATCCGCGGTCTCACTCGCGTCGATCCGATTGGCCAAGGCGTAATAGCCGTTCAGATTATTCTCGATAGCCTGAAGCTCGTGAACATTGCGAATGAGCTGATAATCCTGCCCGTTGATGCGCAAGCTTGCTTGGGCTCCAGGCAACGTCACCGCGACGTCCTTGCCCAAGATATAGTCCGCATCCGCGCCATGGTTCATCACGAAGCCCGCCTTATCCCCGCTTACCTCGACATTCGCATTCAGCCGCACGGATTTCTTGGCATCCAGGCTCAACGTCGTATCGGCGTCCCAGCTAATTTCTTCCAGAACGCGAAGGTCGCCCTGCGTGGATTTCAGCGCAATATTGTTTTTGGCCAATTGCTGATTCAGATGCTCGCCACTGATACCGCTGACCAGCGGCACTTCCTGCGTCGTCACGCTGATTTGATCCGCTTCAAGCGTCAGCCAGCCAACGTTGCCCGTCGCCGCGCGTGTATCGACCTGGGCGCTACCTTCCATCTGCACTTGCCTGCCCTGGACCAGAACGTTACCGCCATCGCCCTGTCCGCCGGCTGTCGCGAGTAGATTCCCACGCAGGTCCACGCGCTGGCCTTGCACCGTAATATCACCGGCGTTGCCACTGAACGCGCTGGCGTTCAATGTGCCTGCCGCCAATACCGTGCCTTGCTCACCACCGTCCAGAACGATCTTGCCCGAGCGGCCATTCAGCGTTTGCGCTTCGATCAAACCCTGGTTATTCACGACCGCGTGCGCCACGGCATTGGCAGCGCGAGCTTTGAGCGTCACCTGACCACCCTGCGCCGTCAGCGCATTCTGGTTGCTGACCAAGGCATTCAACCCCGCCTGATCAATCTCTACGTTCAGCAGCCCATCCTCGGAAACGCCGAGCGTAATACGCTCGCCCGCCGCCAGCGCGATGGCGCCCTGCTTCGCGCGGATGACACCCTTGTTTTCAACCTGCCCACCCAGCAACGCGATCGTTCCGCCCTCTGCCGCAACCAACACACCTTCGTTGACCACACTTGCCAACGTCGGGCGGCCGTCGCCCACAAAGCGGAATCGACCCTCGTTGAAATCTTCATTGCTCAGCTTCAACGTCGACGCCACCAAGCCGCCTACGTTGACCTTCGCGGTCTTGCCGAACAACACCCCGTTGGGGTTGATCAGGAACACACGGCCATTGGCGTTGAGTTGCCCCATGATCTTGCTGCCATTGATGCCGACGACGCGGTTCAAGGCTATGGCGTTGGCGTCGGGCTGATGAAAATCCACTCGGCTGCCCGAGGCAATATTGAAACTGGTCCAGTCGATGGACAGCTTGTCGCTCGCCTGCTCGATTTTCTTCGACAGGCGATTGGGTTCAGAAATACTGCCTTTCCCGCTGGTGATATTGCCGCCCATGGGTAGATTCTGCGCGTAGGCAGAACCGGCAAGCAAAATCATGGACGATGACATGCACGCCAAAATCGGATAGGCGGTTGGCAAAGAACGACGCGCCCGTCGTTGTTTTTTATTTTTAATTATCTGGCTGCGATTATTCATTTACTGCTCCTCGTCTTGATTAACCAAATCTTGGGAGACGAGACTAACACGCCAAACAATCGCAGCTCATGATTATAAAATTGACAATCAAATAATGATTATTAAGTCTCTTATATCGTAATCATCTTATTGATTTAGCGTTTAAAAATGAAAATCCCCCCGCAAAATTGCGGGGGGATTTGGATCACTTCAGCGGGGAGGGGATCACCATTCGAAGGTGCCTTGGTCGATACCGACCTGAGGGCCGTCCTCACCGTTGACGGTGCCGGAACCGAGGGACTGGCGGATTTCGCTAAGGGTCCCATAGGAATCAGGGTGGACGTTCCATCCCACCAGGCTGCCCTTGATGCCCTTGCCCGTAACGGCTCCGCTTGAATAAGACTGCTCAATCAGACCGCGATTGAGACCGACCAGTCCGCCCACTGCGTCCTGATCATGACGGCCTATAACAGCGCCACTGGCATAAGAATTCGCAATCAGACCGTAGTTGCTCCCCACCAGCCCGCCAACCGTACCGATCGGATGCCTGGGGTTGTGCGACCCAGCAGTCGCCGTACCGCTTGCGGAAGATTCGCGGATTATTCCACTTCGCGCATTATATCCAGCCACCCCCCCCACCGCATTATCGCTGCTACCATTTGCATTGCCCGATGCATGGCTGCGATGGATCAGCCCGTAATTATCGCCTGCAATACCACCTGCGTGTCCGAAAACGAATCGGAGTGTCGCATTTCCCGATGCCCGAGAATCCGCGATGATTCCGGTGTGTCGATTGCTCCCCACAAGTCCACCAACATTCTGATCCCCCCCGGAGTTTCCGTGAGCATGGCTGTTGCTAATTTGACCATTATTAATTCCCACCAACCCCCCAGAACCAGTCGGGCCAAAGGTGCTTCCATGAGCATGGCTGTTGCTAATTTTGCCATAATTATCGCCCACCAACCCCCCTGCAATGGAGAATGAATTAATATTTCCCGTTGCGTAGGAATATTCAATATTCCCTTTTTGGTCATTTACTCCCACCAAGCCTCCGGCCGCCGATAGCCCCCCGTAGACGTCTCCGGTCGCGTAGGAGTGCGCGATGTGCCCGCTGTTATAGCCCACTAAACTACCAGCGTTTCCCAATTGACCACTATCAGCCGGAACGCCTCGCACTACACTGCGAGAATTTGAGTAAAGCACTTCCCCTTCGTTATATCCGACAAGTCCACCGAGCGTGTCCATCAATTGAGTCGTAGTGACTTGGCCAGAGGAATGGGCGTACTTCACCACGCCATAGTTTACCGCTACCAGGCCGCCAAGATAATTAAGCGCATCAGGGCGATCTAAAGAAATTTTCTGATTGACTACACCAATATTCCTAAGCACCCCATGGGACTTGCTGAACATTCCTACTTGTTTAACAGTATTTGAGGAATCAACTTTGATCGTCAAATTGTCGACCGAATGTCCCAAGCCGGTAAGCGTCCCCTTAAATCTGTCTTTATGGTTCCAGAGACCTCCACCAATCGGCACAAATCCTCGGCCCCCATTCCAATTCGCTGTCTCACTCGCGTCGATCCGATTGGCCAAGGCGTAATAACCGTCCAGATTGTTTTCCACGGCCTGAAGCTCGTGAACATTGCGGATGAGTTGATAATCCTGCCCATTGATGCGCAAGCTTGCTTGCGCCCCGGGCAACGTCACTGTGACGTTCTTACCCAAAATATAGTCGGCGTCGGCGCCATGGTTCATCACGAAACCCGCCTTATCCCCGCTTACCTCGACATTTGCATTCAGCCGTACGGATTTCTTCGCATCCAGACTCAGCGTCGTATCGGCATCCCAGCTAATTTCTTCCAGAACGCGAAGGTCGCCTTGCGTGGATTTCAGCGCGATATTGTTTTTGGCCAATTGCTGATTCAGATGCTCGCCACTGATACCGCTGACCAGCGGCACTTCCTGCGTCGTCACGCTGATTTGATCCGCTTCAAGCGTCAGCCAGCCAACGTTGCCCGTCGCCGCGCGTGTATCGACCTGGGCGCTACCTTCCATCTGCACTTGCCTGCCCTGGACCAGAACGTTACCGCCATCGCCCTGTCCGCCGGCTGTCGCGAGTAGATTCCCACGCAGGTCCACGCGCTGGCCTTGCACCGTAATATCACCGGCGTTGCCACTGAACGCGCTGGCGTTCAATGTGCCTGCCGCCAATACCGTGCCTTGCTCACCACCGTCCAGCACGATCGTGCCCGAGCGGCCATTCAGCGTTTGCGCTTCGATCAAACCCTGGTTATTCACGACCGCGTGCGCCACGGCATTGGCAGCGCGAGCTTTGAGCGTCACCTGCCCACCCTGCGCCGTCAGCGCGTTGTGGTTGCTGACCAAGGCATTCAACCCCGCCTGATCAATCTCTACGTTCAGCAGCCCATCCTCGGAAACGCCGAGCGTGATGCGTTCGCCCGCTGCCAGCGCGATGGCGCCCTGTTTGGCCCGGATGACACCCTTGTTTTCAACCTGCCCACCCAGCAACGCGATCGTTCCGCCCTCTGCCGCAATCAACACGCCTTCGTTGACGACGCTTGCCAATGTCGGGCGGCCGTCGCCGACAAAGCGGAATCGGCCCTCGTTGAAATCGTCATTGCTCAGCTTCAACGTCGACGCCACCAAGCCCCCCACGTTGACCTTCGCGGTCTTGCCGAACAACACCCCGTTGGGGTTGATCAGGAACACACGGCCATTGGCGTTGAGTTGCCCCATGATCTTGCTGCCATTGATGCCGACGACGCGGTTCAAGGCAATGGAATTGGCGTCGGGCTGATGAAAATCCACCCGGCTGCCCGAGGCAATATTGAAACTGGTCCAGTCAATGGATAGCTTGTCGCTGGTCTGTTGGATTTTTTTCGATAGGCGATTGGGCTCCGAGATACTGCCTTGTCCGCTGGTGATCTTGCCGCCCATGGGTAGATTCTGCGCGTAGGCAGAACCAGCAAACAATATTACGGACGACGACATGCATGCCAGAAGCGGATATGCGGTTCGCAAGGCGCGACGCGCGCGTCGTTGTATTTTATTTTCTGGAGTACGGCGGCGATTATTCACTTCACTCTCCTCGTCTCAATGATTGGAAACCCTTTAGACGAGGCTAGCACGCCATATTGCTGTAAAACTCGATTATAGAATTCGCAACCAAATAATGATTATTACGCTGCGAATTTCATAACCGTCTTATTGATTCCGTAGCTTAAAAATGAAAAGCCCCCGCATTTGCGAGGGCTTGGAATAACAATCTATTCGCGTGGCGATATCAGAACGGAATATCGTCGTCCATATCCGCCAGGTTCGCACCGCTGCTGGCCGGGGCCGAAGCAGGCGCCGGGCGCTGTTGCGGGGCCGGGCGTTGCGCCGGGGCGGCGCGTTGTTGTTGCGGGCGCGACGGGGCGTCGTCGTAGCCGCCACCACCACCGTAGCTGGCGCCGCCGCCGCCGCCGTCTTCACGGCCGCCCAGCATTTGCATCTGGTCAGCCACCACTTCGGTGCTGTAACGGTCAGCGCCGGTGTCCTTGTCTTGCCACTTGCGCGTCTTCAGACGGCCTTCGATGTAGACCGAACGGCCCTTCTTCAGGTATTCGCCGGCGATTTCAGCCAGGCGGTTGTACATGACGACGCGGTGCCATTCGGTTTCTTCGCGGCGCTCGCCCGATGCCTTGTCCTTCCAGGTGGAGGTGGTGGCGATGGACATGTTGCAGATTGCAGCCCCTTCCGGGCTGTAGCGGACTTCCGGGTCGCGACCCAGGTTGCCCACGAGAATGACTTTGTTAACCGATGCCATGCCGATGTCCCTCAGTTGTTGACAGCCTGCGCCTGTGCGTTGCCGCGAGCGCGCCGGCAACAACATAAAAAGCGATGTTGAAGACCGGCTTCATGAAACACGCCGGTCATCATGACAATGACCGGCGACGCCTGGGATCCTGATGACCCCTACTTCCGTGAAGCCCTAATTTGGTACGTATTATCGACGAAAAGCACCCGGCACGCCAAACGCGATTCGTGACAAAGCGATCCACCCAGGGAATCGATTTAGGGGCTGTTGGCCGCCATTCGCAGCGCGATCAGTGAGGTTTCGGATGAATTAGGGGACGCATAGCCAGCTCGATCCAGAGCTCGATCCACAGCCCTGCAACGGGCCGCACCGACCTTAGCCAGCGGCCCCACGCCCACCTCAGCCGCCTTACGCCAGCGGCCGCAACGCCCAGGTCACCGCCAGCCACACCGCCGACAAAATAGCCGCGCCGATGAACACCGCGCTGGCGCCTGAATGCGCTGCCAACCAGCCCCCTAAAGCGCCGCCCATGAACAGCCCCGCCGCCTGCGCCGTGTTGTAGAAGCCCAGCGCCAAGCCCTTGTAGGCCTGCGGCGCCACGCGGGACACCAGCGACGGTTGCAGGGCTTCCAGCACGTTGAAGGCGACAAAGAAGCCCGTCAGCGCGATGGCCAGCGTGTAGAAACCATGGCTGGCCGCCGGCATCAACGCGCACACCAGGACCAGGCCCGCCACGGCGGCGCGCAAGGCGCCCCGATGGGCGCGGCGCTTTTCCGCCACGAACACCACGGGCACCATCAGCACGAACGACACCAGGATGACGGGCAAATAGACCTTCCACAGCTCGCGCGCGTCCAGGCCGCCCACCTTGGCCAGCAGCGCCGGCACCACGACAAACATCGACACCTGAATCAAATGCAGCACGAACACGCCGAAATTCAAGCGCAGCAGGTCGCGGTGGGTCAACACTTCCATCGGCCGGGCGGCTTGCATGGTGCGGGCCTGGGTGCGCGGCACCACGGGCACGACGAAACGCGCCACGGCCAGGCAGATCACACCCAGGCAGGCGATGGTCCAGAACAGGCCGGACAAGCCCCACCACCCCACCAGCACGGGCGCCAGCACCAAGGACACCGCGAAAGACAGGCCAATCGACGCGCCCACCATGGCCATGGCGCGGGTGCGGACTTCGTCGCGGGTGGCG
The DNA here is from genome assembly GCF_002812705.1 of Achromobacter spanius. Lineage (NCBI taxonomy): Bacteria > Pseudomonadati > Pseudomonadota > Betaproteobacteria > Burkholderiales > Alcaligenaceae > Achromobacter > Achromobacter spanius. The sequence goes on along the minus strand of NZ_CP025030.1, from coordinate 1,495,179 downwards.
TCGGCCAACCACGCGGTGACGGCGGCCGAGATGGCGCCCGCCCCCTGGATGGCGCGGCCAATGGTGATCCAGTACACATCGGTTGCCTGCGCACAGACGATGCTGCCGGCCACGAACAGCAGCAGCCCGAACAGCACGACGGGGCGGCGGCCCCAGCGGTCGGACGCCAGGCCGAAGGGAATCTGCATGAACGCCTGGGTCAGGCCATACATGCCCAGCGCCAGGCCGACGCGCGCGGGGTCGTCTCCGCCCGGCATGCCGGCCGCCGCCACGGCAAACACCGGCAGCAACAGGAACAGCCCCAACATCCGCGCGGCGAACAGGCCGGCCAATGCCACGCTGGCGCGGCGCTCGGAAGGGGTCAATTTCAGTTTGATGTCTGCCGGCATGCGGAAAATTCAACAATGACAAGGGCGGTGCGCGCGCGTGGATGTCACACGTTCACAGTCTGATCTGGCGGTGCGGCGCCGGAGCCCATTCAGTCCAAATCGCGGACTGCCTTGAACGCGGGGGGACTCGGCGCGCTATAGTAACAAGTTGGCCTTTGAATCCGCTTAAAAGAGCCTGATGGACACCCGATCGACGTGACAATACGCATACGGGGTGCTCGCACCCACAACCTCAAGAACGTTTCGCTGGACCTGCCGCGCCACAAACTGGTGGTCGTCACCGGCTTGTCCGGCTCTGGCAAATCTTCGCTGGCGTTCGATACGCTGTACGCGGAGGGCCAACGACGTTATGTGGAAAGCCTGTCCGCGTATGCCCGCCAATTCCTCCAGCTGATGGACAAGCCGGACGTCGACCTGATCGAAGGCCTGTCGCCCGCCATCTCCATCGAGCAGAAAGCCGCCGGCCACAACCCGCGCTCCACGGTCGGCACCATCACCGAGATCCACGACTACCTGCGTCTGCTGTATGCGCGGGTGGGCACCCCTTACTGTCCCGAGCACGGCCTGCCGCTACAGGCGCAGTCCGTCAGCCAGATGGTGGACGCGGTGCTGGGTTGGACGCCCGAAACGCGGCTGGCCGTGCTGGCGCCCATTGCGCGCGGCAAGAAAGGCAGCTTCGAGGACGAATGCGCCAGCCTGCAGGCGCAAGGCTATGTACGCCTGCGCGTGGACGGGCAGTTGGTGGAAATCGACGGCATGGCGCCGTTGAAGAAAACCGAAAAGCACGATATCGACGTCGTCATCGACCGGCTGCGCATCAAGCCGGAAAGCAAGCAGCGCCTGGCGGAGAGCTTCGAAACCGCGCTGCAACTGGCCGACGGACGCGCGCTGGCGCTGGACATGGACAGCGAGCACGAACAGGTGTTCTCCAGCCGCTACGCCTGCCCGGTATGCAGCCACAGCCTGCCCGAGCTGGAACCGCGCCTGTTCAGCTTCAACAACCCGATGGGCGCCTGCCCCAGTTGCGACGGCATCGGCCAGGTGGGCTTTTTCGACCCCAAGCGGGTCGTGGCGTTTCCTGAACTGAGCCTGGCCGCTGGAGCCATCCGTGGCTGGGACCGCCGCAACGCTTTCACGCACTCGCTGCTGGCCAGCCTGGCAGCCCATTACGAATTCGATATCGAAGCCCCGTTTGAAGAGCTACCCGAAGCCCTGCGCGACAAAGTCCTGTACGGGTCCGGCGAAGAAGAGATTTCGTTTCTCTACCTGAATGAAAAAGGCCGCAGCACGGTCAAGCGGCATACCTTCGAAGGCGTCATCCCGAACCTGGAACGCCGCTGGCGCGAAACGGATTCGGCGACGGTGCGCGAAGAACTGGGCAAGTACCGCAATATCAAGACCTGCCCCGACTGCGCGGGTTCGCGCCTGCGCCCCGAGGCCCGCAACGTGCTGATCGGCCACGATCCGCGCGGCGGCGAGCGCCACGGCCAGGCTATCTATGAAGTCGAGGCGATGCCGCTGTCGGGCTGCCTGGCCTGGTTCCGCGACCTGAGCCTGACCGGGGCCAAGCAGGAAATTGCACAGCGCATCGTGCGCGAGATCGAGGCGCGGCTCAGCTTTCTGAACAACGTCGGGTTGAATTACCTGTCGCTGGATCGCAGCGCCGACACCATCTCGGGCGGCGAGGCCCAGCGCATCCGCCTGGCCAGCCAGATCGGTTCGGGCCTGACGGGGGTGATGTATGTGCTGGATGAACCCTCTATCGGCCTGCATCAACGCGACAACGATCGGCTGATCGGCACCTTGCAGCACCTGCGAGACCTCGGCAACAGCGTCATCGTGGTCGAGCACGACGAAGACATGATCCGCATGGCGGACTGGGTGGTCGACATGGGCCCTGGCGCGGGCGAGCATGGCGGCGAAGTGGTGTCGCAGGGCGACCCGGAAACCGTGCAGCGCGATCCGAACTCCCTGACCGGCCAATACCTGAGCGGCGCGCGCGAGATCGCGATTCCCCCGCGCCGCCCGGTCAACGACGAACTGCCCTGGCTGACCCTGAGCGGCGCCAGCGGCAACAACCTGAAAGACGTCGAACTGCGCGTGCCCGCCGGCCGCCTGGTGTGCGTCACGGGCGTATCGGGTTCCGGCAAATCCACGCTGATCAACGACACGCTGGCGGTCGCCGTGTCGCGCCAACTGCATCACGCGCAAAGCGAGCCCGCCCCCTACGTGTCGATGCAGGGGCTGGAGAATTTCGACAAGATCATCAGCGTGGACCAAAGCCCCATCGGCCGCACGCCGCGCAGCAACCCCGCCACGTACACGGGCCTGTTCACGCCCATCCGCGAGCTTTTCGCGGGCGTGCCCGAGGCGCGCACACGCGGGTACGACCCCGGCCGATTCAGCTTCAACGTCAAGGGCGGGCGCTGCGAAGCCTGCCAGGGCGACGGCGTGGTCAAGGTGGAAATGCACTTTCTGCCCGACATGTACGTGCCCTGCGACGTGTGCCACGGCAAACGCTACAACCGCGAAACGCTGGAAATCCGCTACCGGGGCCGCAACATCAGCGAAGTGCTGGACCTGACGGTTGAGCAGGCGCTGGACTACTTTGAATCCGTGCCGGCCATCTCGCGCAAGCTGCACACGCTGATCGATGTTGGCCTGTCTTACATACGCCTGGGCCAAAGCGCGACCACGCTGTCGGGCGGTGAAGCGCAGCGCGTAAAGCTGTCGCTGGAACTCTCGCGCCGCAGCACCGGACGCACGCTGTACATCCTGGACGAACCCACCACCGGCCTGCATTTCCGCGATATTGAATTGCTGCTGCAAGTGCTGAACCAGTTGGTCGACAGCGGCAACACCGTGCTCATCATCGAACACAACCTGGACGTCATCAAAACGGCAGACTGGCTGATCGACATGGGCCCGGAAGGCGGCGATGGCGGCGGCTATGTGGTGGCGCAAGGCACGCCGGAAGATGTCGCGAACACGCAGGCCAGCCATACCGGGCAATACCTGGGCAAGCTGCTGCGGCGTAACGCAAGCAGGTAGAACGACTTATCAACACCCCGCAAGGAACCGCGCCATGTACACCCTGATCATCGGCAACAAGAATTACTCTTCGTGGTCCTTGCGGCCGTGGCTGGCGCTGCGTGCCACGGGCATCGCCTTCACCGAGCAAAAGCTCGGGTTTTTCACGGAAGAGTTTTCACGCAAGGTGGGTGCGGTGTCGCCCGCCGGGCTGGTGCCGGTCTTGCTGGACGGCGACTTCGCCGTGTGGGATTCGCTGGCCATTTGTGAATACGTGGCCGAGCAGCGCCCGGAAGCTGGGCTATGGCCGAAGGACGCAAAGGCCCGCGCCCGCGCGCGTTCATTGGTGGCGCAAATGCACAGCGGCTTTGGCGCCCTGCGCAATGCCCTGCCGATGAATATCGAAGCGCATCTGCCCGGCATCAAGCTGCCCGAGGCCGCGCAACAGGATATCTCGCGCCTGCAAGCCATCTGGCACGACACCCGCGCTGAATTCGGCCACGGCGGCCCTTTCCTGTTCGGTGCATTCTCGATTGCCGACGCATTCTTTGCGCCGGTGGTGTCGCGCTTCACCACCTACGGCATTGCCGCGGCGGGCGCCGTGCGCGACTACATGGACGCCGTCCTGGCGCTGCCGGCCATGCAGGATTGGATGCGCGATGCGCGCGCTGAAGCCACGTTCGTGCCGGAAGACGAACCCTATCGAAAGCACCGCTAAGCGGGCATGGCGCGCGGCTGGCCAACCCCGGCCGCGTCAGCCCATTTCGAACAGGCGCTTGTGTTCGCGGATGGCGTAGCGGTCGGTCATGCCGGCGATGTAATCGGCAATGGCGCGCGCCTGCTCGTTGAATGCCGGACGCCGGTAGTCGGGCGGCAGCAGGCGCGGGTCATCAAGAAACGCCGCGAACAGTTCACGCACGATGCGGCGCGCCTTGGCCGTCATGCGCAGCACCTGGTAGTGCCGATACAGGTTGTCGAACAAGAACTTCTTCAAGGCATCGGCCTCGCGCCGGATGTCGTCCGAGAACCCCGCCAGCGGCGGTGAGCGGCGCACGTCGTCCACGCTGGCCGGCGCCGCGTCGCGGATACGGGCCAGCGAGGTTTGCGTCAAATCGCCGATCAGCGTGTTGATCATGCGGCGGATGGTCTCCGCTACCGCACGGCGCGGCGCCAGGCCCGGATAGCGGTCCAGCACATAGGCGTGATGCCGTTCGAAGATCGACACGTCCTGCAATTGCTCAAGCGTGATCAATCCAGAACGCAGGCCGTCGTCGATATCGTGGTTGTTGTAGGCGACCTCATCGGCCAGGTTGGCCAGTTGCGCTTCCAGCGACGGCTGCGTGCGGCTCAGAAAGCGTTCGCCCACGTCGCCCAACTGGCGCGCGTGCGCGGCCGAGCAATGCTTGAGGATGCCTTCGCGCGTTTCAAAGCACAGGTTCAGGCCGTTGAAGTCCGCATAGCGCTCTTCAAGCTCGTCCACCACGCGCAGGCTTTGCAGGTTGTGCTCAAAACCGCCCGCTTCGGGCGCCAGTTCGCGCATGCAGGCGTTCAGCTCGTCCTGCCCCGCATGGCCGAAGGGCGTATGGCCCAGGTCGTGCGCCAGCGAGATGGCTTCGGTCAGGTCTTCCGACAACTTCAGGCTGCGGGCCAGCGTGCGCGCAATCTGCGCCACTTCCAGGCTATGCGTCAGGCGAGTGCGAAAGAGATCGCCTTCATGGTTGACGAAGACCTGCGTCTTGTATTCCAGCCGGCGAAACGCGCCGGAATGCACGATGCGGTCGCGGTCGCGCTGAAACTCGGTCCGGTTCTCGGGCGGCGCCTCTGCCGTTTTCCGACCTCGCGATTGAGACGGGTCGGATGCGTAAGAAGCCAGTTCATTCATCTGCAACACCGTCTCCAATCGCGGTTACTGGGTGGTTCGGGACAAGACGGCGCGCACCGCGTCGTCGGGGGCCGCGCGCATGAAGGCTTCGCCGATGCGCGGCATGAGCACGTAGCGGATGGACCCGCCTTCTGTTTTCTTGTCGACCTGCATCAGGTCCAGCCAGCGGTCCGCGCCCAGGTCAGGCGCCACGACCGGGCAGCCGATGGCGGCCACCAGCGCGCGCACGCGCTCGACGTCGGCGCGGTCAAAGCCCGCCACGTCGGCAGACAATTCCGCCGCCTGCACCATGCCGCAACCGACGGCCTCGCCGTGCAGCCAGGCGCCATAGCCCAAGCCGGACTCAATGGCGTGGCCAAAGGTGTGGCCCAGGTTCAGGATGGCGCGCAAGCCGGATTCACGCTCGTCCTTGCCCACCACCTGCGCCTTCAATTCGCAAGAACGGCGGATGGCATGGGCGACGGCCTGCGGGTCCAGCGCGCGCAGCTTCGCGGCGTTGTCTTCGCACCAGGTCCAGAAATCCGGGTCCAGGATCAAGCCGTACTTGATGACTTCGGCCAGCCCCGCCGACACTTCCCGCGCGGGCAGGGTGTTCAGCACATCGGTGTCGATCTCGACCGCCACCGGTTGGTAGAACGCCCCGATCATGTTCTTGCCCAGCGGATGGTTGACGGCGGTCTTGCCGCCCACCGACGAGTCCACCTGGGCCAGCAGGGTGGTGGGCACCTGCAGAAAGCGCACGCCGCGCATGTAGACGGCGGCGGCAAAGCCCGTCATGTCACCGATGACGCCGCCGCCCAGCGCCACCAGGACGCAACGGCGATCCAGGCGGTGGGTCAGCAAGGCGTCGAAGATCAGGTTCAGCGACTGCCAGTCTTTGTAGGCTTCGCCGTCCGGCAGCTCGATGCGCAACACCCGCTTGCCGGTGCGCGCCAGCGCCGCCTCGGCGCGTTCGCCGTAGAGCGCCGCCACGGTGGGGTTGGTCACGACCGCAATCGCGGTGGCGTCGGCGGGAATGCATTGGTCCAGGGCATCGATGCGGCCGGGGCCGATATGGATCGGATAGCTTCCGCCCGGGGTGTCGACGTCAACAACGTTCATATGCGCTTCTCAAAGGCTTGTAATTGCGGCAGCAGCGCCTTGACCAGGGTGTGGATGGGCGTCGCGCCCGTTTCCACGACCAGGTCGGCGACTTCTTTATAGAGAGGTTCCCGCAGGGTCATCAGGTCCCGCAGGGTGCCGCGGGGGTCCGCCGTGGCCAGCAAGGGCCGGTTGCGGTCGCGGCAGGTCCGGCGAAACAATTCGTCCACGCTGGCCCTTAAATAGATGACAATTCCGCGCTCGTGCAGCCGCTGGCGATTTTCGGCCGCCAGGATCGCGCCGCCGCCGGTGGCAAGAATTATGTTGCGCCGTTGGGTACACTCCTCCAAGGCGGCGGACTCTCGGCGACGAAAACCGGCTTCGCCCTCGATTTCGAAGATAACCGGCACCCGAACGCCGCAACGCGCCTCGAGCTCATGATCCAGATCCATAAACTCGCGCCCCAACGCACGCGCCAGACTACGGCCTATGGTGGTCTTGCCCGCGCCCATCATCCCGACCAGGAAGACGGGCAAATCGTGCGGCAACGGCACAGCCTTGCCTGTGCATTCGACGGCGCACGGCACGTTTTCAGGCGCCTCGCCAGTGGGCGCTGGGTCCGGGTCAGCTTCCGGACATGAGTGAGCGGAAAAGTTCATGTCGGCATTATCACATCTGCCGCCAGTTGTCCGCGCACCACACAGAACAATCTTGTTACAGAAACCGATCCCCCTCGCTGAGATGGGGCCGGAGTTACCCGTAAAATCGCCGCGATGAGCAAGCCCCAGAATTCCTCCAAGAAAGACAAGCCCGCCAAGAGCGGCTCCCCGATCCTGCGATTCTTCGTAAAAACCGGCATCTTCTGTGTCGGCCTGTTCCTGTGCGGCGTATTGCTGGCCGGAATGGCGCTGGCGCTGGCCTGGCCCAACCTGCCAAACCTGAACGCCATGACGGACTACCGCCCCCGGGTGCCGCTGCGCGTCTACACGGCGGACCGCGTCCTGATCGGTGAGTTCGGCGAAGAACGCCGCAACGTGCTGCGCTTCAATGAAATTCCCGACGTCATGAAGTCGGCGGTGCTGGCGGCCGAGGACGACCGCTTCTACCAGCACGGCGGGATCGACTGGATGGGCGTGGTGCGGGCCGGCCTGACCAACGTGATCAACATGTCGAAGACGCAGGGCGCCAGCACGATCACGATGCAGGTGGCGCGTAACTTCTACCTGTCGTCGGAAAAGACCTATTCGCGCAAGTTCTACGAACTGCTGCTGACGTTCAAGATTGAATCCGAGCTCACCAAGGACCAGATCCTTGAGCTCTATATGAACCAGATCTACCTGGGCCACCGCGCCTACGGCTTCGCGGCCGCCTCGCGCGCCTACTTCGGCAAGCCGCTGTCGGAAGTCACGCCGGCCGAAGCCGCCATGCTGGCCGGCATTCCGAAGGCGCCCTCGCGCTTCAACCCGATTTCGAACCGCCCCCGCGCCGAACTGCGCCAACGCTACGTGCTGGGCCGCATGCTGTCGCTGGGCTACCTGACCGAACCCGAATACAAGCAGGCGATGGCGCAGCCCATCGTCATGAAATCGGCGGAAGGCACGCCGGCCGGCGGTTATGCCATCCACGGCGAATACGTGGCCGAACTCGCGCGCCAACTGCTCTACAACGTCTACCAAGACAACGTCTACTCGCGCGGCATCAACATCTACACCACGGTGCAGTCCAAGGACCAGGAAGCGGCCTATCGCGCCGTGCGGGAAGGCGTGCTGGAATACACCCGCCGCGCGCCCTACCCCGGCCCCGAAGAACAACTGGACCTGCCGCCGGGCACCGAAAGCAACCCGGCCGCGCTGGACGAATTCCTGGACGGCGTGTTCGACAAGTTCAGCGACAGCGGCGATCTGCTCACCGCCCTGGTGCTGTCGGCCAGCCCCACCGAAGTGAAGCTGGCGCGCAGCTCGCGTGAAATCATCACCATCACGGACAAAAAAGTGTTGGCCGTGGTGGCGCGCGCGCTGAACGACAAGGCCAAGCCCGACCAGCGCATCAAGCGTGGGTCGGTGGTCTACATCCGCAAGTTCGGCGACCACTGGGAAATCATCAACCTGCCGTCGGTGCAGGCGGCGTTCGTGGCCCTGACCCCGCAAGACGGCGCCATCCGCGCCTTGGTGGGTGGCTTCGATTTTTATCGCGGCAACTTCAACCGCGTGACGCAAGCCTGGCGCCAGCCGGGTTCGAACATCAAGCCCTTCATCTACGCCGCCTCGCTTGAGCGCGGCCTGACCCCGGCCACGCAGATTTCCGACCAGCCGTTTGAACTGACCGCGGCGCAAACCGGCTCCAAGGCCTGGAATCCCAAGAACTACGGCAACCAGTACGAGCCCATGCTGACCTTGCGCCAGGGCCTGTACAAGTCGAAGAACATGGTGTCGATCCGCATCCTGCAGGCCATCGGCCCGCAGTACGCGCAAGACTATCTGACCCGTTTCGGCTTCGACAAGGCCCGTCAGCCGCCCGTGCTGCCGCTGGCGCTCGGTGCGGGCTCCGTGACGCCGCTGCAACTGGCCGGCGCGTTCTCGGTATTCGCCAACGGCGGTTACCGCGTCACGCCCTACCTGATCGACCGCGTCACCGACAGCAGCGGCAAGGTCATCATGCAGTCCCGGCCCGTTGTGGCCGGCGACGCGGCGGCCCGCGCCATCGACCCGCGCACCGCCTGGGTCATGGACGACATCCTGCGCGGCGTGGCCACCTACGGCACCGCGGCCCGCGCCCGGGTGCTGCTCAAGCGCAACGACATCGCCGGCAAGACGGGCACGACCAACGAATCCGTGGACGCCTGGTTCTCGGGCTACACGCCGAACCTGGTGGCGACGTCGTGGCTGGGCTTTGACCAGCCGAAGTCGCTGGGCTCGCGTGAAACGGGCGGCGGCGTCGCCATGCCGATCTGGGTCGATTACATGCAGGACGTCCTGAAGGGCGTGCCGGAAGAAAAGCCGCGCCCCCGTCCCGACGGTCTGATCGTGGAAAACGGCGAGTACTACTTCTCGGAATTCCCCCCCGGCCAAGCCGTCGCCCGCCTGGGGCTGGCCGAGGCCGATACGCTGGGTGAATTCCTGAACGGTCTGGGCAGCGGCAGCAGCAACCCGGACACGCAGATCAAGGTTGCACCGGGCGTGGGCACGCAAAACACCGCGCCCTGGTCGCAGAAGATCCCGTTCTGACGCAAAAAGGCCGGCCTGGATAGGCCGGCCTTTTTACTTGCCGAGTACGTGAGCCTTATAGTTTCAGCGTCACGGGCACGCCGGCCGCGGCCGAGCAGATCTGGGACAAGGCGTCCGGCAGTTGCGGGCCGCCCCGGGTGTCGTGCCAGTGTTGGCCGTCGTAGCGGTAGTGGAAGCCGCCACTGCGCGCGGCCACCCAGAGCTCCTGCATGGCGGCCTGGCTGTTCACGACGACATGGGTGTTATCTTCGAAGACCATGGTCAGGACATTGCCGCTGCGGCTGGTTTCCACATCGACGTCGAGCGAAGCCGCCCAGTCATCGGCCTGGCTTTCGATGCTGTCCAGCACCTGGTCGATCAACGCAAGAAATTCGGTTTCGGTCATAATCGAGCCTGCAAGAATTACGGAGTTCCCAGTGTTCCAATTGGCATTCAGCCGCATGGCTCTTCGCATTGTAGCCACGCTTGTGGCCTCCGGCATGGTGGCGGCTTGCGGGTACAAGGGGCCTTTATATATGCCGACGCCTGACGGCAAGCCGCCGTCGAGCTCGCAGCCCGCGCCGCAAATTCCCCCGGTCCCCTCAGTTCCATGACGTCAGCCTATCCCTTGCCGCCCGAGCTGGCCGGCCATCCCTATTTCCAGTACCGCAACAACGTACTGTACGCCGAGGATGTGCCGCTGGACCATCTGGCGCATGGGCTAGGCACCCCGCTGTACGTCTATTCCCGCGCGGCCCTCAAGGCAGCCTGGGAAACCTACCATAGCGCAATCGGGCAACGCCCCGTGCTGGTCTGCTACGGCATGAAGGCCAATTCCAACCTGGCGGTACTGAAAGAATTCGTGCGGCTGGGCGCGGGCTTTGACATCGTGTCCGGCGGCGAGCTCAAGCGCGCGCTGGCGGTTGGCGCCGACCCGTCCAAGATCGTATTTTCCGGTGTGGGCAAGCAAGCCTGGGAAATGCGCGACGCGCTGGCGGCCAAGGTGAAGTGCTTCAACGTCGAGTCCGAAGCCGAGCTGCACCGCTTGTCCGACGTTGCCGAAGCGCTTGGCGTGCGCGCCCCGGTGTCGCTGCGCGTGAACCCCGACGTGGACGCGCAGACGCACCCCTATATCTCCACCGGCCTGAAAGAAAACAAGTTCGGCATCGCCATCGAGTCGGCGCTGGACGTCTATCGCGTGGCGCGGTCCTTGCCCGGCCTGGACATCGTGGGCGTCGATTGCCATATCGGCTCGCAACTGACCGACATCAGTCCCTATTTCGATGCGCTGGAAAAATTGCTGGACCTGATCGACGCCTTGGATCAGGACGGCATCCGCATCGCCCATCTGGACCTGGGCGGCGGCCTGGGCATCCGCTATACGGATGAAACGCCCCCGTCGCCCAAGGCGCTGCTGGACCGCGTGTTTGAACGCTTGAACGAGCGCGGCCACGGGCATCTGCACCTGGTGCTGGAGCCGGGCCGTTCGCTCGTCGGCAACGCAGGCGTGCTGCTGACCACCGTGCAATATCTGAAGCACGCCGAGGCCCGCAACTTCGCCATTGTCGACGCCGCCATGAACGACCTGCTCCGACCCGCGCTGTACGAGGCCTACCACGGCGTGCAAGCGTTGCGCCCGCGCGCCGGCGATCAAGTGGAGTACGACATCGTCGGCCCGGTTTGCGAAAGCGCCGACTGGCTGGCCAGGCGGCGCAAGCTGGCGATCAAGCAGGGCGATGTGCTGGCGGTGGAATCCGCGGGCGCCTACAGCATGACGATGGCCAGCAACTACAACACGCGCGCCCGCGCCGCCGAAGTCATGGTCGACGGCGACCACTACCACGTGGTGCGCCAGCGCGAGACGCTGGACGATCTGCTCAAGGGCGAGTCCACGCTGCCCTGAACCAGCGCCCGCTGTTCACCCCTTCACTTGAACTCGTGCGAGATCGAGGCAGGCTTGCCCGCCGCAACGGTCAATGTCATGCGGTGCTCGCCCGCCGACGCGTTGCGCACCGTCACCTGGTAGCGGCCCGGCGACAGAGACAACTCCCGCAAGGGCGGGCTCACGCCGCGTGACCGGCCATTGATCAGCACTTCTCCCCAAGGCCGCACGGCCACGCGCACCGCGACAGGCGCTGCCTTGGGCACTGCTTGGGGTGCTGCATCAGGTAGGGTTTCGGGCGGCGCAGGCGCAGGCGTAGGCGGGGACGCAGACGTAGACTGGGGCGCAGGTTCAGGCTCGACCGCGGGTGGCGCTTGCGCGGCGGGAGCGGGTTCAGGAGGCTGCGGCTCCAGGATCGGAGCGGGAGCGGGTGCTGATGCCTGCGACGTCTGTGCCGACGCTTGCGGCGTCTGTGCCGGAGCCTGCGGCGTAGCGGCCAGTTGAACAGGGGCACGCGTCATCTGCATCCAGGCAACCCCGCCTGCGACCAGCAGCAACAAGCACGCCAGGACCCACGGCAAGACACGCGGGCGGCGGCGAGGCGGATACTCCGGCGGCGTCTGTGCCACCGGATCGGCCTCGGCAAGCATCGGCGTCTCATCAACAGGCGGGGCTATCGTCGGCGGGACGGCAGGCAAGACCGTTGGCTCACGCAGGGGCAACGCCCCCATCGCAGCCGCGAACGCCGCCACCGTCTGCGGCCGTGCGTGCGCCGGCATCGCCAAACCGCTGTTCACCGCGTCGCAAAACGCCTTGCCGTACTCGTTCGCGCCCCATTCCTCCAGAGGCAGAAAATCATCACGCACGCGACGCGCCAGCGCGCTGGGCGGTGCGCTGCCCGTGGCCAGGAAGTATGCCAGCGCCGCCAGCCCGTACACGTCGGTCCACGGGCCACAGGGATACGCCGGATCATCCGTGTATTGCTCGAACGCCGCGTAGCCGGCATGCCGGGGCGCGTCCTCGGCATCTGGCGCAGGCTGCACCGGTGGCGTAGCCAGCATGGCTTGGCCCGCTGCGTCGAGGCCGCCGCTGTTCAGGGCGACCCCGTCTGAGGCGACCCCGTCTGAGGCGACCCCGTCTATCGCGACCCCGTCTATCGCGCCCCCGCCTGAGGCGCCCCCATCAAACCCGACCGCCCCCGGATGAATACCCCCATGCACCCGGCCTTGCGCATGCAGCGGCGCCAGCGCCTCTGCCAGCCCGGCAACGATGCGCGTGATCTCGTCCTGGCGCTTGCGGCCCGGCGGCAAGCGGATCAGAGCATCCAGGCGCGGGTCGGCAGGCAAGGTGGGAATGCCGGCCCCGCCCGCGTCGGGCGGCATGGTGGAAGCGGGTGTCATGCGCGGTCCTCCGGGGTCGATCAGACTCATGGCCGCCACGTCGGCAGCGACGAGAACAGTCTGGCGAACAAGGTGGCGTTCAGCGCGCCGCCATGCACATAGGTTTGCAACGCCGCGCCGTCCGCCTGGTTGGTCCACCAATAGCTGGTGTGCGAACTGGGGTTGAAGCAGAACGGCAGGTCGGGCCACGCATTCAAGGCGCGGCGCGCCAAGGGCGCCGATTCCTGCTCAAGCCCCGCGCGCAAGATGTCCATGATGTCGTTGCCCGCGCGCGGCGCGGCCGGGCTTGGCGAGGCGGCGGGCATGCGTACCTGCTGAAGGCTGCGGTCAAACTGCTCAGGCGCGCAGCCATGGCGCACGGCCGCCAGCATGCTGGCGCCCACTTGACGGTAGTAGTCGCTGGCGCCGTCCAGCATGCTGCTGTGATATTGCGCGGGCGGCAGCGCCACGACCACGCACAAGGGATAGCCGCGCCCCACGCGGTCGCGGCTTGGCGTGATGCAGCCCAGTTGCGCCACACCGGCGCCGGGCCCTGCCGGAATGGCGAAATTCCAGATCGGGGCGGACGCAAAGCTGCGCGCCGCCGCCGCGTCCGGCGCCTGCTTCAACGCCACCAGCCCGAACTGCAACCAGTGGTCCCACCACGCGATCAATTCGCGCGGCAAGCGCCGGTGCACGAAATCCCCCGCGGCCGGAATCTTGCCGTACCAGCCTACCTGCCCGCTCTCCACTCCTAGGTCCATGTCGATGTCCTGGTCACGACGCGCCGGGGCAGGCAAAAGCCTGCATCTCGGCTAGATGAAAAGGGCTTTTGACGCTGCTGGCGGTGATCTCCAGCACCACCTTGCGCCCACCCAGATCGAAGGTGGCCAAGGTGATCTCCGGCGACGCGCCACGCCGCAACTGCGCGCGGTCCAGCATGCGGTTCAGCGCCCACGGGCCCGAGGTCGTCATGCCTGCCGCGCCGACTTGCGGCGTCAACTCGATCCGCACCTGGTTGCTGCCCCGAGGCCCCGGCCATTGCACCGTGGTCGCTACCTGCGGGCCGTGCGCGTAACGCACCGACTGGCCATCCACGTCCATCACGAACTGCGTGATGCCCGCGTCCATCTCCACCGGTCGGATGGCCACGCGATACGACGGCAGGGGGTTGCCCGCCATGAAGTACACATCGCGGATGACGCCCGCGCGCTGGAACGCATCCAGCGTGGCAGAGCTGCCGCCCTGCCGGCCATCGACGCCGGGCTTGAAGCGCCAGCGCGACCCGGACACGTCGATCTGCGTCGCCAGGTTCTTCTGAAAGAAGTCGTCCATCAAGCCATTGGGCGCGAACAGCCGCGCCATGTCGTTGGGGGCCACGTCGCGCGTGGAGCGGCTGGAAAACGGATAGCGCCCCGCCACCGACTGGCCGCAGAACACGCCGATGGTGGCGGACACCGTCTCACCCATGCGTGCGCGCGCCACATCGGACACCTCGCCCGATGCATTCACCGACAACGCATTGAGCACATCGCGCAAGGGTCCTGGCAAGCGTCCGGCTTCCGCGCGCAGCTTGGTCACCGAATCCGAACTGGGGGTTGGGCTGCCGCTGCGCAACGCCGCATCCGCCGCCGTCAGATAGGTGTAGAGCTCATTGATCAGGCCCGTGGTGGCGGCGATGGGTGGCGCGGCGCCCCCGGCTCCGCCTTCGCCCTGCGCCAGCCGGCGATAGGGCTCGAAGTACTGGTCCACGATGCGTTCCAGCTTGTCATCCGACGCATCCGCGCGCGCGGCGGCGCCCGGCCCCGTCGGCCCGAACATCTGCTCCAGGGCTTCCCGCGTGCTGCTGACACGGTCGCGCGCCTGATCCACCAGCGATCGATCATCCTTGGCCGAGTCGCGCAGCAAGGATGTTTCGCGCGCGACACCGCGCACCAGTTGCACCAGCGGTGATTCCGGCGCGGACAGCGTGCGCGCCATCTGGATGTTCTGCAGCAAGGACTTGCTGGGCGCCAACTGCAAGTCATTCAGATAGGCGTCCCACTGCGCCACATAATCATTCATGTACAGGCGCTTGATGCCCGCCACCAGTTGGCGTTGCGCGGCTTGGTCCAGCACGCCCGGCGCGGGAATGTTCAAGATCCACGCATCGTCCGACCGCAGCACCTCGGCCACGCTGGACACGCGCTTGTTGAACACATCCCAATAGCCGCGATAGCTATACAGCGGCGGAATGCCCTGGCTTAACGGCTTGCCGCTCTTGCGCACGAACACGGCGCTGGCCTGCGCGCCGCCCAAGGTCACCACCGTGTTTTCAGGGGCGATATCGGTATTGGCCAGCGTCCGGCGCAAGCGGCTGTAGGCGCGTTGCGCCAGCGTGTAGCGCGCCAGCTTCTCGCGCGCCTGCGCCACCAGCGCCTCGTCCTTCGGGAACGGCGAGGCCAGCACGTGGCCCTGCGTCAGGTTGCGCAAGTGCAGCGACAACTGCTCGTACTGGCGGCGCGTGTAGCCGTCCGGCAAGGTCGATTGCATATCCGACAGCAGCCACGCATGCATGAATTCCGCGTCGTAGCGGTCTGCCTCGTACAGCATCAGATACGCGCGCAAGGCTTCGTAGGAATACTCCAGATCGCTGGCCGACGCATCCCGCAACGCGGCCTCGATGCGCCGCGCCACCTGCGGCAACAGCACCTGATCCAGCGTGTTGTCGTACACCCCCTGCGCGGCGGCTTGCAGCTTGAAACCCTGATACAGCCCGAAGCGGTAGGCAAGCGGCGGCTGGTCGATTTCAAAGCTCTCGTGGCGCGGCAGGTACCAAAGGCTGTCCAGGAACGGCATCAGCCCCAGCACGTCGCCCGTGCGCGTGATCTTGATGTCGCGCGTCAGCTTTTCCACGGCTGGTACGCGGCGCGCCACTTCGTCCACGTACCCCGAGTTGTTGCGATAGCTCAGCGCCCAGCCCGCGATCAGCGCCACGAACATCGCCGTGACGACGCCATAGCCCGCCCAATGCAGTTGTCGATAACGACGTTCCCAACGCAGGTTACGGCCCGCCAGGCCCGCCTCGCGAAAGATGACATCGCGCAGCAGATTCTTCAGGAAGTAGCTGCGGCCCTCGCCTTCGCCCGGCACGCTGGGCGCGGGCGCGGCCGCGCCATCGATGCGCAGATAGCGCTTCAGATGCCCGGTTACCTGATCGAAGGTCTCGCCGCCCTGCGTGCCGCTGGTGAAGTACACGCCCCGCGGGATAACGCGCGCTTCGAATTTCGACGTTGCAAACACATCGCTCAGGAAATGGCCCAGGATGTTCTGCAACCCGGCGAACTGCTGCGGCAGCATATAGGCCAGCGCGCGCCGCGACGGGTCTTCCTCGGCGGCCACCACTTCCGGCAAGGCGTCGTCCAGCCGCCGTTGCAGCAGCGCGTACTCGGCGTGAAAGGCCGCGTATAGATCGAAATCGGGCTCCTGCGTGCGCGCATAGGGCAAGGTGAAGCCCCACACCTGCGCCAGCTCGTCGCGGCTGAACGACGCGAAATACTCTTCGAAGCCGGACAACAGATCCGTCTTCGTCACCAGCACGTACACCGGAAACGCGATGCCCAGTTGCTCGCGCAGTTCCTGCAAGCGACGCCGCAACACCGCCGCATGCTGCGCCCGTTGCGCGTCGGACGCCGACAGCAGGTCTTCAACACTGACCGTCAACATGGCCCCGTTGATCGGCTGCCGGCCCCGGTACTTGGTCAGCAGACGCAGAAAGCCGCGCCACTCTTCCTCGTCCCCCGTGGGGTCGCTTTCATGCGTGGTGTAGCGCCCCGCCGTATCCAGCAGCACGGCGTCGTCGGTGAACCACCAATCGCAATTACGCGTGCCGCCCACTCCGCGCAGGGCCACCTTGCCGTAGCGCTCGGCCAAGGGGAAGTTCAAGCCCGAATTCACCAGGGCCGTGGTCTTGCCTGCCCCCGGCGCGCCGATGATCACGTACCAGGGCAGTTGGTACAGGTACTGTTTCGAGAACCGATCCAGCGGACGGCGCTTGCCGCGATTCTCGAAGCGCGTCTTGCGCAGCAGTTCAACGGCTTCATCAAAGCGCGCTTCCAACTGACGGATCTCGTCGTTCTCGGCGGCCTCCTCCACCGCTTTCTCGGCGCGCGGCCGGGGACGCAACTGGCCCAGCAATTGCGCGTTCAAGCGCCCTTCGCGCCACTTGCGCCACAGCCACCGCAGCAGCCATATCGCGAACATCGCCACGATCACGATGATGCGAACCACCTGGCTTTCCAGCGGCCGTACAGTCCCCACTGCAATCAGCGGCCCCGCGATCCAGATCAACAGCGCCAGCGCCACCAGCCCCAGGAAATTCCACACGCGCCGGCTGAAGAACCATCCGAACAATCGATAGATCATTCTTGGCCTCCTTGTGCGCCGCCCTCATGCGGAGCGGGCGGCACCAGCACCGTGATTTCCACGCGGCGGTTCAGCGCGCGGCCTGCCGCCGTGTCGTTAGGCGCGACCGGGTCGGCGTCTCCGCGCCCTTCGGCCCGCACGCGCGCCGACTGTCCCAAGCGTTGTTCCAGCATGTCCTTGACGGCGTCGGCGCGGGCTTGCGACAGATGCCAGTTGGACGGAAAACGCGCGCTGCGCATCGGTATGTTGTCGGTGTAGCCGCGCACAAGAATGTTGCCCTGCGTCTCGCGCAGCGCGTCCGCCACGCGCGACAGCACCGGCAAATACTGATCACGAACCGAACTCGCGCCGGACTCGAACACGCCGTCTCCGCGCAGCACCACCACGCTGCGGTCGACTTCGTCGCGCACGCTGACCAACTGGTCGCGGATCTCCGGCGCCAGGAACACCGCCAGGCGCGGCGTGGGCGCGGGCCGTTTCACCGCCGCCGGCGCAATCTGCACGACGGGCGGCTTAAGCTGGCTGATGGCTGCGAACACCCCGTCCGACTGGCTACCCAGCCGCCAACCCAACCCCCAGTACAAGGCCAGCGCCAGCACGGCGGCCAACGCGCCGAATACCCACAGCGGCACCGGCAAGCGGCGCAAGGGCGTCTGCGCGGGCTCGTCGCGCCAATGCGGCGACAAGGCAAGCGCGTACTCACCGCGCGCACCACGCAGAATGCGCAGCAAGCGCTGGCGCAGCGTTTCCAGTTGCGAGCGGCCGTTGTCCATCACGCGGTAGCGGCCTTCAAAGCCCAGCAGCAGGCAGTAGTACAGCAGCTCAAGCAAGTCCAGATGTTGCGCCGGGTTCTGCGACAGCTTGGCCAGCAGTTGGAAGAATTTTTCACCGCCCCAGGTTTCGTTGTGGAAGGTCACCAGCAGGCTATGCGCCGACCACACGCCGCCCCCGCCCCAGGGCGTCAGCGCCGCCGCTTCGTCCAGCGCGGTGCACAGGCAATAGCGCGCGCCCAGGATGGTTTCGTTCGAAATGCCCGCCTGCTGCGCGCGCAGCTCAAACTGGCGCACCTCGTCCAGCAAGTGCTCGCGCAGCATCGCGGGCGACGGATGCGCCGCCGTTGCGCGAATCTGCGGAATCAGGTCCAGCAAGGGGTTGGCCGCCGCCACCAGCGGGTTGGTGCCGCTGATGACGTAGTCGTGGGGCCGCAACCGGCTGGAAGCCTGGCCAGGGCTGTCGCCCAAGCCACCGGGCGGTGCGGACAGGGTGTGATCCGATGCATGCATAGCTGTCTCCGCGTTCAATCCCGCAACGCCCAGAACTCCATCGTCAGCCCGGGAAAGTCGCCGGCCAGATGCAGCGCAAGCGCGCCGGTGCGCTCCAACTGCTTCCAGAAGTCGCCGCTTTTATCCAGTTCGAAATACACGTGCCCCGCGCTGTAGGGAATCTGGCGCGGCGCCACCGGCAACGCGCGCACCGCCACGCCGGGTAGCTGCAAGTGCACCAGATCGCGAATACGTTCAACCGGGCCGATCTTGACCTGCGCGGGAAAGCGCGCGCGCACGGTATCGGTGCCCATGTCCGCGTGCACCGCCAGCACGAAGCCGGCGGTTTGCAGCAGTTCGGGGTCCGTGATCTGCGCCACCCGCACGCCCTGGCCCCGGTCTTGCAGCGGGATCTGCAACGCGCGCTGCTCCAGCACCGCCGACAGCGAACGGCGCAGCTCGTGCATCAGCGGTGCGAAGGTGGCTTGAAGATCGTCGTGCGCGTACTCGGGCAAACCTTCCGGACGCCGCGTGGTGGACGTGAACGTGGACAAATCGCACGCCAGCATCAGCCAGTCATGGAACAAGCGTTCGGGGTGCAGCGCGGCGCTCTGGCGCGCGTGCCACAGCGCGCCCACGTAACGGTTGACGGTTTCCAGCAGCATGAAGTCGGACACTTCGGATACGCCGCCGCGCCCCGGCTGCGACAAACGCTCGGCCAGCGCCTCGCTGCGCGCACCCAGCAGGCCGTAGAGCTCGTTGACCCACCCACGCAGCACCGGGTGCTCCCCCGCCGCCAGCCACGGCGACACGTAGCCGTCGTCCAGCACCACGCGGTTGTCCTGGCGACGCTCCACCACGCGCGCCACGCCCAGGCCCAGCCAGTCGTCGGTCAATTCGTCTTCCAGCATCAGACGCAGCCGCAGACGGCCCAGTTGCAGCAGGGCGGGTTCCAGCCCCATCGAGCCGGTGTCTTCGACCTCGGCCTCGTGCACCAGATAGCGCGCCAAGGTGTCCTCTTCGCCTTCGTAGATCACGTCGGTTGCACCGGGACGTGCACGCGGAATCGCCAGCATGACGCGCGTATCGCGTGCCTGCGGCGGCACCTCGAGCGCTGCGGGCGCGGCGGCGGGGTCAGAAAAGTCGAACGGCGTGCCGTCGGGCATGACGCCCGTGGCTTCAGTCAGCACCAGCTTGCCGATCGCCAGAGCATCTCGGTCCAAGGACAGATGGGAAAATCCCCAGAAGAACCCTTGCGCCGCCGCGCGCTGCCGCGTCGCCGCGTGCAGCACATGCCGCTCAAGCTGCTGGAAATGCTGGGGTCGCAGGAACATACCCTCCGACCAAATCACTTTGTCTCTGCTCACCATGCTCAGGTTCTCTTGTTCTCGTTTGATTTTCTGCTGCTAGAAGGGCCACCACGAACGGCTGCGGTCCACTTCTTCCAGGCCGGCGCGCGTCACCGCGACTTTCACCGTCTCCTCATTCGGCGAAAACTGCCAGACCTTGTAGATATTCGTGTTCTGCGGTTCGGGTAGCTGCACCAGCAGGCGCCACTTGCTTTGCTCAAGGTCCCGATATGCCGCCACCACCCCCACCACGCGCGCGTCGGGGTTGCCGGGGTAATGCAGCACCTTGGTATCACCCGGCCGCAAGATCACCTGCTCGGTGTTCAGCAGCTCGGTGCCCAACGCCGCACGCGCATCGGCCTGCAAGGTGAAGAAGTCGCTGGCTTCGAAGGTGCTGGCCGATTTCAATTCATAGATGGTCACCTGCACCGGCGAAGGCCTGCCGCTGGCGTTGGCGTTCACCTTCGGGTCGGCACGCAGTTCGATGGCGTAAGGCGCCGGCACGCGCTTGGCGGTGGACGAGCATCCAACGAGCAGCCCGCCCACGGCCAGGCAAGCAGCAATGCGCCGCCAACGCCCCTGGGGCCACCCTCCCGCCAAGCTTGTCCGGTGAAAAAAAGCGTTCATAAGCCCTCGGAAATAAAACCCACACGTCTGTTACGCCACGACGCAACCCCTGGGCGCAGGGCCGCTATCATCGGCGGAATATCCAAGCCAATTCGTCGTGAATCGACACGCCCGTGCCATGAAACAGCCCGTCCGTCTCAGTCTGATTGCCATTTTTGCGGTGCTTGCGGCCTGTAGTTCCTCGCCGTCGCCGCAAGCCGCCGATGCCTTGCAAGAGGTTCGCGACGAATACGCCGCCAGCCGCTTTGGCGACGTGGCGCGTACCGTGGCCACGTCCGATGCCCTGGCCTCCGCGCCCACGTCCATTCGGGTCGAGGCGCTGAAGCTTCAAGCCTTTAGCTACTGCGTCATCGGCTACCACCAACTCTGCGAAGACAGCTTCACCCGCATCCTGCAATTGCAGCCCTCGTTCGAACTTGCTCCCAACGAAGCGGGGCATCCCCAATGGGGCCCGGTCTTCAAGTCGGCCAAGGCAGCCCAGACCCGTTGATGCGCCGCCGGCGCCCAGGAGATAGGCATGAAGCTCACCGTGTTCCAACATGCCGGCGATCCGGCCTTCGAACCCATGCATGCCGAGTTCACGGCGCCCGGTGGCACGGTGGGACGCAGCCCCGAGAACCATCTTTCCCTGCCCGATGCCACGCGCGAGATCTGCCGCGTGCAGGCGGCCATCCGCATCCATGACGCGGGCACCACGGGCTTCCTGATGAACCTGAGCAGCATGAGCGCGGTGAGCGTCAACGGGCAGCTTGTCGCGCGCGATCAGGAGGTGCCGTTGAACCCGGGCGATGAACTGGAAA
Source organism: Achromobacter spanius (assembly GCF_002812705.1). Lineage (NCBI taxonomy): Bacteria > Pseudomonadati > Pseudomonadota > Betaproteobacteria > Burkholderiales > Alcaligenaceae > Achromobacter > Achromobacter spanius. Next base: position 1,473,892 of record NZ_CP025030.1, on the reverse strand, counting down.
TCGGCGCCTACCGCTTGCGGGCGGAAGCCGCCACCGCAGCCGTCATGGCCGCGGCCGATCCCGAACCCGTGGCCGCCACGGCTACCGAGGACATCTTTAGCGACCTGATCGGCCCGGGCACCTTGCCGGTGGGCAGCGCACCCGACGTGTCCACCCACCCCTTCGACCTGGATTCCGCCGCCGCGCGCAACCCTGTTGACCCCCTGCGCCATCTGCCACGCGGCGATGCCATGGTGTCGAGCCCGGTCACCGATCCGCTGGCCCTGTTCGACGCGCCCGGTGACGGCTCGCCCAGTGTCTTCACCGACGGCACGCCGTCCACCCTGCCCGCCCACGACCCGCTGGCTGAACATCGGACCCACCCCGTGGACGACGCCTTGCGCGGGCCGCGCGAGGCCACCGACGGCCGCGCCGCCTCCGATCACCTGCGCGAGATCGGTGGCTTCCTGCGCCCCGCGCCCGTGAAGAAAGCGCCCGACGACAAGGGCCGCTAGCACGACACGCTTAGGTGTAGTCATAGCGAAACTCCCCGTCAGCGGCGGATAGGCGCACACCTTGCAGCTTGCGGTCCTGCATGGACGCGCCCAGCAGTTCGCGGCTGATCTGCGGCAGCACCGTGTTGGTAAGGATGGCGTCCACCATGCGCGCCCCAGACTCCACTTCCGTGCAGCGCGCCACGACCAGCGCCGTCGCATCCTCCGCCACGTCCAGCGCCACGCCATGGTGCTCTTGCAGGCGGCGGCGCACGCGATCGAACTGCAAATCCACGATGCGCGCCAGCATGTCGTCCGACAGCGGCAGGTAAGGCACGGCCACCAGTCGACCGAGCAGCGCCGCCGGGAATGCCTGCAACAAGGGTTCACGCAATGCCGCCGCCAAGCCTTCGGCGTCCGGCATCAGCGCCGGGTCGCGGCAAAGCGCGGCGATGCGCTCCGTGCCCACGTTGGACGTCAGGATGATGACGGCGTTGCGGAAATCGATGTAGCGCCCTTCGCCGTCTTCCATCCAGCCCTTGTCGAAGACCTGGAAGAAAATCTCATGAACGTCGGGATGCGCCTTCTCGACTTCATCCAGCAGCACGACGCAATAGGGCCGCCTGCGCACGGCCTCGGTCAACACGCCGCCTTCGCCGTAGCCCACGTACCCCGGCGGCGCGCCCTTGAGCGTGGAGACGGTGTGCGACTCCTGGAACTCGCTCATGTTGATGGTGATCAGGTTCTGTTCACCGCCATACAGCGCTTCGGCCAGGGCCAGCGCGGTTTCGGTCTTGCCCACGCCGCTGGGACCGCACAACAGGAACACGCCCACCGGCTTGCCCGGATCGGTGAGCCGGGCGCGCGATGTCTGGATGCGGCGCGCCACCGCCTCCAGCGCATCACGCTGGCCGATCACGCGCTTTTCCAGCGTGTCCGCCAGGGCCAGCACGGCGTGTGCCTCGTCGCGCACCATGCGGCCCACGGGGATGCCGGTCCAGTCCGCCACCACGGCCGCCACCGCCGCCGCGTCCACGGCGGTATGTATCATCGGCGCCTCGCCCTGGCCGCTGACCAAGGCGTGCGCGGCGCTGGCCAAGGCCTGCCGTGTGCTTGCGTGTTCGGAAGCCGGCGCCGTCGGCGCGTTCAAAGTCTCGCGTAGCGAGAACACCTTTGCCGCCAACTCACGTTCGGTCTCCCAGCCAGACGCCAACGTCGCTTCCGCCAGCACCGCTTCGGCCAGTTCCGCCTTCAGGCGTTCAACGCGCTGCGCGTCGCCCGCGCCAAGATGGACTTCGTGCCGCGCAATGCGCAGCGCGGTCTCCAGCGCCTGAATGCGACGGCGCGCATCCTCCAGCGCGGGCGGCACGGCGTGCTGGCTGATCGCCACGCGCGCGCAGGCCGTATCCAGCAATGCCACCGCCTTGTCGGGCAATTGCCGCGCAGGGATGTAGCGATGCGACAAGCTCACCGCCGCCGTGATCGCCTCGTCCAGCAGCAGCACGCCGTGATGCGCCTGCAAGGTCTCGGCCAGGCCGCGCAACATGTTGAACGCGCGCGCTTCGTCCGGCTCGTGCACTTGCACCACCTGGAATCGGCGGCTTAGCGCGGGGTCCTTTTCGATATGCTTCTTGTATTCCGACCAAGTAGTTGCGCCGATGGTGCGAAGCTGACCACGCGCCAACGCGGGCTTGAGCAGGTTGGCGGCGTCCCCCGTGCCGGCCGCGCCGCCCGCGCCCACCAGCGTGTGGATCTCGTCGATGAACAGCACGATGGGGCGCACGCTTGCCTGGACCTCATCGATCACGCTGCGCAAGCGTTGTTCGAATTCGCCCTTCACGCCCGCCCCCGCTTGCAAGAGGCCGATGTCCAGCAGATACAGCGACACATCGCGCAAGGGCGGCGGCACATCGCCCGCGGCCAGTCGCAAGGCCAGGCCTTCCACCACGGCGGTCTTGCCCACGCCCGCCTCTCCGGCCAGCAGAGGGTTGTTCTGCCGGCGGCGCATCAGCACGTCGACAATCTGGCGGATCTCTTCATCGCGACCAGACACGGGGTCGATCTCGCCCGCGCGGGCCTTGGCGGTCAGGTCAACCGCAAAGCGCTCCAACGCGGCCAGGTCCTTACCCTGCGTCGGCGCATCGTCGCCAACCACGTCCGTGGCGGTGGCGGCTTCCGGCGAACCCTGCACCATCGCATCCATCTGCTCAAGCAGCTTGTCCGGCACGATGCGCGAGAACTGGGGTGACATGCCCAACAGCACGTGACGCAGCGCGTAGGTCCTGACCAGGCCCGCCAGCAGATGGCCACTGCGGATGCGCGTCGCGCCATAACGCAAGGACCCCAGCACCCACGCGCGCTCAACGGCGTGATCGATATGTTCCGATAGATCGGACACCGAACCGGCGCCGGCCGGCAGGCGGTCCATCTCGGCCGTCAGGTCGGCTTGCAATTGCCCCAGGTCCAGCTCGAACGCGCGTGCGATGCGATGCAGGTCGCTGTCTTGGGCATGCAGAATTTGATGCACCCAATGCACCAGCTCCACGTAGGGATTGCCGCGCAGTTTGCAGAATGCGGTCGCGCCCTCCAGTGCCTGGTAGAGCAGCGGATTGAGCTTTCCGAAGAGTTCGATACGACCGATATCCGACATGGCGTCATGGCGCGTTCAAGCGCGTGGTGTCCTGGAAGGTTGAGCCGGCGAGCGGCCACGTGCTGGGGTTTGTTCCCGGCGTTCATAGTCCAGCAGCAAGTCGTCGGCATCGCCCTGCGCGGGCCGGCGCTTGCCCAGCCACGCCGACAGCCCCAACGGCCGGGGCGCGCCAAGGCGCACGCCGCCTGCATCTTGCGCACGCAGCACCGGGCGCACGTCCCAGGCCAGCTCCACACCGATGTAATGCCTGACCCAATGCGTCAGTTGTTGCGCGCGCGGGCCGCCCGGCAGGAAGCTCTTGTAATCGTCCAAGGCCAGCGGGCCGATCTCGATGCGGAACTTGTGCTGCGCATCCCGCACCGCCACGCCCAGCACCGTGTCGCGCCCCAAACCCACCGCGCTGCCAAGGCCAAGCCGCTGCTCGGGTTCAAGGCGTATCCATTGCGGCACGAATTCGCGGATGCGCACCGGCAAGCCGAAGAACGTTTGCAAGATGTGCTTGAGGCCTTCCGGGTTGCGGGTCTGGCGCACCAGATGCCCCGCCATGAAGTACTTGGCATGGTCGAGCACGGCATCGCGCCGCTGCATGGACGGCTCGCCCATGTGGAGCAGGCTGGCCACATAGCGCGTGAAGCGCGCATCCTTGCGGTCCAGGCTGACCGTACTTTGCGCGTCGGCCCAGGCGCGGTAGAACAGCAGGATGAGCCGGTGATGAAACACATCGGCAAAGGCGGCCAGCGTGCGGTCGCCGTAATGCGCCATGCGTTCGTGGGCATGTTCCGTCAGATGCAGCGGCAAGGGGCCGTTCGGGCCGAACAGGCCGAAGCCGTAGATCGACACCTCTGCGGGCCGGTCGCCCTGGGCCGCCCGCACCCGCGCCACGGTGGACGGCGCGAACGCCATCGACGGCTCTTGCCGCAACCGCACGGGCTCATAACGCGCCACCGTGTCGCGCCCCAGCGGCTTGCGCGCGCCGCAATGCGCGTCGATCCAGCGCAGGGCATGGAACAGGTCGTGCGCATAGGGCTCGCGTTCCAGCGCGCGCCACCACTGCGCCTGCGCCTCGTTCGGGGCAGCGGCGCTGGGGGAAACCGGATCGGCGACGGGTTGCGTGACGTCCACCGCGTCACCCCATGTGTATCTGCTTGGCGTCCACCTTGACCAGGTCGGAACCCGTCACAAGCGTGTACGACGCATGCAGCCGCGCGCTTTGGTCGGCCTGAAAATCAATGGAGCCCGCGCGCAACTGGTCTACCTCGCTGACGCTGCGCATCGACAGACGCGCCATGAGCGTCATGCGGTCCAGCACGGCTTCGTAGTTCCGGCCCACCAGCCGCGTCTCGCCGATGGTGGCGTGCAACTGTTCGGCAACCATGCGCACACGCTTGCAGGCATGGCGTTCGTCGGCAGCTTCAACCGAGTATTCGACGGTGCGGACGCGCACGGCATCTTGGCCCTGCAACGTAAGCTCGCCCGCGCTTTCCACGCGCACGCTGCCGTCCTGTGATCGCAACACCAGGTCGCCCCGTGCCTCCAGCGTCGTTCGCGCGGGCTGCGCCTGCACCGTGACCGCGATGAGATACACGCGCGATGGGTCCGGCCCGCTGATCAGCACTTCATCACCGGGTTGCGGCGCCAGCAGGCAACTCGCGGCGCGCTGCGCAATCCACGTGCGGCCATCGCACGCAATGGCGTAGCGGCCGTCGGGTTCAATATGCAGCACTTCGCCCAGCAGATGCACGGGGTCATACGCGATACGGTTCAGGCTAACAGCGGATTTCATAATGCGCTCCGGTTCGTGAGGGGTGCCGGCCTAGACCGCGGGCCGGCGTCCCATGCGGGGCTTGAAGCGGGCAAGCTCGCCGCGCTGCAGGGTCGACAAGACCAGCTCCGACATCATGTTGATCGAGACATGGCGCGCGAAAAACTGTTCAAGCACGGCGCCAAACAAATACGGGCTGATGCCGGAAAAGGCTCCCTCGTCCACTTCCAGCGCAATGCGCACGCCGCGTCCATGCACGATGGGACCCGGCACCGGCAGGCGGTGATACACGGGCTTGGCGCTGACATGCCGCAGCCCGGAAATATGCTTGCGCACCACCGGGTCGGCCAGGTTGCCGTAGACGTGCAGCATCTCGCGCAGCGTTTGCGCGCCCTGCTCCGTGTCCAGGTCCGTCAGGCTCAGGTAGTTCAGGCCCAGGTGGCTGATCAAATGCCAGGTGGCGGCGTTCTCGGCCAGCGCCGCGCAGGGGCGTGTGGGGCCGTGCAGCACCTTCACCGCGCGCACGGGCGCCGACACACGCAGTGTCATGTCCGTGTCCGTCCCCAAGGGCAACAACATCGCCATGTCCCGATTGGTACAGAGCGTTTCCAGCGACACATGGCGCAATTGGCCAGAGAACGGCGCTTCGTGCCGGTCCACCAGCGACAGGAACACTTCGCTGCCGGTGTAGCCGGTGCGCGTGCCGTTGCGCTGGGCGGTGTCCGAAATCAGCCGGGGCTCGCGACGCACGGAGTAGTACGCGCCGTAGTCATCCGGGTCGCTGCCTAGGGATCCATAAAACGGGCGGAACTCCTGCTCTTGTTGCTGCGCGGAGGCGTGACCGGTCACGCGCGTGACGCCGAACACTTCGTAGTCCAAAGGGCGGCTGCGATCGACCACCACGTGATACTCGGACGTGCGCGGCGTGATCGCCACGCGGTCCGCGCGCTTGGGGAACAGATTGATCACCGGTGCGCAGTGCAGCGCCAGGTTGTCGGCCGATATCGCCCCTTCCAGTTCCGGCGCGGCCACGGAAAACAGGAAGGTCAGATCGAATGCGCGGGTGTCGCGTGGCGTGCCTTGCGATGGCGATTGCGCCGCGCCGGGTGAGCCCGCGCCCGCCCTCGCCCCCGTCTTCAAGCCCGCTTTCAACCCATTCACACTGAAGAACAGATAACGCTGCGCAAAGGCGAAGTATTCCTGCAACAAGCGATAGCCCTGGAATACGCGTGCATCGCCCGGCAACAGCGCCTGGTCATCCGCAAACCCTTCGTGACGCAAGGCGGCGGCCGGCAGCTTGTTGATCCACGCCACCGGCCGCGCCGTGTCGTGGCCCAGCACCGCCACCGTATGCCCCATCAACACTTCCAGCAGGCGCTGCATCTGCAGATCTTGCCCGTTCAGATGGAACACCAGTTGATCAAGATCCAGGTCTTCCAGGCGCTGGCCGCCGCCGATTTCGATGCGGATGCGCAGCGCGCTAAGCACGCGTCCGGTCCGGCCCGCCAGGCCCAGGCGCGCCAGCGGCAGATCCTGCGGCGTGGCGGTGAAGTCGGCCTGGGTGACTTGCAGCGGCCACAGGCGCACGGCGTGCCCGGTCGTGAACTCGCAAGGCGTCTGCTCGCCACGCGGCACGCGGCCACGCAGCAGCGTGCCGCGCGGCAGTTCAAAGCCGCCCGCCAGCGTGCCCTCGTTCATGCTGGGCGAAAACTGCACGATCGCCATCGACGGTGTGGGCGCCAGATAGTTGGGATACACCACTTCCAGCAAGCGCTGCGAGAAGCGCGGAAACTCCGCGTCCATCTTCATCTGGATGCGCGCGGTCAGAAAGCTGAAGCCTTCCAGCAGACGTTCAACATACGGGTCCGCCACTTCCGTCGCGTTCATGCCCAAGCGGCCCGCCACCTTGGGGTGCGCCTGCGCGAACTCCGCTCCCAGCTCGCGCAGATACACGAGCTCGCGGTTGTAGTAGTCCAGTAAACGGGCGTCCATCAGAGTCCGCCCAGATCGCGCAGATCCATGTGGCCGCTTTCCAGATCGATATCCGTGCGGAACAGGAACTCAAGCGGATGCGGCACGCACCAGAGCATGCCCCGGATCTCAAGGCTCAGCACGTTGTGATGTTCCAGCGTGCCCGTGTCCGTCACGCAGCGCACCTCGACCGAGGAATCCAGAATGCGCGGTTCAAACGCAGAGATTGCATTGCGGATGGACTCTTCCACGTCGATCCAGTCGATCTCCGACATGCGTTTTCCGGCCATCGCGCGTACGCCGAAATTCACCGTCGACGTGGCGACAGGACGATGCGCCGACAGATCCTGCGATGTCTGCAAGTTGACCGTGTTCAGCAGCCAGCGCAGATCTCGCAACACGGCCGCGCGCAACTGCTCATGCGTGAGCATGGCGCTGTCGCGCGGCTCTTGGCGACGCGCCGGCTCGTTGTCCATCAAGCGATCCAGCAATGACGGCTGAAGACGGTCCCGCGCCGCGCGCGGGGTGCGCGGCGCGCGAGCAAGGGGTTCCCAACGGGCGGTATCGTCGGCGTGGCCCATCACGCAAGCTCCAGGCTACGAAGGTCGAGCAGCGCGAATTCGCCCACGTCGGTCAGCCACATCTTCTGGCCCTCGCCCGCATAGGTGTCGGCATACAGCGGCCGCCATTCGGTCACCCGTCCCAGCTTGACCGCGTCAGGCAGGTCGATCATGCGAGCGCCCGGCGCGGGCGGATAGCGCGCCGGCACCAAGCCTTGCAGCGTGCGGCCGCCAAGCAGTTCGATCTCGGCGCGCGCCCACACCAGGTCGCACAGGCCTTCCGGCGCCAGCAGGCGCACCCGCTTGAGCGCCGCGAAGGGCAGCCACACGTAGCGCCCCGCGCCCAGGAACTCGAAGACGGGTCCCAGGCGGCTGTCGCCGTCGCAGATCCACTGAAATGGCAGCGGCGCGTCCTGCATGACCCCTTGCAGCCGGCCCGCGCCCGCCGTGGCGTCCTGCAAGGCCTGGGCACGCAGATCGGCGGCCTGGGCCTTGGGTCCGCGCTCATCCTGGCTCAATGCCGACATCAGGGCCTGCATCCACGCATCGGCTTCGCTCAGCAAGACCGGCTGGCCCTGTCCCGCCAGCACGGCTTCGCGCTCGCGCTCTGCCGCGATGGCGCTGGCGTACAGCGCCATCATCGGCCGCGCCTGCGCACTCAGCGCGCCACACACGCTCAGTTGTTCAGCGGCGCGCGCCCAATCCCCCTGCACCACCAGCAGTTGAAACAATTGCGCGCGCAAGTCCGCGTCGGCCGGCCGGCGGCGAATCTGCGCCTGCACCTCGTCCAACTGGCCAGACAGGCTGATCGCGCCGAAAGGAACGGCAACTATAGACATGGAGGCTCCGCGCTAACCGACTTCCTTGTTCTGCTTGATATCCCAAGCCACCAGGCTTTCGGCGCCCTTGCCGCCCTTTTCGGTCTGCTCCCAGTACTGCTGCTTGACCTTGGCTGCCTGGAACGCGAAGTTCACCACCACGCCTTCGGCGCTGCGGTCGCCGGAGATCTGCACCGAAGACACGATTACGTCTTCCAGCGTGATCTTGGAGTACTCGATCTGCTCGCCGCCCGCCTTGCACATGGACAGCTCGATCTTGCCCAGGTGCTTGCCGCTGGCGCAGTGCTTCATCACGGCGGGCGCCGCCTTGTCGATACGCGCCACCACGTGCAGGTCGTTGAAGCTGGCCTTGCCCGCCCCCAAGCCGCCGCCGCTGGCCAGGTTGCCCGGCTGCGTCGCGCCCCACGAGAAGGACACGATATCCGTCCAGTCCTTGTGGTTGGCGTCTTTGGATTCGCCGTTGGCGCCATCGATTTTCATGAACATATCCACAGCCACATCTGTCTCCTGAAGTTATCGGGCGCGGCTGCGCCCATCTCGTCTGAGGCTCAGCCTTCGTTCTGCTTAAGCGAAGGCAGCTTGGACACCAGCCGCAGCGACACCGTCAGCCCTTCAAGCTGATAGTGCGGCCGCAAGAAAAACTTGGCGGAGTAATAGCCCGGGTTGTCTTCGATTTCCTGCACTTGCACCTCAGCCGCCGCCAAGGGCTTGCGCGCCTTGGTTTCCTGCGACGAGTTCACCGGATCACCATCCACGTAATTCATGATCCAGTCGTTCAGCCAGCGCTCCATGTCGTCGCGTTCGCGGAACGAGCCGATCTTGTCGCGCACGATGCACTTCAGGTAGTGCGCGAACCGGCAGCACGCAAAGAGGTACGGCAGGCGCGCGGCCAGCTTGGCATTGGCGGACGCATCGGCCTCGTAGTACTCGTGCGGCTTCTGCAAGGACTGCGCACCGATGAAGGCCGCGAAGTCGGAGTTCTTGCGATGCACCAGCGGCATGAAGCCGTTCTTGGCCAGCTCGGCCTCGCGCCGATCGCTGATGGCGATTTCGGTCGGGCACTTCATGTCCACACCGCCGTCATCGCTGGGAAAGCTGTGGCAGGGCAGGTTTTCCACCGCGCCGCCCGACTCCACGCCCCGGATCGACGTGCACCAGCCGTACAACTTGAACGAGCGGTTCACGTTCGCCGCCATCGCGTACGCGGAATTGGCCCAGGTGTAGCGGTCGTGGTTGGCGCCGTCGGTGTCTTCTTCAAAGTCGAACTCGTCCACCGGATTGGTGCGCGCGCCATAAGGCAGGCGGGCCAGGAAGCGCGGCATCGCCAGCCCGATGTAGCGCGAGTCCTCGGACTCGCGCAGGCTGCGCCAGGCGGCGTATTCGGTGTTGGTGAAGATCTTGGTCAGGTCGCGCGGGTTGGCCAGTTCCTGCCACGAATCCATCTGCATCACGTTGGGCGATGCACCGGCAATGAAAAGGCAATGCGCGGCGGACGAGATCTTGGCAATCTCACCCAGCAGTTCCACATCGGGCGGACTGTGGTCGAAGTGGTAGTCGCCCACCAGGCAGCCGATGGGCTCGCCGCCGAACTGGCCATACTCTTCTTCGTACACGCGCTTGAAGATGGGGCTTTGGTCCCAGCCCACGCCCTTGTGGCGCTTGAGCGTGCGCCCCAGCTCCGCCTTCGAGATACTCATCACGCGAATCTTCAACAGCTCGTCGGTTTCGGTGTTGGTGACCAGGTAATGCAGGCCACGCCACGCGCCCTCCAACTGCTGGAATTCGGGGTGGTGCATCACACGGTTGATCTGCTCGGACAGCTTGCGGTCGATCTCGGCGATGATCGCCTGGATGGTGCGGTAGGCATCCGACGACAGCCCGACGCCGCTGTTCTCAAGCGCCTGATGCGCCAGCGTGCGCACGGCGTGTTCCACCGCCTCGCGCGCCTGCTCGGTCTTGGGCTTGAATTCTTTCTTCAGGAGCGCGGACAGGTCGTCGGCGTCCAGGGTATCGACAGCGCGCGCGTCCGCGCGTTTGGCCACTGCGGTCATGGCATTCTCCGAAAAGCGGTTCAAGCGGAACTAGGCGGCCGGGTCCGTGGCTGCGGGGTCGGATGCAGGCGTTGCTTCAGGCTTGGGTGCGGCCGCCAGTGCGTTCATCAGCGCGGGGTTCTTGAGCACGTTGCCGATCAGTTCCTCGGCGCCCGACTTGCCGTCCATGTAGGTCAGCAGGTTGGCCAGTTGGGTCCGCGCGCTTAACAGCTCGTTCAATGCACCGACCTTCTTGGCAACCGTGGCCGGCGAGAAATCGTCGATGCTCTCGAACGTGATATCAACGTTCAAGTTGCCTTCGCCGGTCAGCGTGTTGTCCACCTGGAACGCCGCGCGCGGCTGGATCGAACGCATGCGTTCGTCGAAGTTGTCGATATCGATGTCCAGGAACTTGCGCTCGCCCACTTCGGGCTGGGGCGTTTCGGACTTGCCGGCCAGGTCGGCCAGCACGCCCATCACGAAGGGCAACTGGATCTTGCGCTCCGCGCCATAGATCTCCACGTCGTACTCGATCTGCACACGCGGCGCGCGGTTTCTGGCAATGAACTTCTGGCCGCTTCCTTTCAGGCTGGTCGCCATGGTGTTGTCTCCTCTTGTTTATGTGGGGGCTGGCCCGCCCTACGAATCCGGCCGGCTCTCCGTGTCGCGCGGCAACCATGCCTCGAATTGCTCAAGGCCTTGGGGCGCCAGGTTTTTGATGATGTCGTGAAAGCTCAACGGAATGAGTTGCTGGGTGCGGCGGATCAGATAGGGCGCGGGGTGGCCGGGCTCGTTGGCCTCGAAGTACGCGCTTACCTTGCTCAGCATGGCCATGGCGTCGTCCCGCGACTGAATGCGCGCGTCCTGCCAGCGCACGTCGGCGTTGGATGTGGTGTTGGGTGCAGCTCCGCTGGCGGATGCGTCAGACGCCTGCGCCGAGTCATCCTGGAGGGCGGCTTGCGGCGGCGCAGACATTCCGGCCGCATCAGAGGACACCTGCGGCCCATCTCGCGCGGCATCCAGCACGACATTCAGCGTGCGCAGGACAGCGGTGTAATCAGGCGTCCACGTGGGGCCCAATTTGTCCGTCACCAGTTTCTGTATGCGCCGCAGCGCATCCGCGGCGGAGGCCAGCGCCAGCACATCGGCTTCGCGTTGCGCCCAGGCTTCGCGCAAGCGCGCGACCACGCGGGGACGCCCGCCCGGATAGCATTCGGCATCCTGGCGGCTGCCATCCAGCAACGCCTCGGTTTCGCGCAAGGACAATTGCCCATGCACACCATTGACCAGGCTCGCCGAGCGCACGCTGCGCGCGCAGCCCTGCATATCGCCAAACGCCGCCAGCGCGTTCATGCGCGGCATCGGATCGTCTTCGCCCACGCTATCCAGACGCGGATGCACGGGTTCCCAATAGCGTTCAAGGGTGTCGACGGCCAGCGCCAGCCCGTCTGCGTAACCCGGCAGGCCGCGGATCTCGGTCCAGGCACAGGTCAACAGGCCGATCACGCGCAGATCTCGCGTGCGTTCAAGCAGCGCGCGGGCCAGGCGTTCGACCTCGCGCCAGTCAGGCGGCTGCGCGGCGATGATGGTCGAGCCGAACTGCTGTTCGTCCCGGCCGGCCGCGGCTCGCTGCAACTGCAGGAAGTCAGCGTCGTATTCAAGGTCTTCCCCGCAGGGCAGACGTGAATCGAGTGTATTGAGGATATCGGCGAAGTCCATAGTCATTGCTTAGATGCCTGGGGATGCTGCCTGGAACCAACCACTACGCTCCGCGCTGCTTCACGGAAGGGAGAATTCTAGGCACGTCTTTCCGTATGCAACGAACAACTCACAACTTCAGATTTTTCTTACAAGCAGCTAACAAGCACTAAACAAATGCACACTTTCCGCCCTGCTGTACTGATGTTTTGACATATTCCTTACGCGACAGGGGTGTCGGCGCAAGCGTTGTTACCGAACCGTAAAAAACACAAAAGCATGTGTTTGCGCTTCTCGCCCGCTTTGCACGCTGCCTACAATCGGCGCTCACGCTGGCGACAGACCGGCGCGTAAACAGATTCAGAGACAGACGTCCCCGGCATCGGTGCTCCCGTCTTCACGACGGCACCCGCCCTTTTGCAAGCGGTCCATGACTTGGCCGGCCATCACATTGCAGTCAATGCGGCGCGCGCCATTTGCGTGCTCGCGCAACACTCGTAGCAGCAAGCGCAGCAGCTTTGAATTCTCATAAGGAGACGATGAGATGGACCGCACCGTGCCAAGCGAACGCGTCGTCAAGGCGCATACGCCCTTGCCGCCAGAGCAATTGAAGTTTCGCGGCATGCACGGCGCGGAAAGCCTGTCGCAGCTATTTGAATTTGAAGTCGAGCTGGTCTCGGAGTCTTATTCGCTGGACATGAAATCGCTGCTTGGCAAACCGCTGACGCTCGAGATCGAGACCACGCCGGGCGCACCGCGCTATCTCAGCGGACACATCACCCGCTGCGTGCTGGTGGGCCGCGAGAACAACACGTCGCGCTACACCATCTACCGCGCCACGGTGCGGCCGTGGCTCTGGTACCTGACGCAAACGTCGGACAACAAGATCTTCCAGAACAAGAACGTGCCCGACGTGATCCGCGAGGTGCTCAAGGACTACAGCTACCCCGTCGAGTTCAAGCTGACGGAGACGTATCGCAATTGGGAATACTGCGTGCAATACCAGGAAACCGACTACGCCTTCATCTGCCGCTTGATGGAACACGAAGGCATTTATTTCTGGTTCAAACACGACAAGGGCAAGCACACGCTGGTGCTGACCGACGACATCACGCAGCACGAACCCGTGCCTGACTACGAGCAGATTCCCTATTACGGCCCTGACCGCATCACCGTTCCGCGCGAAGACTACATCCACAAATGGGAAGTCGCCGAACAGATCACACCCGGCGCGTTCGCCACCACCGACTATCACCCGCTGACGCCCGCCGCCAGCCTGGAAGCGCGGCGCAACAACCCCGGGGCGTATGACCACGGCGATCTGGAAATGTACGAATGGCAGGGCGGCTACACCAACCCCGACGACGCCGAACACTACACGCGCGTGCGGCTGCAAGACCTGCAATGCCGGCAGGAACAGAGCACCGGTGCGTCGAACGCGCGCGGGCTTTCCACGGGCCATCTGTTCACGCTGCGCAACCATCCACGGCAAGCCGAAAACCGCGAGTACCTCGTCGTCAGCATCTACTACCGCATCCGTGAAACGGGCTACGCCAGCGGCCAGATCGATCCGGGTGACTTTGATCTGGAATTCGTTGTGTTGCCCTCCAGCACGCAGTTTCGCGCGCCGCGCATCACGCCGATTCCCCGCACACACGGGCCACAGACTGCGACGGTGGTGGGCAAGCAGGGCGAGGAAATCTGGACCGACAAGATGGGCCGCGTCAAAGTGCAGTTTCATTGGGACCGCTACGGCAAGAAAGACGAAAACAGTTCGTGCTGGGTGCGTGTGTCCAGCCCATGGGCCGGCGGGGGCTTTGGCGGCATCCAACTGCCGCGCATACGCGACGAAGTGATCGTGGATTTCATTGGCGGGCAGCCCGACCGCCCCATCGTGATCGGGCGCGTCTTCAACGCGAACAACCTGCCGCCGTGGGACCTGCCCGACAACGCCACGCAAAGCGGTTTCTTGAGCCGCTCGAAAAGCGGCACGCCCGCCACCGCGAATGCGCTGATGTTTGAAGACAAGAGCGGCTGCGAACGCATCTGGCTGCACGCCGAGCGCGAGCTCTGCACCGAGGTCGAAGCCAACGAAACGCACACGACGGACCTGAACCGCAGCACGACGATCGGCGAGAACGACACCACCAAGATCGGCGGCTTTCGCGACATCAACATCACCGGCACCGACAACTTGAAAGTCGGCAAGCGCCGCGACGTCTTCGTCACGGGACACGAGGAATACACTGTCAAGGCATCGCGCACGGTCAACGTGAAAGACGGCCTGATGGATGAGAAGTTCGACAACGGTTTGAAGACCACCGTGGCCGCCAAGGGCGAAGAACGCGAGGTCACGGGGCTGTTCAAGGAAACGTTGAAGACGGGCCAACAGGTCTACGTCAACAGCGGCAACTCGCTGCATCACGTCAAGGAAGGCACGCTGACCGAGAAGGCCAAGGGCAAGGTTGAAGTGTTGTCCACCGACGCGAACATGGACGTGAAAGCCAAGACCGCGATGCTGGTGCAGTCGGAAACCGCCACGATGGACATCAAGTCCAAAGGCAAGGCGCACATGGAATCGGAAGGTTCCACGGTGACGGTCAAGGCCAAGGGCAACATCACCCTGGAAACACCGGCGGATGTCGTGATGGACGCCGCCAACGTCAAGGATCTGTCGAAAGAAAGCTGGCTGCAAGCCACGCCGTTTTCGATCGGCCTGGCGGTGGCGAAGGCGGAATTCGGGCTGCATCGCGTTGCGCTGTTTCGCACCACGGTCATGTTGAATTTGTCGTTCACGAACTATGCCGCGGTCAGCAGCATCGGCCAGTTGGTGTCGTATCGCACAACCGGGTCCAGCTACGCCTTCGATATGCAGAAGGCAGAGCAGGTGGGCCTGGGCGCATCCATGGTCGGGCTGTGGACCATCATCTGAGGCGCCCATGTCCGACTTCGTGACGGCCTGGCCGGATTGGGGCAAGTGGGTGGTGCTGGGCCTGCTGTTATCGGGCGCGCAGGCGATGTTCATGCTTCGGCGCGAACGCAAGCGCCGGGCAACGGGGCGCGCGGACGCGCAGCGGCTCGACACCGTGCGCGCCACCGGCGTGGCCAGCACCGCGCGCGTGACCGCTGCGCGCGACACGCGCACCCGTATTGGCGAGTCGCTGTATTTCATCATCGAGCTGGACCTGGACGTGGCTGCGACCGCCACCACGCCGGCCTTGACCCGCACGGTGCGCGTGCCGCTATCGCCACTGCACCTGGCTGAGTTCGGCGTGGGCAAGACCGTGCAGGTGCGCGTTCAGGATGATGGGGCCACGCATGAAGTCGCCATTGACCAGGCCACCGGATAACGCATGAAGACCATCAAGCCTTTCCGCCTGGGCATCCTCACACGACCCTATCGTAATCAGCGCTGCGACGTGCTGGGCGTTTCCGTCTTCGCCTTGGTCGACATCGCGCAATCCCCCACCTTGTTGAGCGACCAGCACCTGTGGAAGCTTGCCGCTGAAGAAGGCATCGGCGCGCTGGACCTGGCCACGCCCAAGCAGTACCCGGAAGTGCTGGTCTCGGGACATGCCTACCCGCATGACGCCAAGCAACCCGGCGCGTGCGGCGTGCGCGTGCAGGTAGGCGCCATCGACAAGTCCTTGCTGGTGTTTGGCGACCGCTACTGGATCGATGGCAAGGCGACCGCGCCACAACCTTTCGCTCGCATGCGCCTGGACTGGAGCCGCGCCTATGGTGGCCCGGACGTTGCCGAAAACCCCTTGGGCATCGGCGCGCACGACGAAACCATCAATGGCGTGCGCGCGCGCCGGTTGCCGAACATCGAACATCCCTTGCAGCGCATCAGCGCCCCCGGCCAGCGGGTGGCGCCCGCGGGCTTTGGCGCATTGCCCGTGGAATGGCCGCAACGGGCATCGCATATGGGCCGCGACTACGGGCAGGAATGGCTGGAGCACGACTTTCCCGGCTTCGCGCGCGACATGGACTGGCGCTTCTTCAACGCCGCGCCGCCCGACCAATGGGGGCCGGCCAACGCCGAGCTTGCCGGTGGCACGGACTACGCGCTGTGGAACCTGCACCCGCAACAGCCGGTGCTGCGCGGCCAACTGCCCCACTGGCGCGCGCGCTGTTTTGTCAGCCGCCACGCGGACGGCAGCGCGCTTGAAGAGGTGTCGCTGCGCCTGACCACCGCCTGGTTTTTTCCCGACCACACGAAGATGGTGTTGATGTGGCATGGCGCAGTTCACGTGCAAGAAGATGACGCGGCGGATATCCGCCACATCATGCCCGCGCTGGAACACGCGGGTCAGCCGAAAGCGCTTGCCCATTATGAAGACGTGGTGCGGCAACGCCTGAACCCGGAGCTAGGCTCCGTCTACGCCTTGCTGGACGCGCAGCTCGTGCCCGAAGATCTTTGCGGCGGGCAACTGGAAGGCGATGCGCAAGCCGTGGCCGTGCGTCCCACCAACAAGAACGTGCATGCTGGGCTGGCACGCCGCCATGCCCGCGAACGTGAGTCACTATTGGCGCAGGGCCTGGACCCGGATCGGTACATGGTCCCGTTGGACCCGCCGCCCACGGCGCCCCGGCTTGCCGATCTGCCCCAGACCATTCTGCGCATGCAGGAAGAGCTGGAAGCCGCCAAGCGCCTGTCTGGCGGGCCAGGGGCGCGCGCGTTGGCTGATCCCAACCTTCCGCAGATGGCCGAGGTGGCTGGCGTGGACATGGACGCGCTGCGTCGGCAAGACGCGGATGGCAAGCTACCGTCGGGTTTCGATCCCCGCAAGATCAAACGGCACATCGCCGAATTCGACGCCAGCCCGCATGCACAAGCTGGACGCGCCTCAGTGGACAGCGAAGGTACGCAGCCGCCATTGGCCGACACGCTGGGCCCGCAGGTTCACCAGGCCTATCAGCAATCCGCGCACCATTTCGCGCCGCCCCCGCCCATGCCGCCGTTGCGCGCGCAGCGCACGCGCCGCAAGCTGGAAGCGCAGTTGAAAGCCAGCCGGGACTGTCGCGACATGAACCTGAGCGGCGCGGATCTATCCGGCATGGACTTGTCCAACGCCAATTTTCAGCGCGCGATTTTCGCGGGCGCGAAACTCGTGGACACGCGGCTGGATGGCTGCGACCTGACGGATGCGGTCCTGACCGGCGCCGACCTGACCCGCACAAGCCTGTCCGGCGCGAACCTGACGCGCACCAACCTGGGCCGCACGCAATGCGTGAACGCGAACTTTGCAACGGCCCAGATCAAGGAGTGCACGTGGGACCACGCCCACTGCGAAGACTGCAATTTTGTTGATAGCGCATGGCAGTTGGGACGCTTGCATCAGG
The DNA here is from genome assembly GCF_002812705.1 of Achromobacter spanius. Classification (NCBI taxonomy): domain Bacteria; kingdom Pseudomonadati; phylum Pseudomonadota; class Betaproteobacteria; order Burkholderiales; family Alcaligenaceae; genus Achromobacter; species Achromobacter spanius. The sequence continues at coordinate 1,456,563 of NZ_CP025030.1, read as the reverse complement.
CGCGGCTGATACGTTGCGACTTCGGCCGCGCGAGCTTTCACCAATGGGCAGCGATGAGCGCCACGTTCGAGGACTGCCGCTTTCTCAAGGCGCAGCTGGATCAATGCGTGTTCATGCAAGGTGCGCTTGCCAACGCCGACTTTACCGACGCGGCGCTGGTGCGCGTGAGCTTCATGGATGCCGGCTTTACTGGCCGCTTCAGCATGGAGGCCGCTACGCTGGACGGCTGCGCTTTCGCGGGCCGCGTCGAACTTGCAGGCGCGCGGTTGCGCGGCATGCAGTTCAAGCACGGCAGCGCACGCGGCGCCACCTTGACGGGGGCCGACCTGCGCGGCGCCACCCTGAACGCCTGCGACTTTTCCGAGTGCCTGTTGCAAGACGCCGATCTTAGCGGCCTGACCGCCCCCGACACGCACTTTGTGCGCGCGGATTTCACCGGTGCCCGCCTGCGCGACGCCAACCTGATCAACGGCTTGCTGGGCAAGGCCATCTTTCTGCGCGCCGATCTCACGGGCGCGAATTTCTTCCGCGCCGATGTCGCACAGACTCGGATGGACGACAGCACCGGGCTGGACCACACCTACACACAAGGCGCGAAGCGCTGGCCCGCCAGACAGCCGGAGCGCCCCGCATGAACCTCGACAAGCTGCTGGACAGCGTGCGCCATGGCGAGCCGATCCAACACCTCAGTTTGGCGGGTGCCGATCTGCGCGGGCAGGATCTGGCCGGCGCGTTCTTCGATCACGTGGACTTCACGGATGCGCGAATGAGCGGCTGCCAGTTGCAGGACAGCCAGTTCATCAGTTGCGACATGACGCGCTGGGAAGCCGACGGCGCCAACCTGGACACGGCGCGCCTGCTTCGCTGCCGCGCGCCAGGCGCGACGTTCAGCGGCGGCCAATTTCATGGCACGAGCTTCACCGAATGTGATCTGGCGGGCGCCAGGCTGGATCAAGCCACGCTTCATGAAGCGTCTTTCACCGCGACCTCACTGGCGGGCGCGTCGTTGCGGGCGGCTCGTGTGGAACGCTCGGTGTTCTCGCGCGGGGCATTCGCCAATGCGGATCTGACGCAAGCGCAATTCAGCTACACCCTGTTCCATCAACTGGACCTGCACGGCGTGACGCTGACCGGCGTTAGCGCAGCCAGCACCATGTTCACGGAATGCAATCTGTCGGCGCAGAACGTCGCGGGGCAAGCCTTTGCGCTGTGCCACTTCACGGATTGCCAACTGGACGCGGCGGACTTTCGCCAGTGCGATTTGCGCCAGTCGGGCTTCAAGGGCTCGTCGTTGCGGGGTGCGCGCTTTGCCGGTGCTTGCGCGCCGCAGGCGCTGTTCCCCCTGGCCGATCTAAGCGGAGCCGATCTGCAAGGCGGCCGCTTTGACGGCGCCATCTGGGCCGAGGCCACACTGGACGGCGCCACGTTCCAGGGCGCAAGCCTGGGCCTATGCATTTTTCAGCGCGCGCGTTGTGCCAACACGGACTTTCGCGGCGCCCATCTTGTCGACGCCGATTTCTCGCTGGCGGATCTGGACGGCGCCGACCTGCGCGACGCCACGTTCCTGCGCACACGCATGCATCGCGCGCTGACGCGCGGGGTGCGCTGGTCGCAGCGCCACGGCATCCTCGACAACGACGCCCCCTTGCTCGACGCCGAACTGTGGTCGGCGGGACGCGCCGGCCTTTGACCCATCGCAACAGGAGTGGAAACCATGCAAGTGCTCTGCCAGTTACCCAGCGTGGGGTTGGGATTCCCCGATGTCTGCAAGACACCGGTGCCGCCGGTGCCGCACATTGACGTGTCCACGTCGTCCATGGGCATCCCGGTGGTGTGGAACGTGTGGCTAAGCTGCATGCCGATGCACAACATGGTCACGACCATACCGGTGACGCTCGGCGATACGGCTGGCGTGGGCGGCGGCCTGATCTCGCAGACCTTCATGGGTCGGGCGCGCTACATGACCGGGGCGTTCACGGTGCTGGTGCGTGCCGCGCCGCTGGTGCGCGTAACCAGCCTGACCTTGCAGAACACGATCAATGCGCCGGGTTTCAAGGCGGCCACACCGCAGAAGTCGATGTTTGCCTTGGCGGCGTGACGCATTCGGGGCGGCTGGCAGCAGCCGCCCGAATCAAGGCTGACGGCTACAGCTGACCGTACGAGTGCAGCCCCGACAGGAACATGTTCACGCCCAGGAACGCAAAGCCGGTGATCAACAGCCCCATCAGCGCCCAGTAGGCCGCCATGGTGCCGCGCAGGCCCTTGATCAGGCGCATGTGCAGCCAGGCCGCGTAATTCAGCCAGACGATCAGCGCCCAGGTTTCCTTGGGATCCCACTGCCAGTACGCGCCCCAGGCGTCCGCCGCCCACAGCGCGCCCAGAATGGTCGCCACCGTGAAGAAGGCGAACCCGATCGCGATGGCGCGATACATGATGTCGTCCAGCACTTCCAGCGAGGGCAGCGCGGCGGCAATGCGGCGGCGGCCCAGCAGGATGGCGCCCACGATCACGGCGCCCACGCCGAAGTACAGCATCCAGGTGGCGGACAGGCCATCGGTGCGGAACACCATCGGCTCGGCGCACAGCAGCACGCCCAGAATGAACAAGGGCGCCAGCTTGGCCCACGACGTGGTCTGCCCGTGCTGCTTGACCAGGTAGGCAAAGCCCACCATCGCCGCCAGCGAGAACGTGCCGTAGCCGATGAAGTTGGCGGGCACGTGCAACTTCATCCACCAGCTTTTCAACGCCGGCACCAGCGGTTGGATCTGGCCGGCATCGCGCGTGAAGGAATACCAAAGCAGAAACACGACGGCGGACGTCACCACCAGCAGCACGAAACCGCCCAGCGCGCGCGTGGCGTACTTGCGTTCGTAATACAGGTAGAACAGCGCCGTGATCAGCGAAAACAGCACAAAGACTTCATACAGGTTGCTGACGGGGATATGGCCCAGATCTGGCCCCATCAGATGGCCTTCGCGCCAGCGCACCAGCAGGCCGGTGACGCCGGCAAATACCGCGCCCCAGGTCAACGCCGTGCCCAGCCACGCGGCGGTGGGGCTGAACACGCCGATCCAGTAGCAGACCATGGCCAGCGCGAACAGCGCGCACATCCACAAAATGGCGGACTGGGACGAGAACAGGTACTTCAGGAAGAACACCTGCTCGGCGCGGGCCAGGTCATTGCCGTACAACATCAAGGCCAGGCCCGCCGCGATCGCACAGGCGACCATCAGACGGCGCAGCGGCCGCCACAACCAGCCCAACCACGCCAGCGCGGGCACGGTGCCGCACAGGATGATCTTCTCGTAATAATCCATCGCGTTGCCGTGCCGGGTCAGCGCGAAGGCCGCGCCCACCGACAGCAACAGGAAGAAGACTACGTCGGTCCAGTCCGGCTTGCCGCGCCGGGCGCGGTTGTCGCCCGTTTCCGACAGGCTGTCTTGCCACAGGGTATCGGGCGACGCGTTCAACGTGTCCGGCGAGGAGGGATGCGGGGTGGTCGTCGTCGACATAAAAAACCTTAAGACCTTTTCTGGCGCAGCAGCGCCTGCTTGAAGCGTTCAAACTCCTGATTGAAGTCGAGTGTACGCTTCTGGGACGTCATGGCCGCCAGGACGCTGCTGCCGCTGCCTTGCGGCTTGACCCAGATCCAGACGCGGCGGTCGCGGATGTAGAACATCGAAAACACCCCCAGGACCAGCAACAGGCTGCCCAGGTAGACCGTATTCTTGCCCGGCGTGCGGCTGACCTGGAACACGCTGGCCTGTACGTGATTAAAGTCGGCCAGCGACAGGAACACCGGCGCCGGATAGACCGTCAGGTCGGACAATGCCGCCACGGCCAGGCGCGACCACACTGCCGCGCGCTCGCCGTCGGGGCCTTCGACCGCGACGGGGGGCAAGCCGGCGCGTTCGCGTTCAATGGCGCGCAGCTCGTTCATGCTGGCCCCGATCAGCCGGATCACCACATCGGCGGCACGCTCCAGGTCGGCGGCAGGGGTGTTGGCTTGCAGGAAGGCCGCAACGGCTTGCAGGCCACCCGACGCAAAGGTTTCCAGCGCGCGCTCGGCGGCGGTTTGCAAGGGCTGGCGGTCGGTGCCGGACGGGCTGTTGCGCTCGGCGAAACGACGGGCGGCTTCACGGCGCGCGGCCGGGTCGGCCAGCGTGGCGCGCAGCCGCATGAATTCCGCGATCGAGCTGTCGTCGTCAGCCGGAATGCGCAGGTAGCGGAACGGCTCGGACGCATTGTTGCGCACGCCGGCCAGGAACACGCTGGCGCCGTCCAGTTCCATGGGCAGCATGTAGTTCTGGAATTCGTGGGCCTGGCCCGCGTCGTCGATCAGCTTGTATTCAACGCTGGGACCCACGTTGCGCAGGTTCTCGTTCTTCTTGCCCGCCGCGCTGCCCGACACCGATGCCACGTGCTCAGCAAAACTCTGGTTGGGACCCTTGGGATCGCCGCGCGTCAGGTCTTCCACATTGATCGGCCGCATGGCCGTGATCTCTACGCCCATGCTGCGCGGACCGGCCGACGTGTGAGCAGTCACTTCGCTTGTCTTGCCCACCGTGCCGTCAACGGCAAAAGTGGCGTCCTGGGAACCTACTAGCGGATAACCTTTCAAGACCACCGTGCTGCCGCCATCGTCAAAGCTGGACTGGTACACCGTCATGCCCTTGAAACGCAACGGCTCGTTGACTTCGATGGTGGAATCGAAGGTCTTGCCCGTATCCGGGTCGGTGACTTCAACTTCGCTGGCGAAACGACTGGGCATGCCGGTCGAGTAGTAATCAACCACGAACTTCTTCAGCTTCAGCGTGAAGGGCATCGGCTGCACCAAGGCGCCGTCGCCCACCATTACGACCGCCGTACTGGCCTGGCCGCCTTCAGGCACCAGCACGCTGGCGCGAAAACTCGGGTTATTGACCGACAGGCGGCCGCTTTCGGGCACTTCCGAAATCAGCATGTTGTCGACAATGGGTTGCTTGCCGCCGAACATGACTTGCAGCCGCACGGGCAACTCGCTGTCTAGCAGACCGCCCACGCAGATGATGACCATGGCCGCGTGCGCGAACACATAGCCCAGGCGGTTGGCGCTGCCCTTCTTGGCGGCCAGCAGCACGCCGTCGTTGTCCTGCCGTACACGCACGGCGTAACCCAGCCGTTCCAGCAGCGCCTTCAGCCCTGCCGAGGTCTGCGCGACATCGGTGGGTTCTTCCGTTTCAACGCGATGCGGAAACGCGCGCAGGCTGCTCGCGCGCACGTGCTCGCGGAATGAGCGCGCTTCGCGCAGCATCTTGGGTGCGTTGCGGGTCAGGCACACCGAGGTCGACACGACCAGGAATCCCATGATCAGCAGGAACCACCAACTGTTGTAGACGTGCCAGATGGAAAACTTGTCGAACACCTCGTACCAGAACGGGCCGAACTGGTCGATGTAGTTGCTGGACGATCGGTTCTGCTGCAACACCGTGCCCACCAGGCTCGCCACGCAGATGAACATCAACAGGCTGACGGCGAACCGCATCGAACCGAGCAGTTCGAAGAAGTCACCGGGCAGGCTGCGTAAAGAGGGGCGAGTGTGGGTGCGTGTTGAATTCATGAAAAAAGGGGGGCCGCGCGATCGGCTACCCCCCTCATAGACAGCGCGTAACGGAATCGGGTTCCGTTACGCTCAGGTTGCATGAACGCGGACCAGCCGCGCGTGTTGCGGGCTGACGCCTACCGCAGGCCTGCCGCGTAGTCGGACACCGCCTTGATATCGGCGTCCGACATGCGGTCAGCAATCGCGAACATGATGTCGTTCTTGCGGTCGCCGCTGCGGAACAGCTTGAGCTGCTCTTCAATGTACATGGGGAACTGCCCCGACAAGCGGGGGTACTGGGCGGGCATGCCCGCGCCATTGGCAGAGTGGCACGCCGCGCAGGCCGGCACATTGCGCTCGGGCAAGCCGCCGCGCCAGATCTTCTGGCCCAGATCCACCAGCTTCTCCTGGCCTGCCGTGGCGGGTTCCTTGAGAGGCTGTTGCGCCAGGTACAGCGCGATGTTCTGCATATCGGCCGGCGTCAGGTTCTGCGCCATGGCGGTCATCGGCGTGGGGTTGCCACCCGCGCCGTTGCGCACAGGCAGCTTGGCGCCCTGCTTGATCTGGAAGTCGGCCAATTGCTTGGCCAGGTATTCGTGGGGTTGCGCGGCCAGGTTGGGGTTCACCGGGATGGTGCTGTTGCCCGCCGCGCCGTGACAGGACGCACAGGCGATGATGCCTCTGGAGGCGTCGCCTTGGTCAAACAACTGGCCGCCCTTGGCGGCATCTGGCTTGGCCGGGCCCGCAGCGCCGTCAGCGGCGAAACTGGGTGTAGAGAAGGCGGAGGCGCCGAGCAACAGCCCGCTCGCAACCAACATTCGGGACAGCACACGCTTCATGAAGACCTCGACGATCACATCGATCAAGGCGCAAAAAGGCGCCCACGCCTGCCCCGCACACCCTGGAAAACCGTATCGAACCTCACTGCCCATTCTGCCTGCCAAGTTGCCGCAGGCACCTAAACAGTAAGCAAAAAAGACGGCTCCGCGCACGGGGACCACTGTTGCAAACGCCGGATTATACAATAGGGCTCGAAACCAACCGTATCCAAAGCCCATCCGTGTCCCTCCTACATCGCGCCTCCTTCCTTACCTCCGCAGCTCGCCTCGACCAGTTGCCGGCCGCCGGCGCTCCCGAGGTCTGCTTTGTCGGCCGCTCCAACGCCGGCAAATCCACGGCCATCAACGTGCTGTGCAACCAGCGCCGCCTTGCGTTTTCCAGCAAGACGCCGGGCCGCACGCGCTTGATCAACATGTTCGGCTTGCCCGACCCGCTGGATCCGGAAGGCCACATCGGTTTTCTCGTTGACTTGCCCGGCTACGGCTATGCGTCCGTCGCGCGCAACGAAAAAGAAAAATGGGCGGACATCCTCGGCGGCTATCTGCGCGACCGCGAGTCGCTTGCAGGCATCGTGCTGCTGATCGACATCCGCCGCGGCGTCACCGAACTTGACCGCCGCCTGGCCAACTTCATCGCCCCCACCGGACGCCCCGTGCTGGCGCTGCTGACCAAGGCCGACAAGCTGCCTTACGGCCAGCGCATGCGCACGGTGTTCTCCGTCCGCAAAGACCTGGCCGACATCGGCGCCCTGCACACCATCCCGTTCTCGGCGCCCGAGCGCATCGGGCTGGAAGAAGCCGGCGCCCACATTGAGAATTGGATTTCCCCCAAGGTCGAATCATGAACCCGCAGATCATCACCCCTGAGTTTCCGGTTTCCCGCCCCCGTCGCCTGCGCCGCGACGACTTCACCCGCCGCCTGGTGCGCGAAAACGCCCTGACGGTCAATGACCTGATCTACCCCGTCTTCGTGACCGACGGCACGGGCGTGCAGCAAGCCGTGGCGTCGTTGCCCGGCGTGGTCCGCTATTCGCTGGACACGCTGCTGCCGGTGGCCGAGCAATGCGTGAAACTGGGCATTCCGGTGATGGCGCTGTTCCCCGTCATCGACCCCTCGTTGAAAACGCCCGACGGCATGGAAGCCACCAACCCGCGCGGCCTGATTCCGCGCGTGGTGGGCGAGCTGAAAAAGCGTTTCCCCGAACTCGGCATTCTGTGTGACGTGGCGCTGGACCCCTACACCAGCCATGGCCAGGACGGCGTCATCGACGAAAACGGCTACGTCATCAACGAGATTACTGTCGAGATCCTGGTCAAGCAGGCGCTGACTCAAGCCGCCGCCGGTGTCGATATGGTCGCCCCCAGCGACATGATGGACGGCCGCATCGGCGCGATCCGCCAGGCGCTGGAAGCCAACGGCCACATCCACACGCAGATCATGGCTTACTCGGCCAAGTACGCCAGCGCGTTCTACGGCCCGTTCCGCGACGCGGTGGGCTCGGCCACCAACCTGGGCAAGTCAAACAAAATGGCTTACCAGATGGACCCGGGCAATCTCGATGAAGCCTTGCGCGAAGTGGCCGCCGATCTGAACGAAGGCGCCGACATGGTCATGGTCAAGCCGGGCATGCCGTATCTGGACGTGCTGCGCCGCGTGAAAGACACCTTCCGCGTGCCCACGTTTGCCTATCAGGTCAGCGGCGAATACGCGATGATCAAGGCCGCCGCCGCCAACGGCTGGCTGGACCACGACAAGGTCATGATGGAAGCACTGCTGGCGTTCAAGCGCGCCGGCGCCGATGGCATCCTGACCTACTTCGCCATCGAAGCGGCCACGCTACTCAAGGCGCAGCGCTAAACGCTTTTACGGCTAGGCGCCGGCTTCGTCCGGCGCAGCCCCAGCCACGTTCCACCCAACACGCAAGCCAGGCCCAGCACGTGGGTCAACGTGACGTGTTCATCCAGGAACAGGGACGCGAACAGCAACCCGAATATCGGCAGCCAGTTCACGAACAAGGCCGCGCGGCTGATGCCCAGCCGCGCGATGCCGGCATTCCAGATGATGTTGCTGACGCCGGACGCAATCACCGCTGAAAACAGCAGCACCAGCCACGGCCACCACGTCATCTGCCAGGTATCGGTCTGGTAGGAAGACGGCGTCACTGCCGCGTGCACCACCAGCATCAGGCCACCTGCCAGATACATGTACCAAAGCATGCCCAGCGGATCCATCGTGCGCGACATGCGCTGAATCACCAGCCCGCCAAACACGAACACCAGCACGGCCACGAAAACCACCGCATCGCCCCAGCCGGTGAGGCCGAACTGCGCGCCACTGCCCGCCACCACCATGCCCACGCCCAGCAGGCCGAGCAAGGCCCCGCAGATGCGTACCGTGGTCAGTTTTTCGCGATAGAACAGCGCGGCCAGCAATGCCGACAACAGCGGGCTGGTGGCCATGATCAACGTGCCGTTGGCCGCCGATGAAAACCGCAGCCCCGACACAAGCGCTACCTGGTGCGCGTACACCACCAGGAAACCCGCCAGCGCCACCCAGCCAAGTTCCATGCGGCCCAGCTTGGGCACGCGGCCTCGACGGGCCTTGATGATCAGGGTGACGGTGATGAACGCAATGACGATCCGCACGGCGGCAAGCGCCTGGATGTCCATGTGCTGCGTGAGGTACTTGATGGAGACGATGTTCAGGCCCCATGTGGCCATGACGAACATCAATTGAACATAGATAAGACCTGTTTGGTCCTGGCTTGCATCAACTGTTGGGGACGTCACGGGCGCCGGCCTGGAGGGAGTGGGATGCGCCGCCCACGCAGCGCAGCCGCCATGGTATATCGCCCGCCGTCAGCGCACCAGCACCTTGTCCAACGATTCCGTGAAGCGCTTGGCGTCCTGGAAACCGACGACGCGCGCGTCCGGCAATTCCTTGCCGCCCGGTTCAAAGAACATGATGCCCGGCGGCCCGAACAGGCGGAACCGCTTGAGCAAGGCCCGGTCGTCGGCGTTGTTCGCCGTCACGTCGGCCTGCACCAGCAGCATGCCCGACATGCGCTGCGCCACGCCCGGATCGGTAAACGTGAAGCGCTCCATTTCGCGGCACGACACGCACCAGTCGGCATAGAAATCCAGCATGACCGGCTGGGTGCTCTGCGCCAGCAGCGCATCCAATTCCGCGTTGTTGCGCACGCGGGTGAACTGAAGCTCGCCCTTGGTGACCGCCGTGCCCACCGGCCCGGAGGCCCCCGCGGCCAGATGCGACAGCGGCTGCAGCACGTCACGACCGCCGCTGGCCGCACCCAGCAGCCACGCAGCGGCCGCAAGCGCCAACAGCAGCCCCAACCCCTTGCCGAACATGCGCGCGGCACCCGCGCCCGCGGGCAAGGCGTCAAACGCACGCAGCATCACCGCCGACACAACCGCCAGGAAGGCCCAGCCCGTCATCTGCACCCAGGTCGGCACCACGGGTATCAGCATCCACCACGCCGTCGCCAGCAGCAGCATGCCGAACAGGCGCTTGACGCCGTCCATCCAGGGGCCGGCCTTGGGCAGCAAGGCGCCTGACGACGCGCCCACGATCAACAGCGGCACGCCCATGCCCCAGGCCATGGCGAACAGCGCCGAACCGCCCAGCACCACGTCGCCCGTCTGCGAGATATACAACAGCGCACCCGCCAGCGGCGCGGCAACGCAAGGTCCGACGATCAGCGCCGACAAGGCGCCCATCACCAGCGCGCCCGTATAGCGGCCGCCCGGCACGCGCGACGAACGCTCGGACAGTTTGGCCTGCACGCCTGACGGCATCTGGAACGTGAAGACGTCAAACATCGCCAGCGCCAACACGGTCAGCAGGATGGCGAACAGCGTCAGGATCCAGGGGGTCTGCAACCAGGCGGCCAGGCCCGCGCCACTCAGTCCGGCGGCGACGCCCAGCGCGGTGTACACGACCGACATGCCCAGCACATACGTTGCGGCCAGGGCCAGGCCACGCCCGCGCGAGGGCCGGGCCTGCGTTGCGCCGCCCAGCACGATCGAAGACAGGATGGGAATCATGGGCAGCACGCAGGGCGTGAATGCCAGCAACAAGCCCAGAACCAGGAACACGCCAGCGGTCTTGGCCCAACCCAGGCCGCCCAACGCATCGGCCAGGCCGGTATCGCCGGCCTTGACCAGCGCGCTCAAGCCACCCGAAGACGCGGCGGGCGCGGCTGGCGCGCTCGCCCCACCCGCCAGCGCGTAGCCGCCGGCAACCGGCGTGAGCTTGACGCTGCTGTCCATGGGCGGATAGCACAGGCCGGCATCCGCGCAGCCCTGTCCGGTCAAGGTCAGGGTAAAGGGCTGTCCGCCCGCGCCCACCGGCACGCGGATCATCACATCCTTGTGAAAGACCTCCATGTCCTTCTCAAAGGTCGGGTCGTACTTGACCTCGCCTTTGGGGTAGACCGCCTCGCCCAATGTGGTGGCGCCGATCGGGCTTATCGTGATGCCGAAACGCTCGCGGTACATGTAGTACCCGGGCGCGACCTTGTAATGCAGTTCCAAGGTGTCGGGCGCGGCCATCTGCGCGCTGAACACGAACGCCTTTTCGGGTTCCAGGAATTCGGCTTCGGCCTGCGCGGCCGTCTGCCAGGTCAGCAGCAACAGCGCCGTCGCCAGCAACACCAGGCTGCGCCCGATCAAGGCGCGCACCGCGCGGATGGCAGGAATCGAGCGCCCGCGCGCACCGACGATACCGGCAAGTTGCAACATTATTCTCTCTTGGTTTGCTTGACGGCCGTCTGTTCGCGAACCCAGTCCAGATAGGGTGCGGCGCCGCCGATAACCGGCAGCACAATGATCTCGGGCACATCGTAGGGGTGCATCTGCGCCAGGGCCTGAACAACGGCCTGATGACGCGCGTAGGTGGTCTTGATGTGGATGGGGACTTCTTCCGTCCCCTCGACCTCTCCGTTCCACAGATAGATGGACAGGCCCGGCGCGCCAAGGTTCACACAGGCGGCCAAGCCATCTTCCACCAGCACATGCGCAATGCGCTTGGCCAACAAGAGATCGGGTGCATTGCTGATGACCAGCACGACGTCGTCATCGCGCAACATGGAGCCTCCTTGGGATACCCGTGTGGGATGTAACTCGGGGTATTTTATCGATATTGCGGCGACCGCTCCGGTTCCATCAACGCGGACGTCCCCCCACCATGCCACCCGCTTTCACGAGGCCCGCATGCCAGACCAATGCCTGTTCTGCCGGATCGCCCGGCACGAGATTCCCGCCCATATCATTCATGAAGACGAGCGTTTGCTGGCCTTCCTGGACATCCAACCCGTGCGGCCGGGACACACGCTGATCATTCCCAAACAGCATTACCCGTACTTCGAGGACATGCCGGCTGACCTGGCGGGGCACATTGTGAACCTGGGGCAGAAGCTGGGCCGCCACATGAAGCGCCTGTACGGCGTGGAGCGGGTGGGCTTCGCCTTCACCGGCATACACGTGGCGCACTCGCACGCGCACGTTATCCCCATGCACCACACGCAAGACGTCACGTCCACGGCGTACATCGAACAGCAGAACCTGACGTTCAAGATGCCGCCACAACCGCCTCAAGAGGCCCTGGCGGCCACCGCCGCGCAATTGCGCGGGGAATTGCACGCGTCCTGATTCAAAGCGCGAGTCGAGCGCGCAAATGCCGGATGCGCAAATGCCGGGCGCAAATAAAACAAGGGCGGGTCCGAAGACCCGCCCTTGTCGCTTATCTAGCAACCGAATTTATTCGGCGCTGTCCTCAGCGGCTTCATCAACTTCCGGACGGTCAACCAGTTCCATGAAAGCCATGGGAGCGTTGTCGCCTTGACGGAAGCCCATCTTCAGCACGCGGGTGTAGCCACCGTTACGGGCCGCGTAGCGCGGGCCGATTTCGGCAAACAGCTTCACCACCGCATCGCGATCGCGCAGACGGGCAAATGCCAGACGCTTGTTCGCCAGCGTGGGCTCTTTGCCCAGCGTGATCAGGGGTTCGATGACGCGGCGCAATTCTTTCGCCTTCGGCAGCGTGGTCTTGATAGCTTCGTGAGTGATCAACGAAACGGCCATGTTGCGGAACATGGCAAGACGGTGACTGCTGGTGCGGTTGAGCTTACGCAAGCCATTACCGTGACGCATGATAAGTTTCCTTTGAATCTAAAGATGGCGTTCGCCATCGGGTGGCCGGCTCTTCTATCAACCTGCAATCAGGCTGCGGTCCGGTAGAAAACGGTGCATTTTACGACGAATTCGCAAACCGCCCGGCGGGGTTGCCGGGCGTTGCAGGAGACGCCCCGTTGCCAGGGCGCCACCCGTTTAAAGCTTAGGGACGCTCCAGGCCCAGGGGCGGCCAGTTCTCGAGCTTCATGCCCAAGGTCAAGCCACGTGCAGCCAGAACTTCCTTGATTTCGTTGAGCGACTTGCGACCCAGGTTCGGGGTCTTGAGCAGCTCGTTTTCGGTACGCTGGATCAGGTCGCCGATGTAGTAGATGTTTTCGGCCTTCAGGCAGTTGGCCGAACGCACGGTCAGTTCCAGGTCGTCGACCGGACGCAGCAAGACCGGGTCGATCTGCGGCGTGCCGCGGACCGGCGCTTCGTACGAATCGCCAGCACCTTCCAGCGCGGCGAAGACCGAGATCTGGTCCATCAGGATGCGAGCCGACTGGCGCACCGCTTCCTCGGGCGAGATCACGCCGTTGGTTTCGATATCCAGAACCAGCTTGTCCAGGTCGGTGCGCTGTTCAACACGGGCGCTTTCCACAGCGTAGCTGACGCGGCGAACCGGGCTGAACGAAGCGTCCAGAACGATGCGGCCGATGGTGTGGGTGCGGTCTTCCGACAGCGCGCGCACGTTGCCCGGCACGTAGCCACGGCCCTTCTCAACCTTGATCTGCATTTCCAGCTTGCCTGCGTCCGTCAGGTTGCAGATGGCATGGCCGGGGTTGATGATCTCGACGTCGTGCGGCAGCTCGATGTCGCTGGCCAGCACGGTGCCCGCGCCAGTCTTGCGCAGAACCAGGGTCACTTCGTCGCGATTGTGCAGCTTGAAAACCACGCCCTTCAGGTTCAGCAGGATGTCGACGACATCTTCGCGAACGCCCGGGATGGTCGAATATTCGTGCACCACGCCCGTCATTTGCACTTCGGTCGGCGCGTAGCCGGTCATCGAAGACAGCAGGATGCGGCGCAGGGCGTTGCCCAGAGTATGACCGTAGCCACGCTCGAACGGCTCCATCACGATCTTGGCATGGTGCGTGCCGACCGGTTCGACTTCAATGGAGCGCGGCTTCAGAAAACCTTGAGTGGACATTTACTGTGTTCCTTTTCAATACCCTCGGCTCGTTACACCGATAAGGCTGATGGACAGGGTGAAACATGAAACTCGGACGGCGCGAAAACGCCGGCCGATACTTACCGCAAAGCCCGCCCCACCAAAAGGCGGAAAGCGGGCTGCTGCGAGACGTGCAAACGGGTCGCGGGACCAGTAGCCGGCACACCTGCGAAGGAGGCGCCGGCCGACCTGATTAACGCGAGTACAGTTCGACGACCATCGATTCGTTGATGTCGCGAGCGACGTCAGCGCGATCGGGAGCCGACTTGAACGTACCGGTCAGCTTGGTCGTGTCGACTTCCACCCATTGGGGGATGCCGATGCTGGTGGCCAGGTCGAGCGATTCCTTGATACGGCCTTGCTTCTTGGCCTTTTCGCGGATCGAGATGACGTCACCAGCCTTGACCAGCATCGAAGCGATGTCAGCCGTGTGGCCGTTCAGTTCGATGGCGCGGTGGCTCACCAGCTGGCGAGCTTCGGCGCGCGTCGAGCCGAAGCCCATGCGGTAGACGACGTTGTCCAGGCGCGATTCCAGCAGCTGGATCAGGGTTTCGCCGGTGTTGCCACGGCGACGCTCTGCTTCAGCGAAGTACTTGCGGAATTGCTTTTCCAGCACGCCGTACATGCGCTTCAGCTTTTGCTTTTCGCGCAGCTGCAGGCCGTAGTCGGAAGTGCGGGCACCCGAAGTGCGGCCGTGTTGGCCAGGCTTGGAATCCAGCTTGCACTTGGAATCCAGCGAGCGACGGGCGCTCTTCAGGAACAGGTCAGTACCCTCGCGGCGCGAGAGCTTGCATTTGGGTCCAATATAACGTGCCATGTGGATTCCCTTTAGATACGACGACGCTTCGGCGGACGGCAGCCGTTGTGCGGAACGGGCGTGATGTCGGCGATGGACGAAATCTTGATGCCCAGCGCGTTCAGAGCGCGGACAGACGATTCGCGGCCAGGACCGGGGCCCTTGATGCGCACTTCCAGCGTCTTGATGCCGTATTCCAGCGCGACGCGGCCAGCCGTTTCAGCGGCGACTTGCGCGGCAAACGGGGTCGACTTACGCGAACCCTTGAAACCAGCACCACCCGAAGTGGCCCACGACAAAGCGTTGCCCTGACGGTCGGTGATGGTGATGATGGTGTTGTTGAACGAAGCGTGAACGTGCGCGATGCCGTCCGAGACGTTCTTCTTAACCTTTTTGCGCACGCGCGAAGCGCCGCTGGTGGAAGCTTTCGCCATAATCCAGTTCCTCGATTATTTCTTCAGGGACGCAGCAGCACGACGCGGGCCCTTACGGGTGCGAGCGTTGGTGCGAGTGCGCTGGCCGCGCACGGGCAAACCGCGCTTGTGACGCATACCGCGGTAGGTTCCCAGGTCGATCAAACGCTTGATCGAGAGCTGTACTTCACGACGCAGGTCGCCTTCAACCGTGAACAAACCAACATGTTCGCGGACGCGTTCCAATTCAGCGTCGTTCAGATCCTTGACCTTTTTGTCAAAGGGTACGTTTGCCGCTTCGCAGATTTTGCGAGCGCGCGTACGACCAATGCCAAAAATGGCGGTCAGTCCGATCTCGGCGTGCTGTTGCGGCGGGATGTTAATGCCAGCAATACGGGCCATGACTATTCCTTGAATAAATCTGTTGCGTAGTCGCTAACCCGAGTTAGCCTTGACGCTGCTTGTGACGCGGGTCGGTGCAGATAACACGCACCACGCCGTGACGTTTGATAACTTTGCAGTTGCGGCAGATCCGCTTAACCGATGCCATTACTTTCATGGTTGACTCCTAATTTTCCGTAATCCGGTTCCGCTCATTTGGAGCGGAAAACTATCCTGGCTCGCGTCAGATCATAGGGCGTGAGCTCCACTGTGACCTTGTCACCCGGCAGGATCCGGATGTAATGCATACGCATCTTGCCGGAAATATGGCCCAACACCACGTGGCCGTTTTCGAGCTTGACGCGAAATGTCGCGTTCGGGAGGTTCTCAAGAACCTCGCCTTGCATCTGAATGACGTCGTCCTTGGACATTCTTTTGCTTACCGCATCGGCAAACCCGCGCCCTTGAAGTTGGCCTTCTTGAGCAACGAGTCGTACTGGTGAGACATCATGTAGGCCTGAACCTGTGCCATGAAATCCATCGTCACCACCACAATAATCAACAGAGACGTACCACCGAAGTAGAAGGGAACGTTCCAGCGCATCACCAAGAATTCAGGCAACAGGCACACCAAAGTGATGTACAAGGCACCTGCGAGCGTCAGACGCATCAGGATCTTGTCGATGTAGCGCGCCGTTTGCTCGCCCGGACGAATACCCGGAACAAACGCACCACTCTTCTTCAGGTTGTCCGCCGTTTCGCGGCTGTTGAACACCAGAGCCGTGTAGAAAAAGCAGAAGAAAATAATCGCGACGGAATACAGCGTGATGTAGAGCGGTTGACGAGGCGACAGGGCCGCAGCCAGGTCACTAAGCCAGCGCATGTTCTCACTGCTGGAGAACCAGCTCGTGATCGTGGCCGGGAACAGAATGATTGACGACGCGAAAATCGGCGGAATCACCCCTGCCATGTTCAGCTTCAGCGGCAAATGCGAGCTTTGACCACCGTAGACCTTGTTGCCGACCTGACGCTTGGCGTAGTTCACCGTGATCTTGCGCTGTCCGCGTTCCACGAACACCACAAAAGCGGTAACCAGCACCACCAGAGCCACAATGAACAGTGCCGAAAGCACGGACATCGCGTTGGTGCGGACCAGGTCCAACAGTGCAGCCAGCGCCGCGGGCAGACCCGCAACGATACCTGCGAAGATCAGGATGGAAATCCCGTTGCCAAGACCACGTTCCGTGATCTGCTCACCCAGCCACATGACGAACATGGTGCCGGTGACCAAAGTCACAATGGTCGTGAAGCGAAACAGCATACCCGGATCGATCACCAGTCCCTGTTGGGACTCCAACGCTACCGAAATGCCCACTGCTTGCACCAGCGCCAGCACGACTGTGCCGTAGCGGGTGTATTGGGTAATCTTCCGACGACCGGATTCGCCCTCTTTCTTGAGCGCTTCCAGCGACGGCACCACCACCGACATCAACTGCATGATGATGGATGCCGAAATGTACGGCATGATCCCCAGGGCAAAAATCGAGAAACGCGAGAGCGCCCCACCCGAGAACATGTTGAACAGGCCCAGGATCCCGCCCTGGTTCTGACGGAACAAGTCCGCCAGCGCATCCGGATTAATACCCGGTACGGGGATGTGTGTACCCAAACGGTAAACCACCAGAGCGAGCACCAGGAACACAAGACGGCGCTTCAAATCACCGTACCGTGCTCCGGTTTTGCCCAATGCCTGCGCGTTAGCCACTCGTCACCTCATGATCAAGCAAGCGAGCCGCCCGCGCCTTCGATGGCGGCGCGAGCGCCGGCCGTCGCGGTAATGCCCTTGAGCACGACCTTGCGCGAGAGTTCACCCGACTTGATGACCTTGGCGTAACGAACCGCCTGACCAATCACGCCAGCCGCCTTGAGCACTTGCACGTCGACTTCGTCGATGGGCAGGGCTTGCAGGTCCGACAGACGGACTTCGGCGTACAGGTGCTGACCGAGCGGGGTGAAACCACGCTTGGGCAGACGACGCTGCAGCGGCATTTGACCGCCTTCGAAGCCAACCTTATGGAAACCGCCCGAGCGCGACTTCTGACCTTTGTGGCCACGGCCGGCGGTTTTACCCAGACCCGAACCGATACCACGGCCGACGCGGCGCTTGGCGTGCTTGCTGCCCTCAGCGGGCTTCAGCGAATTAAGTTGCATATCCGACATGGTGATTCCTTAGGCTTCCGAGACGGAAACGAGATAATCCACCTTACGGATCATCCCACGCACCTCGGGCGTATCGACCAACACGCGGCTGCTGTTGATGCGGCCCAAGCCCAAACCGCGAACCGTGTCACGGTGCGATTGCTTGGTACCGATCACGGAGCGCACGAGGGTCACTTTGATCTGCTTCTGAGCCATGATTTACCCCAGGATTTCTTCGACCGACTTGCCGCGCTTGGCAGCAACATCAGCCGGGGTCAGGGAAGCGCGCAGACCATTCAACGTGGCGCGAACCATGTTGTAGGGGTTGCTCGAGCCCAGGCTCTTGGCAACCACGTTACGCACACCCATCACTTCAAAAATAGCGCGCATCGGGCCGCCGGCGATAACGCCAGTACCTTCAGCAGCCGGCGAGATCAGCACGGTAGCGGCGCCATGCTTGCCAACCACGGTGTGGTGCAGCGTGCCGTTCTTCAGAGCAACCTTGAACATGCCGCGACGGGCCTGTTCCATTGCCTTCTGGACGGACACCGGCACTTCACGCGCCTTGCCCTTACCCATGCCGACGCGACCATCGCCATCGCCAACCACGGTCAGCGCGGCAAAGCTCATGGTGCGACCACCCTTGACCACTTTGCTCACGCGGTTGACCGCGATCATCTTTTCGCGGAGGCCGTCATCGTTCTCTTTTTCCGCGGCGTTCTTGCCTTGTACTTTAGCCATTTGACAGATCCTCGCTTAGAACTTCAGGCCGGCTTCACGCGCGGCATCGGCCAGCGCTTTCACGCGGCCATGGTAACGAAAGCCCGAGCGATCGAAAGCGACCAGTTCGATACCGGCAGCCTTGGCCTTTTCGGCCACGCGCTTGCCAACCAGCGTCGCAGCGGCAGTGTTGCCGCCTTGACCGGTTTGGCCGGCCAGTTGCGCACGCACTTCGGCTTCCACCGTCGAGGCGCTGACCAGAACGCGATCGCCTTCCGGCGAAATGATGTTGGCGTAGATGTGCTGGTTCGAGCGGAAGACCGAGAGGCGGTGAACGCGCAGCTCGTTGATCTTCCGGCGGGTCGGAACCGCACGACGCAAACGGGAAACTTTTTTGTCCATGATTCGTCCTTGCGTGCGCCGTTATTTCTTCTTGGTTTCTTTGATGACGACGCGTTCGTCCGAGTAACGCACACCCTTGCCCTTGTAGGGTTCGGGTTCGCGGTACGAGCGGATTTCAGCGGCCATCTGACCGACGACTTGCTTGTTGGCGCCCTTGATGACGATTTCCGTCTGGGTGGGGCATTCGGCCTTGATACCGGCCGGCAACTGATGCAAAACGTCGTGCGAGAAACCGAGCTGCAGCTTAACGGCATCGCCTTGGATCGAGGCGCGGTAACCCACGCCAACCAGGGTCAGCTTGCGCTCGAAGCCCTTGCTCACGCCGGTAACCATATTGGCAACCAGAGCGCGCACGGTACCCGACATGGCATTGGCGTGACGGGATTCGTTGGCGGCGGCAAACGTGAGCTTGCCTTCGTCCATCGCAACCGTAACGTCGCCAGTCAGGGCTTGAGTCAGGGTGCCCAGCGGGCCCTTGACGATGATCTGATCCTGCTTGATGTCAGCTTCGACACCCTTGGGCAGTTCGACCGGATACTTAGCGATACGTGACATTCGAATTTCTCCTTAGGCCACGTAGCACAGCACTTCGCCGCCGACGCCGTTGGCGCGAGCCTTACGGTCGGTCATGACGCCGCGCGAGGTCGAAACGATAGCCACGCCCAGGCCGTTCATGACCTGAGGAATGCTGGTACGGCCCTTGTAGATACGCAGACCGGGGCGCGAAACGCGTTCAATGCGCTCGATAACCGGACGACCAGCGTAGTACTTCAGGGTGATCTCGAGCTCAGGCTTGGCCTGGGTGCCCTTGATTTCAAAGCTGTCGATGTAGCCTTCGTCTTTCAGCACAGCGGCAATAGCCGCCTTCAGCTTCGAGGAGGGCATGCTCACCGTAACTTTGTCCACTTGCTGCGCATTGCGAATGCGGGTCAGCATATCGGCGATGGGATCGCTCATGCTCATAATGTATCTCCTACCAGCTGGCCTTGGTGATGCCGGGGATTTCGCCCTTCATCGCCATTTCACGCAGTTTGTGACGCGTCAGGCCGAACTTGCGGAACACACCGCGCGGACGACCGGTGACCACGCAACGGTTACGTTGGCGCGTCGGATTGGCATTGCGCGGCAGCTGTTGCAGCTTGAGCCGAGCTTGGTAACGTTCTTCGTCGGTCTTCGACTGGTCGTCGATGATCGCCTTCAACTCAGCGCGCTTGGCAGCGAACTTGTCAGCCAGCTTGGCGCGCTTGATGTCGCGATTGATGAGGGAAAGTTTAGCCACGTCATCAGCCCCTTAGTTACGGAACGGGAAGCTGAAGGCCGTCAACAGCGCCTTGGCTTCTTCGTCGGTCTTCGCGGAGGTGGTGATGCTGATGTTCAGCCCACGCAGCGCGTCGATCTTGTCGTACTCGATTTCGGGGAAAATGATTTGCTCTTTCACCCCGATGTTGTAGTTGCCACGGCCGTCGAACGCACGACCCGAGATACCACGGAAGTCGCGCACGCGAGGCAGCGCGACCGCAACGAGGCGATCCAGGAATTCGTACATGCGTTGACCACGCAACGTGACCATGCAACCAATCGGGTAGTTTTCGCGGATCTTGAAACCAGCGATAGCCTTCTTGGTCTTCGTCACGACAGGCTTTTGGCCAGCGATCTTGGTCAGGTCCGACACCGCGTGTTCGATAACCTTCTTATCGGACACGGCTTCCGAGACACCCATGTTCAGGGTGATCTTGGTGATGCGCGGCACTTCCATGACGCTCTTGTAGCCAAACTTGGCCTGCAGGTCGCCAGCGACCTTGCTCTTGTAGAAATCTTGCAAACGAGACATGTCTATCGCCCCTTACGCCTTGGCGCCGACAACGGCACCATTGGAACGGAACACGCGGACCTTGCGACCTTCGACTTCTTGAACGCCCACGCGGTCGCCACGACCGGTTGCGGGGTTGAAGAGCGCCACATTCGAGATGTGGATCGGCATGGTCTTTTCGACAATCCCGCCCGGGTTGTTAGCCATCGGGTTGGCTTTCACGTGCTTCTTGGCAACGTTGACGCCTTCGACCAGGACGTGGTCGGCATCAACGCGGGCCAGCACGGTACCGCGACGCTTCTTGTCGCGGCCGGTCAGGACGATGACTTCGTCGCCTTTACGAATGTTGTTCATCGTAGGGCTCCTTACAGCACTTCCGGGGCCAACGACACGATCTTCATGAACTTCTCGGTACGCAACTCGCGCGTAACGGGTCCGAAGATGCGGGTGCCGATGGGCTCCAGCTTGGCGTTGAGCAATACGGCGGCATTGCCACCGAACTTAATCAGCGAACCGTCTTTACGGCGCACGCCCTTGGCGGTACGAACCACCACGGCATTGTAAATTTCGCCTTTCTTGACGCGTCCGCGCGGAGCCGCATCTTTGACGCTCACCTTGATGATGTCGCCGATACCGGCATAACGGCGCTTGGAGCCACCGAGCACCTTAATGCACATGACATGACGCGCACCAGTGTTATCGGCCACGTCCAGCGTGGTCTGCATTTGGATCATGATTTTTCCTGTTCCAACTTAACTGGAAATACTGTTTTCCCGGGGTTTTCCCCCCGAGGAACTCTGCAATTCCTGCCAGTTTTGGTCCCGTCAGGTCTGCCGCCCTGCTTTTGTGTTGTAGACCTAGAGCTTTCGCTCTACCTCTGCAACGGGTTGGCAACGCAACGACCCTGGGTTGAAATCCTGCGGGTATTCCCCCAACACGACGAGTTCAGAAGCTAGCTTTTAGTGCTAAACATCCCTTAACTCAATCGACAATCTGGGAAAGCTGATCATTCTAGCGTGGTTAAATTTTGAGCGCAAGCACTTTGTTGGAATGACGCACAAAAGACCACGCTCCCCTATAAGGGGAACGGTTTGCGAGCTATCCGCCCCTATTTCTGACGGTAGTAGCCCTTCTCCCAGGCGTCATGATTGGCCTTGCCGCGACGGATTTCATCCGTGAACGGCGCCGCTCTTAGCACCAGGCGATTCAGCCATTTTACCGGAACTCGGCAGGGGCGCTCAAAGTCGACAAACAACACGGCCCGCAGGCCCGGCGTGTCGTTGTGGACTTGATGGGGGTACAGGTCGTCGAACACCACGGCCCGACCTTCCTGCCAGTGGTACCGCTCGCCCCCGACCTCGATCCAGCAGCGTTCGGCGGGCTCCGGCACAACCAAGCCCAGGTGCAGGCGCAGCACGCCGTTGTAGGGGCCGGTATGCAGCGGGATCCGTTTGCCCGGTTCCAGGATCGAAAAGAACGCGCTTCGGATGCCGGGTATGCCTTGCAGGGCGCGCGCGGTCTCGGGACAGCGCGCCAGGTTGAGCTCGGAACGCAGACCGTAGCCCATGAATACGAACGTCTTCCATTGGTCGTCGGACGTGATCATCCCGACGTCCGGGGAGATCTCGTGAAACGCCGGCAGACGTTGGCGTTCAGCCAACAATTCCGTAAGTTCAGCGCGGATAACAGGGGAGCGAGCTTCAAGCTCGGGGATCCACGGGAACTGGCTGTTCTGGAAGATCGGCTTGTCGCCCACCAGCGATGCCCGTGCTATCCGGTGGCGCAACCAATCAATAAAGCGAAACAGCAGACGGGAATACAGACTGGGTTTGTTGCCGGAAAGCGCATCAACGGGTTGCACGATAGGAATGAGATCAGGCTGCGTAAGAGGGCCCCATTGTGTCCAAGCCCGCATGGCCTTGCAAGGCTCGGCCTGTGGATTGGCTCCAATCTCGCAATGCGGATTGGACCTCCCCGCCACACGCAAGCTGGTTTAGACTGGCGTGGGCGATACGCGATCGCACTCCACTCCCATTTCGCAAGGAACGACAGGCATGTATGAACAGTTGGCGCTGTATATCGACGGCGAATTCATCTCCGGCGAGGGTAGGCGCACCCAGGACGTCATCAACCCGGCCACGCTGGAAGTGCTTGGCCAGTTGCCTCACGCCACGGAAGCGGATCTGGACCGTGCGCTAGCCGCCGCGCAGCGCGCGTTCGAATCGTGGAAGAAGTCTTCTCCGATGGATCGCTCCGCCATCCTGCGCAAGGTTGCAACGCTGTCGCGCGAGCGCGCCAAGGAAATCGGCCGCAACATGACCTTGGACCAGGGCAAGCCGCTGGCCGAAGCCGTGGGCGAAGTTACCTCCTGCGCCGAACACGCTGACTGGCACGCCGAAGAATGCCGCCGCATCTATGGCCGCGTGGTCCCGCCCCGCAACCCGGACGTGCGCCAGTTCGTCGTGCGTGAACCCATCGGCGTGTGCGCCGCGTTCACGCCCTGGAACTTCCCGTACAACCAGGCCATCCGCAAGATCGCCGCCGCGCTCGGCGCCGGCTGCACGGTGGTACTGAAGGGCCCGGAAGATTCGCCCAGCGCCGTCATGGCGATTGCCCGCATGTTCCACGACGCCGGCCTGCCCAAGGGCTGCCTGAACATCGTCTGGGGCGAACCCGCCAAGATTTCCGACTACCTGATCCGTTCGCCGATCGTGCGCAAGGTGTCGTTCACCGGCTCCGTGCCGGTGGGCAAGCAACTGGCCGCGCTGGCCGGCGCACACATGAAGCGCGTCACCATGGAATTGGGCGGCCATTCGCCCGTGCTGGTGTTCGACGATGCCGACATCGACCGCGCCGCTGAAATGCTGGCCAAGTTCAAGGTCCGCAACGCCGGTCAGGTCTGCGTGTCGCCCACCCGCTTCTATGTGCAGGAAGGTGCCTACGAACAGTTCCTGGCACGCTTCTCCGACGTGCTGAAGAACATCAAGGTTGGCGACGGCCTGGAAGCCGGTACCGACATGGGCCCGCTGGCACACGAACGCCGCGTGCCCGCCATGAGCGCCTTCATCGACGATGCCAAGAAGCATGGCGGCAAGGTTGTGGTCGGCGGCGGCCCGCTGGACCGCAAGGGCTTCTTCTTCGCCCCCACGGTCGTGACGGAACTGCCTGACGACTCGATGCTGATGACCGAAGAGCCCTTCGGCCCCGTGGCGCCGGTGGTCCGCTTCAAGGACACCGACGAAGTGCTGCGCCGCGCCAACAGCCTGCCGTTCGGCCTGTCGTCCTACGTGTTCACGAACTCGCTGAAGACGGCCACCAAGGTCTCCAATGGCCTGGAAGCCGGCATGGTCAACATCAATCACTTCGGCAGCGCGCTGGCCGAGACGCCGTTTGGCGGCATCAAGGACAGCGGCATCGGCAGTGAAGGCGGCCTGGAAACGTTCGACGGTTATCTCGTCACGAAATTCATCACGCACATCTGATCGGTTCCGACCGTCAGCCAAAAGCCCCGCAAGGGGCTTTTTTTCGTCTAGCTGCGCGCGCGCAAGTCGCGCGGCGTGATGCCGAAGCGGCTTTTGAACAGCCGGCTGAAATGCGACGGATGGGAAAACCCAACCTGGTACGCCAGTTCCGCAATGCCGCGATGCCGGTGCCGAGGATCCAGCAACAAGTCGCGGCACTTGTCCAGGCGCTGATCAAAGATGAAGGACTCCACCGACAGCCCCCCTGCCCGCAGAATACGGTGCAGATAGGCCACCGACACGCCACAGCCCTGCGCCACCTGCTGCGGCGACAGCGCGGGGTCGGCGAGGTGCTGCCGGATATACGCCAGCACGCGCTGACGGTGCGCGAGCGTAACGCTGCTATCGGATTCAGACGCATGCCCCTGCCCCGGCTGCACCAGGAACAGCACGATCAAATCTATCAAGCGTTCGCCGAGCTCGGTCACCTCGGTGTCTGACCAGCCGCCCATGCCTTTGAACAGATGGTCCATGTAGCTGGCCAGCATCGCGCCGCGCGGCGAGCCGTCGTCGATGCGCAGCTTGTGAAACGCGCCGATGCGCGAATCCCGCTGCGACAAGGCGCTGCGCGGAAACGACACGCTCAGGCTGCGATAGCCCGATGAGCCCAGCGCCGTTGCCTGATACGGCAAGCTCTGGTTCATCAGGTACACGCAGCCTGGCTCGACCTGAAATTCACGGCCTTGCTGGCGCACGGCAAGCGGGCCTGACAGCGGCAGGCCGAACGTGTAGAACTCCTGGTCCAGACGCGAGACGTTGCCCACCGTCCGCTCCAGCTTCTGTCCCTGATAGTGCAGGTCATTGAATTGCAGGCTGGCGCGGCGAGCGTATCGCACATGCCCGGCAAAATGATCCGGCTTGCCGCGGTGCACCTCGAACGGGCCGAATGCGTCCGCCAGGGCCGCGCGCCATTGCTCACGCCCGTCGGCGCCGGCAGTGGCCGAAATGGCGAATTCCGTATCGGGCATGTCTCGGTCTCCTGAACGCGGCGGCAAGCGCAATTTGATCTTGCGTCTACAAGCTCTTGACTCACCCTGCTCTGGGGTGCGCGGCGCATTGTGGATGCGTCTGGCGCAAGTCTATAGTCAGCCCGATAAGCACACAACCTGGACAACCCGGGAGGAGACTCATGGCAAACGCGCCCGCGATGGCCGACCGCCACACGCCGGCTTCGCGCTATTTGCGCTGCGAAGGCCGCGAACTGCACTACATGGAATGGGGCGCGCCGGATGCGCCCCCCGTTGTGATGTGGCACGGCCTGGCCCGCACCGGCCGTGATTTCGACGACCTGGCGCAAGCGCTGGCGAACGACTACCGCATCATCTGCCCGGATACGATCGGCCGCGGTCTATCGCAATGGAGCCCCGATCCGGTGTCCGAATACCGGCTGGATTTTTACGCGCGCCTGGCGCTCGCGCTGGCCGATGGCCTATCGCTTGCGCGCATGCGTTGGGTCGGCACGTCAATGGGCGGCGCAACCGGCATGCACGCCGCCGCCACCACCTTGCGGGACCGCATCTCGCACCTGGTCGTCAACGACATCGGCCCCGAACTCCCCCAACCCGCTGTCGACCGCATCCTCACCTACGCGGGCAACCCGCCCGCCTTCGATACCGTCACCGAACTGGAAGCGTGGCTGCGCGTGGCCTACAAGCCTTACGGCTGGCAGAGCGACACGCAATGGCGACGCATGGCCGAGACCTCGGTCCGGCGCCTGCCCGATGGCCGCGTCACGGCGCATTACGACCCCGCCATCGTGGGCCAATTCAAGCACCATCCCGATGACTACAACCGCTGGAGCGGCTACGACACGCTGCGCATGCCCTTGCTGCTCTTGCGCGGCGCCGACTCCGACCTACTGCTGCCCGAAGTCGCTCATGCCATGACGCAACGCGGCCCACGCGCCACGCGAATCGACTTCCCCGACTGCGGCCATGCCCCCGCATTGAACGTGGCGCCACAGATCGACGCCATCCGCCAATTCCTTGCCACGCCGGATCACAAGGCGGGCGCTCGCGCCCCCCAATAACAGGAGACTTCCCATGAATCGCATTTTGCTGGCCGCGTTGGCGGCCCTGTGCATGAACTCGGCGGTGGCCGCCAAGGACTTTGTCGTGGCACATGTGTACGACAAGACCGGGCCATTGGAGGCCTACGCCAAACAGACGCAAGCCGGCCTGATGCTGGGCTTGGAATACGCCACGCAAGGCACGATGACCGTGGCCGGCCGCAAGATCCGTGTCATCGAAAAAGACAACCAGGGAAAACCGGATGTCGCCCGCGCGCAGTTGGCCTCGGCCTATGCCGACGATAACGCCGACATTGCCGTCGGCCCGACCTCGTCCGGCGTCGCGCTGGCCATGCTGCCCATCGCAGAGGAATACGAAAAGATCTTGCTGGTGGAGCCCGCCGTGGCGGACTCCATCACCGGAGCCAAGTGGAACAAGTACATCTTCCGCACCGGCCGCAATTCGTCGCAAGACGCAATCGCCAACGCCGTAGCGTTCGACCAGGCCGGCACCTCGATCGCCATGCTGGCGCAAGACTACGCCTTCGGCCGGGACGGCGTGAAAGCCTTCAAGGGCGCACTGAAGAACGCCAAGATCGTTCACGAGGAATACCTTCCCGCCAACGCCACCGACTTCACCGCGGGCTCACAGCGCCTGTTCGATGCGTTGAAGGACAAGCCGGGCCGCAAGATCATCTTCATCCTGTGGGCGGGCGCCGGCAACCCGTTCAAGATCGCCGACCTGGACCCCAAGCGCTTCGGCATCGAAATCGCTACCGGCGGCAACACGCTGGCCGCAATGACGCCGCTTAAGTCCCTGGCCGGCATGGAAGGCGCCACGTACTACTACTACGGCATCCCGAAAAATCCCATCAACGATTGGCTCGTGGCCGAACACCAGAAGCGCTACGGGCAACCGCCGGACTTCTTCACGGCGGGAGGCATGTCGGCCGGCATCGCGATCGCAGCGGCGCTGAACAAGACCGCGGGCAATTCGGACACGGACACGCTGATCAAGGCCATGGAAGGGATGAGCTTTGATACCCCCAAGGGCAAGATGACCTTCCGCCCCGAAGACCACCAGGCCATGCAGTCCATGTACCACTTCCGCATCAAGAACGATCCGTCGGTGCCGTGGGCCGTGCAGGACCTGGTCAAGGAGATTACGCCTGACCAGATGAACGTGCCCATTCAGAACAAGCGCTGAAGGCCGGTTGCCGACATGCTGGAAACCCAATCGCTCACCATCCGTTTCGGCGGGCACGTGGCCGTCAACGACGTCAGTTGCCGCTACGCGCCGGGCACGCTGACAGCCATTGTCGGCCCGAACGGCGCAGGCAAGACCACGTACTTCAACCTGATCTCCGGCCAGTTGCGGGCAAGCGCGGGTTCGGTGCGCTTGGATGGGCGCGACCTGACATCGCTATCGGCCCCCGCCCGCATGCATGCGGGACTGGGCCGCGCGTTTCAGTTGACGCAATTGTTCCCGCGTCTGTCGGTGCACGAAAACGTACGGCTGGCGCTGCAATCCCGGCAGCAAGGCTTGAGCTGGCGCCAGATCCGCTTCTGGCGCACGTGGGATGACGACCGAAATCTGCTGGCGCGCGCCGATGGGTTGCTTGAACGCACCCGCTTGTCGGCACGCCGCGACCAGGCCGCCGCCGACCTGCCGCACGGCGACCAGCGCAAACTGGAAATCGCCATGCTGATAGCGCTGGAGCCGCGGGTATTCATGTTTGACGAGCCCACGGCGGGCATGAGCGTGGACGACGTGCCCGTGGTGCTGGAGCTGATCCGAGAGCTCAAGAACGACCCATCAAAAACGATTCTGCTGGTTGAACACAAGATGGACGTCGTGCGTGAACTGGCCGACCGCATCGTCGTGCTGCATAACGGCCAACTGATGGCCGATGGCGAACCCGCAGCCGTCATCGCGTCGCCCATCGTGCAACAGGCGTACCTGGGCGTCGCCCCCACGGAGAAGCCGGCATGAGCGCGCCCCTGCTGCTTGGACTCAAGGGCGTGCACACGCACATCGGCGCCTATCACATCCTGCATGGCGTGGACCTGTCGATACCGGCCGCGGCCGTCACCATGCTGCTGGGCCGCAATGGCGCCGGCAAGACCACCACGCTGCGCACCATCATGGGACTGTGGCGCGCGTCGCAAGGCCAGGTGACGTTCGACGGCACGCCCATCGGCGGGCCGGCAACGCGCAAGTCACCGCCCGACATGGCGCGCATGGGCATGGCCTACGTGCCCGAGAACATGGGGATCTTTGCCGACCTGTCCGTGAAAGAGAACATTCTGCTGGCCGCGCGCCAGGCCAAGAATGCGGATCAGCTCGACACGGCCCGACTGGAATGGATATTCGGGTTCTTCCCCGCGCTACGTAAATTCTGGCTACACCCAGCGGGCAAGCTGTCAGGCGGACAAAAGCAGATGCTGGCAGTG
Source organism: Achromobacter spanius (assembly GCF_002812705.1). Lineage (NCBI taxonomy): Bacteria > Pseudomonadati > Pseudomonadota > Betaproteobacteria > Burkholderiales > Alcaligenaceae > Achromobacter > Achromobacter spanius. Next base: position 1,428,076 of record NZ_CP025030.1, on the reverse strand, counting down.
GCGCGCGCCATCATCGAACCGCGCCGGCTGCTGCTGATCGACGAGCCCAGCAAGGGCCTCGCGCCCGCCATCGTCCAAAACATGATCGACGCCTTCCTCGAACTCAAGCAGGCGTCCACCACCATTTTGCTGGTCGAACAGAACTTCAACTTCGCGCGGCTGGTCGGCGACCATGTGGCCGTCATGGATAACGGCCGCGTCGTCCATGCGGGCGACATGCAGGCGCTGGCGCAAGACGACGCACTACAGACGCGGCTGCTGGGCCTGTCGCTGGGAAGCCATCAATGAGCACGCTGGATATCGATACACCCTTGCCGCGCGTACGTGCGGATCTGCGCCCCGTTCTGCTGGTGCTGGCGCTGGCCGCGCTGGCGCTGCCCTTGGTGGGTTCGTTCTCAACCTGGATCACGCTGACGCTGGCGGGCCTGGCAATGGGCATGATCATCTTCATTGTTGCGTCAGGCATGACGCTGGTGTTCGGGCTGATGGACGTCCTGAACTTCGGCCACGGCCTGTTCATCGCCATTGGCGCCTACATGGCGGCGACCGTGCTGGGCGCGATGTCCGACTGGACCCAGACAGGCAGCCTGTGGATGAACCTGGCCGCCGTACTGCCGGCCATGATCGTGGGCATGCTGGTGGCGGGCGCCGTCGGCCTGGCCTTTGAACGGGTGATCGTGCGTCCCGTGTATGGGCAGCATTTGAAGCAGATCCTGATCACGATGGGCGGCATGATCATCGGCGAAGAGATCATCAAGATGATCTGGGGGCCGCAAACCCTGTCACTGCCGCTACCCGAGGCGCTGCGTGGCGCATTCCTGCTGGGCGATGCGGCCATCGAGAAATTCCGTATCGTTGCCTTGGCCGTCGGCGTGCTGGTGTTGGGTGGCATGCTGTGGCTGCTGAACCGAACCAAGTTGGGGTTGCTGATCCGCGCGGGCGTCGAAGACCGCGAAATGGTCGAAAGCCTGGGCTACCGCATCCGCCATCTGTTCGTGGGCGTGTTCGTCGCGGGGTCGATGCTGGCGGGGCTGGGCGGCGTGCTGTGGGGCATGTACCAGCAGTCGATCGTGCCGCAACTGGGTGCGCAGGTGAACGTGCTGATCTTCATCGTCATCATGATCGGAGGCCTGGGTTCCACGGTCGGCTGCCTGATTGGCGCGTTGCTGGTCGGCTTGATGGCCAACTACACCGGCTTTCTGCTTCCCAAGGCGGCCCTGTTCTCAAACATCGCGCTGATGGTCGCCATTTTGTTGTGGCGGCCGCAAGGCGTGTATCCGGTCACGAACCGCTAGGAGCCCAGACATGTCATTTCGCCTGCTCTCCGGCGACCCGCCTCGCAGCCCGCTGCTGGCGCTTGCGCTGATTGCAATCGTCGCCTTGCTCGCTACTGCGCCCTTTCTCTTTCCCGGTCCCAAATCGCTGGCGGTGGCGGCCAAGATCCTGGTGTTCGTGATTCTGGTCGCCAGCTATGACCTGCTGCTGGGCTACACCGGCATCGTGAGTTTTGCGCACACCATGTTCTTCGGCATCGGCGCCTATGGCGTGGCAATCGCCAGCATCCGGATGGAACCGGGGTGGACGGCGGTGTTCGCAGGGGTGGGCGCGGGCCTCGCGGTATCGCTGGCGTTTGCATTGCTGATCGGCCTGGCCAGCCTGCGGGTGCGTGCCATTTTCTACGCGATGATCACGCTGGCGGTCGCAGCCGCGTTCCAGACATTGGTGTCGCAATTGTCGGACCTGACAGGCGGCGAAGACGGCCTGAACTTCAAGGTGCCGCAACTGCTGCGGCCGGCGTTCCGGCCCTTTTCCGAACCGGTGTTTGGCGTCACGATCGACGGCCGCATCATCACTTACTACCTGATTGCCGCGGTCTGCGTGGTGTTGTTCCTGATGCTGCTGCGCATCGTCAATTCGCCGTTCGGCCGCGTGCTCCAGGCCATTCGCGAAAACCCCTTCCGCGCCGAGGCCATCGGCTACCGCACCGTGCTGTACCGCAGCCTGTCGAACCTGCTTGCCGCCGCGTTCGCCACGCTGGCCGGTGCGCTGTACGCGCTCTGGCTGCGCTACAACGGCCCGGACACCACGCTGTCGTTCGAAATCATGCTGAACATCCTGCTGATGCTCGTGATTGGCGGCATGGGCACGATGTATGGTGCGGTGGTGGGCGCCAGCCTGTTCGTGTTCGCACAAAGCTATCTGCAAGACGGCCTGCAAGTCATCCACGACGCGGTGACGGGCGTCGCGCCATTGGCGTTGCTGTTCGAGCCTGACCGCTGGCTGCTATGGCTGGGGATTCTGTTCGTGGTGTCGGTGTATTACTTTCCGACGGGAATCGCGGGGCGATTGAGGGAGTTCGCGCGGCGGTCCTGATGCTGGAAATTGCATGGGCGGCCCTGCCGCCCATGCCGCGCGCGAGGCTCCTCGTCTTACTTCACCTTGCTGCGGACGCGATCCAGGTCGCGGCTCAGCTGATCAATCTGGCGCTGCATCGCGCTGAACTGCCGCTCGTTCGCGCTGTTGTTGTTGCCGCTGCTACTGCGGCTGCTGTCGCTTTGCTTGCGCTCCAGTGCGGCAATCTTTTTATCCTGATCGTCCACCTTGCGTTGCAGCGCGCGGTTCTGGTTCTTCAGGTCATCCAAGGTCCGCGTTTGATCCCGGACCTGATCCATCGTCCTCTGCAACTCCCGGACTTCCATACCGGCGCGCGCACGGCTATCACTGCCAACGACCAGCACGCTGTCGTGGATGGGCCGAGAGATCTCCACATCCTTGAAAACAATGCTCTGAGCGCTAGCGGCTGTCGAGTACCCAACACCCGCCAACATCACGAATCCTGCAACGCCAAGCTTGCCCGCGGACTTGATCATGGTTGCCACTCCTGTGGTCAGAATTGTCAGCGCAAAGCGTGCGCTGGCAGGATTTATATCAGGAGCCACGGGGGGGTGTAACAACGCAGGCGCCGATAGTGGCTACGCTGCGTTTCAAAGGCGGCAAAGATTGGGCCGCAAACGCGGCGACGGCTACTTTCCGCTCTGGCGTAGCGTATCCGCCTCGCGCCGCAGCCCGTCGACGCGCCGCTGCATCTCGTCGATCTTGCCTCGATCAAGCTGCGAGCCACCTGGCGTGGGCCGCAAGGGCCGCATCGTCGAACCCGTATTCAGCGGCATCATGGCCGGCGGAACCGCAGCGGCGCTGGCCGGCTGCTGGGTGAACAGGCGTTCCAGCAAAAGCAGTTGATCGCGCTGATTCTGCAGGGTCTGGTCCTGCGACGCCAACGCTTGCTCGTCCTCATCGTCAGACCCGAAGATGGCGGCGTGGTCACGGGACCCGGGAGGCAGCTTCACGCGGGGATCGGGCCCGGCGTTCAAGACGTTCTTACCAGCGCGGGCGTCATCGGGTGGCGGCGCCGGAGCGGTGCCGGCGCTCGGGTTCACGGCTTGCGCGGCCGCCGCGCCAGCCAGGCACAAGGCGGCGCCAAACACGGTGGCCCGTACAGTACTGCGCATGATGTTCCTGACCCGCATCGGCATCGATCTCAAAAACGAAAAAAAACGGCAAGGGGTTTAGCCCTTGCCGTTTTATATCAGAACGGCGAACCGTTCCGATGACTGCTTTACTTAGATGATACGTGCGGCTTCAACCAGACGCACCACACGCCACGACTTCGAGCGCGAGATGGGACGGCCTTCAGCGATTTCAACCGTATCGCCTTCGTTGTATTGGTTCGATTCATCGTGCGCCTTGTACTTCGCGGAACGCATGATGATCTTGCCGAAGATGGGGTGCTTGACGCGGCGCTCAACGAGCACGACGACAGTCTTGTCCATCTTGTTGCTGACGACCTTGCCAACCAGCGTACGCTGGCGCTTGGCCACTTGGGTGTTTTGAGTTTCGCTCATGTTTATTTCCCTGCCTTCTCGGTCAGCAAGGTACGAACGCGCGCAATGTCGCGACGCACGTTGCGCAGCTGGCTGGTGTTGGCCAGTTGCTGCGTGGCCTTCTGCATACGCAGACCGAATTGTGCCTTCAGCAGGCTTTCGAGCTCTTTGCCGAGCTCGGCGGCGTCTTTCGAACGGAGTTCGCTAGCTTTCATGTTAGTACTCCTTAAGCACCGATATGACGCGCGACGAACGTGGTCGAAATCGGCAGCTTGGCAGCGGCCAGGCGGAAAGCTTCACGCGCGATCTCTTCGCTCACACCTTCCATTTCGTAGAGCACTTTGCCGGGCTGAATTTCAGCGACCCAGTACTCAGGATTACCCTTACCGTTACCCATGCGGACTTCGGCGGGCTTTTGCGAGATGGGCTTATCCGGGAAAATGCGAATCCAGATACGGCCGCCACGCTTGATGTGACGATTGATAGCACGACGAGCGGCTTCGATCTGGCGAGCGGTCAGACGGCCACGGCCGGTGGCCTTCAGACCGAATTCGCCAAACGACACGTGGGTACCACGAGTCGCCAGACCGGTGTTGCGGCCCTTCTGCTCTTTGCGATACTTTCTGCGAGAGGGTTGCAGCATGGTTATTCTCCTTCAGGCGCCGGAGCAGCGTCCGCCTTGCGGGGACCACCACGACCACGACCACCCGGACGACCGGTGCGAGCACCGTCCGGACGATCACCACGCGGAGCGCGGCGCGGACGACGTTCTTCTTCGCGCGGGGCAGCGGTTTCCGGCGGCAATTCGCCGTTAGCCAGCATGTCGCCCTTGTAGACCCAGACCTTGATGCCGATCACGCCATACGTGGTGTGGGCTTCGGAGGTGCCGTAGTCAATGTTGGCCTTGAGGGTGTGCAGCGGCACACGGCCTTCGCGATACCACTCGGTGCGAGCAATTTCGATACCGTTCAAACGGCCCGAGCTCATGATCTTGATGCCTTGGGCACCCAGACGCATCGCGTTTTGCATCGCGCGCTTCATTGCGCGACGGAACATGATGCGCTTCTCGAGCTGTTGCGAAATCGAGTCGGCGATCAGTTGAGCATCGGTTTCCGGCTTGCGGATTTCCTCGATGTTGACGTGCACAGGCACGCCCATCAGACGCTGCAGATCAGCCTTCAGGTTTTCGATGTCCTCGCCGCGCTTGCCGATCACCACGCCCGGACGAGCCGAGTAGACGGTGATGCGGGCATTCTTGGCCGGACGCTCGATGATCACGCGACCAACGGAGGCGCTCTTGAGCTTCTTTTTCAGGTACTCGCGAACGCGAATGTCTTCGGCAAGCATCGTGCCGAAGGCCTTGTCGTCGGCGAACCAACGCGAGGACCAATTACGGGTGACCGCGAGACGGAACCCAGTGGGGTGAATTTTCTGACCCATCGTGACTCCTTAAGCTCCGACCTTGACCGTGATATGGCAGGTCTGCTTCTCGATACGGTTGCCGCGGCCCTTGGCGCGAGCGGAGAAGCGCTTCATCGACTGAGCCTTGTCCACAAAAATCGTGGTGACTTTCAGTTCGTCGATATCGGCGCCGTCGTTGTGCTCGGCGTTGGCGATGGCGGACTCGACAGCCTTCTTCAGGATGACGGCAGCCTTCTTCGGCGAGAAGGTGAGGATTTCCAGGGCACGACCGACCTTCTGACCACGGATCAAGTCCGCAACCAGACGGGTCTTCTGTGCCGAGATGTGCACCCCACGGATAATGGCAGTAGTTTCCATCGCTTACCTCTTCGCCTTCTTGTCCGCAGCGTGGCCCTTGAACGTACGGGTCAGCGCGAACTCGCCCAGCTTGTGACCGACCATGTTCTCGTTGATGTACACGGGGACATGTTGCTTGCCGTTGTGGACCGCGATCGTCAGGCCGATGAACTCGGGCAGGATCGTGGAACGACGCGACCAGGTCTTGATCGGCTTCTTGTCTTTGCCCGCGACGGCCGTGTCCACCTTTTTGATCAGGTGAGCATCGACAAACGGGCCTTTCTTGATCGAACGTGACATAGTGTTCGCCTCTTACTTGCGCTTGCGCCGTTGGACGATCATATTGTTCGTCCGCTTGTTGCGACGGGTCTTGAAACCCTTCGCCGGGGTGCCCCACGGGCTGACCGGCTCGCGTGCTTCACCGGTACGGCCTTCGCCGCCACCGTGCGGGTGATCCACCGGGTTCATGGCAACGCCACGAACCGTCGGGCGGATACCACGCCAACGCATTGCACCGGCCTTGCCGATTTGGCGCAGGCTGTGTTCTTCGTTACCGACTTCACCAATGGTGGCGCGGCATTCGATGTGCACACGGCGAACTTCACCCGAGCGCAGACGAACCTGAGCGTAGATGCCTTCGCGAGCCAGCAGGACGGCGGAAGCGCCGGCCGAACGGACCATTTGAGCACCCTTGCCAGGCAGCATTTCGACGCAGTGAATCGTCGTACCCACCGGGATGTTGCGGATCGGCAGCGTGTTACCAGCGCGGATCGGAGCATCGGTGCCCGACAGCAAGGTAGCACCCACTTCCAGACCACGCGGAGCGATGATGTAACGACGTTCGCCGTCGGCGTAGCACAGCAGTGCAATGTGCGCCGTACGGTTGGGGTCATATTCCAGACGCTCGACCTTTGCCGGGATACCGTCCTTGTCGCGACGGAAGTCGACGACACGGTAGTGTTGCTTATGACCACCACCACGGTGACGGATCGTGATGTGACCGTTGTTGTTACGGCCAGAACCACGGGTCTTCTTTTCCAGCAGCGGCGCGTAGGGCTCACCCTTGTGCAGGTTCGGGCTAACAACCTTCACCATGCCACGGCGGCCAGCCGAAGTCGGCTTAACTTTTACGAGGGCCATTTACTTCACCTCCGCAAAGTCGATTTCCTGGCCGTCCTTGAGCGACACGTAAGCCTTGCGCTCATTACGGCGACGGCCAACGAATCGGCCAAAGCGCTTGACTTTGCCCTTACGGTTGAGGACCTGCACGGACTCGACCTGCACCTTGAAGAGCAGTTCGACGGCAGCCTTGATTTCCGGCTTGGTAGCGTCAGCCACGACACGGAAAGCGACTTGCTGATTTTTCTCAGCGACGAACGTGGCCTTTTCGGTCACGATCGGAGCCAGAATGACTTGCATCAAGCGTTCAGCGTTCATCCCAGCATCTCCTCGAGTTGAGCGATGGCCGGCTTGGTGATCAGCACTTTCTTGTAGTGGACCAGCGACAACGGATCGGCATAACGGGGCTCGACAACAGCAACGTGCGGCAGGTTGCGGGTGGCGAGGTAAACATTCTCATCAACGCTGTCGGTGATGATCAGGACCGAGTCCAGGCCCAGGCTCTTCAGCTTTGCAGCAGCAGCCTTGGTCTTGGGCGATTCCAGATCAAACGATTCGACAACGGCGATACGGTCTTCGCGAGCCAGTTGCGACAAGATCGAACGGATCCCGGCGCGGTACATCTTCTTGTTGACCTTCTGGCTGAAGTTCTCTTCGGGCGAGTTCGGGAAAATCCGACCACCGCCACGCCACAGCGGCGACGAAGTCATACCAGCGCGTGCGCGGCCGGTACCCTTCTGGCGCCAGGGCTTCTTGGTCGAGTGCTTAACTTCGGCACGATCCTTCTGAGCGCGGTTGCCGGCACGGGCATTGGCTTGGAAAGCCACCACGATCTGATGAATCAGTGCTTCGTTGAAGTCACGGCCGAAGATCGTATCGGGCGCGCTGAACGTAGCAGCGGCCTGACCTTGGTCGTTCAGGAGCTTGAGATCCATTTACTTACGCTCCCTTCTTGGCCGGGGCCTTGATGGCCGGGCGCACGACGATGTCGGCGCCAGCGTGGCCGGGGACAGCGCCCTTGACCAGCAGCAGGCCACGCTCAACGTCAACGCGAACGACGTCGAGGTTTTGAACGGTGCGGGTGACATCACCCAGGTGACCAGCCATCTTCTTACCCGGGAACACGCGACCCGGATCTTGAGCTTGGCCAATCGAGCCGGGAACGCGGTGCGAACGGGAGTTACCGTGCGACGCGCGTTGCGAACCGAAGTGGTGACGCTTGATGGTACCGGCGAAGCCTTTACCAATGGTCGTGCCCGTCACGTCGACCTGTTGGCCGGCTTCGAACACGGATTCCACGGCGATCACGGCACCGGCTGCAAATTCAGCAGCGCGAGCGGGATCAAGGCGGAATTCTTTGAGGATGCTACCGGCTTCAGTGCCGGCTTTGGCGTAGTGGCCCGTTTGCGGCTGAGCCACACGCGAGGCACGACGAGTGCCATAAGCCACTTGGATCGCGGCGTAGCCGTCGGTTTCCAGCGACTTAACTTGGGTCACGCGGTTGTTAGACACGTCCAGCACGGTTACCGGGATGGATTCACCTTCCTCGGTAAAAATGCGGGTCATGCCGACCTTGCGACCCACCAGCCCCAGCCGGTGAGCGGCGGGCGTGGGTGTCGAATTCGACATCGTTTTCTCCATTCCCGACTGCGATTGGTCGGGGCTAATCAGGCAAAAGGTAACGGCCTTTGCCCTACGACTATGTTCAACCTGGTTGGTATTGCCTTTAGCGACTTCTTCGCCTTGCAGCAAAGGAGCAATTCAAGCTAATCCGCCCATAGTTAGACTCGCCACAAAATGGCAAGCTTGGCATATTAGCATGATTTTTTCAGGCGGCACAAGCACTTAGCCCGCTTTGGACGTGGGGAAGTAGACTGTTTTGCCACACTTCGAACAGGCTGAATCGGTGACCGAATGGATTCCCGATTGGGTTGCCCAACGGGCGGCCCCACGAACAGGGCGCCCTTGGGATAGTGAGTGACCGCTTACCTGGCGACGACGCCCGCCTCAGGGTCTCGATTCAAGCCGTTTTCCTGGCCCTGCCGGACTCGTGCCAGGGGATCAGCACCTTGCGAAGCGAACCCACCGCGAAGTACAGCACAAAGCCGATCATGGCCAGCAGCACCACCACGGCGAATAGCGTGTCGACCTCCATGTCCTGCAACTTGACGGTGGCCAGGTAGCCCAGCCCGCGCGAGCCGGCCACGAACTCCGACACCACCGCGCCGATGATGGACAACACGATCGCCATTTCCATGCCCGTCAATATATAGGGCAGCGACGCCGGTATCACCAGCAGGCGGAAACGTTTGCGGCCGGTCGCGTTGCCCACCTGAAAGACCTCGACCAGGCCGGTGTCGACCGATTTCGCTCCCAGGTAGCTATTGGCAAACACGGGAAAGAACGCCATCAGCGCCGAGATCACGATCTTGGATTCGATGCCAAAGCCGAACCAGAGGATAAAAAGCGGAATCAGCGCAACCTTGGGCGTCAGTTGCAAGGCGACGACGAACGGCTTGAAGATCGTGTCCAGCAGTTCGACCCTGCCCAGCACCTGGCCGATCAACGTACCCGTCACCACCGCGATCACGAACCCGCCCAGGCATTCGGCCAGTGTCGTATAGATGTGGAAATAGGTATCGGGCCGCTGCATCAACTGCACCAGCGCGGCCAGCACGTCCTCGGGCGGCGGCAGCACCAGCGGTGACACATCAAAAAGCGTCACATAGCTTTTCCACAGAACAAAGAACACCACCACGGAACAGAGTTGAATGGCGAAGCGTTTCATTCAGATCTCCAGGTGCTTGCGCAGTTCGGCGCACAGCCGCGCATAGTCGGGGTGTTCGCGCTGCTCGGTGCGTGGACGCGGCAGATCCACGCGGATCTCCGCTGCCACGCGGCCCGGACGGGCAGACATGACGATGACGCGGTCGGCCAGATGCACGGCCTCGCTGATCGAGTGAGTAATGAGGAACGCCGCAAAGCCCTCGCGCATCCAGATGCGTTCCGCGTCCGCAATGATCTGCTCGCGGGTCAGAGCATCCAGCGCACCGAAGGGTTCATCCAGCAGCAGCAACTCGGGGTTTGAGAACAACGCCCGTGCGAACGACGCGCGCTGGCGCATGCCGCCCGATAGCTCCGACGGATTGCGCTTTTCGAATCCGCCAAGGCCCACCATGGCGCACAGCTGACGAGCGCGTTCCAAATCGGCGCGCGTCGCCCCCGTAGTCATCAGCTTGGGCAGCGCCACGTTCTGCTCGATGTTCAGCCATGGCAGAAGACGATGCTCTTGAAAAGCGACGCCAAAGCGAACAGGGTCGGAAGCGCCCCGCCCCGGCCAGGCGATCTGGCCTTCGCTGGGCGACTCCAGACCGCACAGCAGCCGCAGCAGGGTGGACTTGCCGCAGCCTGACGGCCCGATGATGGCCACGAACTCGCCAGGCGCGATATGTTGGTTCACTCCCTGCAAGGCGGTGGTCACGCCCGAGTCGGTCTTGAATTTCTTGGTGACGTCGATAAAGCGGACGATCGCCGTGCCGGCGTCCACCGCTGGCGCTATGGATAGGGCGTCAGGCAACAGCGCTCTCCCAGATGTCGTTGGTATAGAGCTTGCGATCGGTCGCGCGCATCAGGCCAGCGTCCAACAGCAGCTTGCTGCCTTCCTGCCATTGCTTGGGATCGTTGCGCACCGCCTGCTCCGAGCCATGGCTCAGCCACAGTTCGCGGTTGCCGCGCAGGTCTTGCAGCGCGATATCGGTCTTGTCGATACCAGGGATATCGAACGCGTCGCCCATCAGCGCGATGGCTTGCAGCAAGGCTGTGTCATCCATCGTGGCCAGCTCCCTCACGGCTTGCACCACGCCACGGGTGAAGGCGACATAGGCGTCACGGTTTGCCGCCAGTTCGCTTTCGCGCGCCACATAGACCTGGCCGGGCACGCCATCATCGGCGTGCATGACCGAGATCGCCAGCTTTTGCGCCCGCAAACGCGACACCGTGCTGGTATTGCCGAAGAAGGCATGCAGGCGGCCTGCCTCGATCAGCGCGAACGATGCGGGGCCATCGGCGACCCGTTCGCGACGCACCGACTTCGGGTCGACGCCGGCGTGCGCCAGCATCAGGTTCAAAGTCGCTTCCATCGAGCCCCCAAACGAAGCCAGCCCGACGATCTTGCCAGCCAGTTCGCGCGCGTCCGCGATCGGTGCACGCTCGGCGGACACCACGACGAACGGCGAAATCTGGGCGATGGTGCCGAAAGCGACGACGTCGGAATTGCCTTGCGCTCGTGCGGATATATAGTTGGCGGCGCCCGTGCGGCCGGCGTTGACCTGGCCCGCAGCGGCCAATTGCACGACTTGCGCCGCGCCGCGGCCGACTTCCACGCGCAGGTCCAGGCTTTGCGCCTTGAACTTGCCGGACGCCGATGCATACAGCACGGGCGCAAATGCCAAGGACAACGTGAACGGCGTCAAGAACGTGAACTTGCCGCCCGGTGCGGCTTGCACCGCACCCGCCGCTGGCAGCATCAGGGCGCCCGCCATGCCAGCGGCCGCCCCCAGGAAAGATCTGCGATTCATCAAGGGGTCTCCAAACGGGGACTTCATACAGGGGCTAAATTCGGGGGGCTCAATACGGCAGATGCTGCGAGACCCATGCATCACACCTTCGCCGCTGCCGCGGCGCGTTTGCGCTCCGCTTTGGCGATGGCGATCGGATGGTCGGCGGGATAGTCCGGCAGGTCCGGGCGGTTCGCGCCCAGCATCACGCACATCAGCGCTTCTTCCTGGCCTTCGTTGCGCAGGCCGCGATAGATGCCCGGCGGCACCGAAATCACGTCGCGTTCGCTCAGCACGGTTTCGAAGGTCTCACCCTGGTATTCCAGGAACAGGCGGATGTTGTGGCCGCGCAGGATGAAGAAGGCCTCTTCGACATCGGGGTGTACGTGCATGGGACCTTCGCAGCCAGCGGGCAGCACCATGGTGGAGAACGTGAAGTGCTCGGCCGGAATCGAGTTCTGGTCATCGCGGACGCCGGCCGCGCCGGTGCCGATATAGCGCGTTTGGGCACGGCGATAGACGGGGTCGACTTCGGCCTGCCAGCCCAGCGCGTTCCAGTCGTAGGATCGCGTCGCGCGGCGAGCGACCCGAGTTTCCATCCATTCGCCCAGGGTCTTGTCCTTGGGACGCTTCCAGCTGGCGAATAGGGGATTTTCCTGGTCAGGAACGGGGATCTCTGGGGTGTGGGTTACAGCATTCATGGCGTTTCCTTTTGGTCACGTTCGGCCAGGCCATTCCTGGCGGGAAAAGACGGGATTTCGATCAGAACGAGTGCTGGATGCCGACGCCAAACTGGCGGCGGCTGATGTCGTCGCCCTTGGTGTGGTCGCGCGTGTCGGTGTCGTTGAAGAGCACGTACAGGTTCGTGCGCTTGGACAGGTAGTGCTGGTAGGCCACCCCCACGCCGGATGCCTGGGACAGTACGGCGTGCTGGTAGCTGGCCATGACGCGGCCGCGGCCAGCCGGAACGCTGACGCCGAACGTGTAGACGCGGTCGCGGTCGCCACCGGCGGCGACGTAGCCAGGCGCGGGGTTCAGATTGATGGCGCGCTGTTCGTTGTAGCCAGCGTGCAGCTTCAAGATCTCGAAATCGTAAGCGGCGGCCAACTGTAGATTCTTGGCGTCGCGGCGTGCTGGCGTCAGGTTCGACGCGTTCAGTTGCTCGTAGGTGGCGGCCAGCTTCAGCGGGCCGTGGCTGTAGCGCAGGCCGGCCGTGACAACGCGGTCATTGTCAGCCGTCCGGAAGCCCTGCTCCGCATCGGGCGAAAAGCTGTAACCGATGCCGGCCTCGAGCCCATTCCAGGTGGGCGTGAAGTACAGGACTGAATTGCTGATGCGGCCATCGACGCCAAAGTCGCCGGATTTATAGCCGAAGGTGTTGCCGATCGAATTGCGTGACCACGACACGCCGAACGGGCTGGCGACAAACGGTGTCCACGCATAGCCGAACACCACTTGGCGTCCCATCCGTACCTCGCCGAATCCGCCCTTCAATCCGACCGTGGCCTGGCGGCCGAACAGCCGGCCCTGTGTGTTGGTGCCGTTGTCGCCGTTGAAGCCGCTTTCCAATTGGAATGTGGCGGCCAGGCCATTGCCCAGGTCCTCGACCCCGCGCAGGCCCCATCGCGACTGGCTCGAAATACCGCTGTCGACACTGAGCTTTGTGGCGTGGTCATTGGTGTCCGATCGGAAGCCCATATCAATCAGGCCGTAGAGGGTGATGGACGAGGCATCCACGGTTTGAGCCGCGTGCACGGTATGGGTGGCGATGGGCGCCAGGGTTGCGAACGCGACGGCGAAGCCGGCAGCGGGAATCGCACGGCGCGGCGAGTACTGGGTCATGCTGGTATTCCCCTGGGTCTGTACTTCCATGCAGCAAGATCGGACGGCCGGCGCTGCTGCCCGGCCGCCAATACTTTCGACGGCGTATGTTTTATTGGTGAAACGTTGATTTGCAAATGAGACGAACGCAGTATAATTGCGCTGCATCAAAAACCATTCCCGGGATTACCCGTATGCCGATTGCATTCACTTTTTCCGTGTCGCCAACGGGATCTGGCGTGGCGCCCGACCCAACGCGCGCCCTGTCCGCCCGACTTGAAGACCTGGATAAAAGCTTCCCTTTGCACCAGGCGCCGTCGGCGTTCGGCACCCTCACCTACCGAAGTGCGGGCACCGGCCCCGCAGTCGTTTTGCTGCACGGCATCGGGTCCGCCGCCGGCTGCTGGCTGGATGTCGCACTGATGTTGCGCGACGGGCTTCGCGTCATCGCCTGGAATGCGCCGGGCTATGCCGGTTCCACGCCGTTGCCCCAGGCGCATCTGTCGGCCGACGATTACGCCGACGCCTTGCATCAGTTGCTGGCGCACGCGGGTGTGTCGGAATGCGTGCTCGTGGGCCATTCCCTTGGCGCAATCGTGGCGGGCGCTTATGCGGCGCGCGAGGCCGGCAACACGCGGGTCGCGATTCGGCGGCTGGTGCTGCTCAGTCCCGCCCAAGGGTATGCAAGCCATGACGAACCCCGTCGCGAGGCCGTCCGCACGGGCCGCTTGACCTTGCTGGAGGCAGAAGGCATCGACGGCATCGCCGCGCAACGGGCTTCTGCCTTGCTATCGGATGCGGCGCCGCCTGCCATGCGGGAATGGGCTGCCTGGAACATGCGCCAAATCACGCCGACCGGTTACCGCCAGGCAGTCAGCCTTCTGTGCGACAGCGACCTCCTGTCCCGTCTCGCACCCGCCATGCCGGTGGACGTGCGGGTGGGCAACCACGACGTCATCACGCCCGCCGCTCACGGCCAAGCCGTCGCACAAGCGTGGCACGCTTCGTTTGCACTGATCGACGGCGCGGGCCATGCCTGCCATATCGAGCGGCCTGCACAAGTCGCCGACATCGTGCGCGGCTCGGCCGTCAACGACGGCGGCGTCCAGACGGAGTTCCCTTTTGCTTGAAGACGCCAACGTGAACGAAGACAAGCGCTACACCGTGCCGGCGCTTGAGCGAGGCTTGCGGCTACTGGGCGAGTTCAGCCGTCAGGATCGGGTGCTGGGCGCTCCGGAATTGGCGCGCCGGTTGAACATTCCGCGCTCAACCGTGTTCCGGATGTTGAACACGCTCGAGACCCTGGGTTTCGTCGGCAAGGCCGACGGCGGCGCGGCGTACAGGCTGGACATGGCCGTGCTGCGCCTGGGCTTCGAGTATCTGGCATCGCTGGAACTCACCGACCTGGGCCGGCCGTTGTTGGAACGTCTGCGTGACGCTACCGGCTATTCCACCAATCTGGTGGTGCGCGACCGTCGCTCTGCCGTCGTCGTCGCCAAGGTGTCGGCGCCTACGCCCTTCGTCAGTACGGTCTTTGTCGGCACCCGCCTGCCGACCCATGCAACGCTGCTTGGCCGGGCGGTCATGTGCGACCTTTCCCTGCCCGAGCTACTTGATCTTTATGGCGCCGCCCCCTTGCCACCATACTCCACGCACACGCCGCGCAGCGTGCCGGCGCTGCATGCCTTGCTTCAGGAAGATCTGGCAAGAGGCTATGTGATTGAACGCGGCTTTTATGAAGCTATCGTCGGCAGCATTGCGGCGCCGGTGCGCGATGCCAGCGGCCGAGTCATGGCGGCGTTGGGCGTCACCATTCCCACCCAAGGCCCCGAAGAACCGACGATCGACGAAACCTCCGTCATCCACGCGGTATGCGCCGCTGCGGATGAACTATCCACCTCGCTCGATTATGTGCCGCCCGTGGCAGAGCACAACGTCGTCTCTGGAAGAACCTGACCCTGAACCCGTACCAATTTAAGGATGTACCGATGTTGAAGATAGCCATGGTGGGCTGCGGCGCAATCGGCGTTGCCGCGCTGGAGCTGCTCGCCCGCCGTACTGACTTGGCGGTGACCACGGTGCTTGTACCCGCGCCGCATCTGGACGATGCGCGCCAGCGCATCCAGCCCTGGGCGCCGCAGGCCACCCTTCACGCCAGTCTTGACGCGGCGCCCAGGCGCCCGGACTTGCTGGTGGAATGCGCCGGCCATGGCGCCATCATCGAGCATGTGTTGCCCGCCCTGCGCGCGGGAATTCCGTGCGTCGTCGCCTCAGTAGGCGCCTTGGCGACGCCGGGGCTCATTGAACAGTTGGAACAAGCCGCGCACGCCGGCCAGACGCGCGTGCAGCTGCTATCAGGTGCGATCGGCGCCATTGATGCGCTGGCTGCGGCACGGCATGGCGGCCTGGACGAAGTGGTGTACACCGGCCGCAAACCGCCCCTAGCTTGGCGCGGCACGCCAGCGGACAAGCAGTTCGATCTGGCATCGCTGGGCCGCGGCGCTACGGTTATTTTCGAAGGCACCGCACGCGAGGCCGCGGCCACCTATCCAAAAAACGCCAACGTGGCCGCCACGCTCGCCCTGGCCGGCCTCGGGTTGGACCATACAAGTGTGCGCCTGTTGGCGGACCCAGATGTGCAGGACAACGTGCATCATGTTCACGCCAGGGGTGCGTTCGGCGAATTTGAACTGACGATGCGCGGTAAGCCCTTGGCCGCAAACCCGAAGACCTCGTCCTTGACCGTCTACAGCCTGGTGCGAGCCATCTGCAATGCCGTGGAGCCGGTGGTGATCTGAACACTTCGGCAGCAGGCTACGCCGCAAAAACAAAATGGCCGCATTCCCTGGGGAATACGGCCATTTTTTACGAGCCTACCGGCGAAGGTAGCAGGCTCGGTTCGCCTTACTGCAGCGCGATTTCGACGTCGACGCCGGCCGGCAGGTCCAGACGCATCAGAGCGTCAACGGTCTTGTCGGTGGGATCAACGATGTCCATCAGGCGCTGGTGCGTACGGATTTCGAACTGGTCGCGCGACGTCTTGTTGACGTGCGGCGAACGCAGGACGTCGTAGCGACGGATACGCGTGGGCAGCGGCACCGGACCGCGGACAACAGCGCCGGTACGCTTGGCGGTGTCGACGATTTCAGCGGCCGATTGATCGATCAGCTTGTAATCGAAAGCTTTCAAGCGGATACGGATCTTTTGGTTTTTCATGGCGTTTCCTAAAGAACGAGAGGCGAAGGCGACGAGGCGCCCTCGCTGGTTGTTTGCTGCTTAAGTGATCCGAATTACTTCAGGATCTTGGCGACGACGCCGGCGCCGACGGTACGACCGCCTTCACGGATGGCGAAACGCAGGCCTTCTTCCATGGCGATCGGAGCCAACAGCTTGACCGTCATGGCCACGTTGTCGCCCGGCAGAACCATTTCCTTGTCGGCCGGCAGCTCGATCGTGCCCGTCACGTCCGTCGTGCGGAAGTAGAACTGGGGACGATAGCCTTGGAAGAACGGAGTGTGACGGCCGCCTTCTTCCTTGGACAGGATGTACACCTCGGACGTGAAGTCCGTGTGCGGCGTGATCGAGCCCGGCTTGGCCAACACTTGGCCGCGCTGGACGTCTTCACGCTTGGTGCCGCGCAGCAGAATGCCCACGTTGTCGCCGGCTTGACCTTGGTCGAGCAGCTTGCGGAACATTTCAACGCCCGTGCAAGTCGTCTTGACCGTCGGCACCAGGCCCACGATTTCGATTTCTTCGCCGACCTTCACGATGCCGCGTTCGATACGGCCAGTCACCACCGTGCCGCGACCCGAGATCGAGAACACGTCTTCAACCGGCATCAGGAACGTGCCGTCCACGGCGCGCTCAGGCGTCGGGATGTACGAATCCAGTGCAGCGGCCAAAGCCATGATGGCTTGCTCGCCCAGTTCGCCCTTGTCGCCTTCCAGCGCCAGCTTGGCCGAACCCTTCACGATCGGGGTGTCATCACCCGGGAAATCGTACTTCGACAGAAGTTCGCGAACTTCCATTTCCACCAGCTCAAGCAGCTCGGCGTCGTCAACCATGTCAGCCTTGTTCAGGAAGACGATGATGTACGGCACGCCAACTTGGCGGCTCAGCAGGATGTGTTCACGCGTTTGCGGCATCGGGCCGTCAGCGGCCGACACAACCAGAATCGCGCCGTCCATTTGCGCCGCGCCCGTGATCATGTTCTTCACATAGTCAGCGTGGCCCGGGCAGTCAACGTGAGCGTAGTGACGCGCTTCCGTTTCGTACTCGACGTGGGCGGTGTTGATCGTGATGCCGCGAGCCTTTTCTTCAGGAGTCGCATCGATCTGGTCGTAGCCCTTGGCTTCGCCACCGAACTTGTTCGACAGAACGGTCGTGATAGCTGCCGTCAACGTCGTTTTGCCGTGGTCAACGTGACCAATCGTACCCACGTTCACGTGCGGCTTGGTACGTTCAAACTTGCCTTTTGCCATGATCTCTATCCTTTAACTTTCAAGGAAACTTGAATCTGCCAGGCCACCCGGATGGGCGGACCTGGCTAGGGTTATTTACTTGGCCCGAGCGGCGATGACTTCGTCAGCGACGTTCTTGGGAGCCTCGGAGTAATGCTTGAATTCCATCGTGTACGTGGCACGACCTTGCGTCAACGAACGCAGGTTCGTGGCGTAACCGAACATCTCGGCCAGGGGCACTTCAGCCTTGATGGTCTTGCCGCCACCGACCATGTCATCCATGCCTTGGACCATGCCGCGACGCGAGGACAGATCGCCCATCACGGTACCAGCGTAGTCTTCCGGCGTTTCGACTTCAACGGCCATCATCGGTTCCAGCAGCACGGGGCTGGCCTTGCGCAGACCTTCCTTGAATGCCATGGAGCCGGCCATCTTGAACGCGTTTTCGTTCGAGTCCACATCGTGGTACGAACCGAAGAACAGCGTGACCTTGACGTCGACGATCGGGTAGCCAGCCAACACGCCCGAAGGCAGCGTTTCCTGGATGCCCTTGTCCACCGCCGGGATGTATTCGCGAGGAACCACACCGCCCTTGATGGCGTCCACGAATTCGTAGCCACCGCCAGGAGCCAACGGCTCGACCTTCAGCACCACGTGACCGTACTGGCCACGACCGCCCGACTGCTTGACGAACTTGCCTTCAACTTCGTCGCAGGTCTTGCGGATGGTTTCACGGTAGGCCACTTGCGGCTTGCCGACGTTGGCTTCAACGCCGAACTCACGCTTCATGCGGTCGACCAGAATTTCCAGGTGAAGCTCGCCCATACCGGAAATGATGGTTTGGCCGGATTCTTCGTCGCTACGCACGCGGAACGACGGATCTTCCTGAGCCAGACGCGACAGCGCCAGACCCATCTTTTCCTGGTCAGCCTTCGACTTCGGTTCCACGGCCTGCGAAATCACGGGCTCAGGGAAAATCATGCGTTCGAGCAGGATGTGGGAGTCGATGTCGCACAGCGTTTCGCCGGTGGTCACGTCTTTCAGACCCACCACGGCGGCGATGTCGCCTGCCAACACTTCCTTGATTTCTTCGCGGTTGTTCGCGTGCATCTGCAGAATGCGGCCGATACGTTCCTTCTTGCCCTTGATGGGGTTGTAGACCGTATCGCCCGACTTCAGGACGCCCGAGTAAACGCGCACGAAGGTCAATTGACCCACGAACGGATCGCTCATCAGCTTGAATGCCAGCGCCGAGAACTTCTCGCCGTCGTCCGCTTCACGCTTGACGGGATTGCCATCGTCGTCCTGGCCGTCAACCGCGGGAATATCCACGGGCGAAGGCAGGTAGTCGATGACCGCGTCCAGCATGCGCTGCACGCCCTTGTTCTTGAAGGCGGTGCCGCACAGCATCGGCTGGATTTCGCCAGCGATGGTGCGTTGGCGGATGGCCAGGTTGATTTCGGCTTCGTCCAAGGAACCCGTTTCCAGGTACTTGTTCATCAGCTCTTCCGACGACTCAGCGGCGGCTTCAACCAGCTTTTCACGCCATTCGTTGGCCAGGCCTTCCAGCTCGGCGGGAATCTCGTGGTAGTCGAACTTGATGCCTTGGCTGGCTTCGTCCCAAATGATCGCCTTCATCTTGACCAGGTCGACCACGCCTTGGAACGTGTCTTCGGCACCGATCGGGATCACGATCGGCACGGGATTGGCGCGCAGGCGGTTCTTCAGCTGGTCATAGACCTTGAAGAAGTTGGCGCCGGTGCGGTCCATCTTGTTGACGAAGGCCAGACGCGGCACGCCGTACTTGTTGGCTTGGCGCCACACGGTTTCGGACTGGGGCTGAACGCCACCCACCGCGCAATAGACCATGCAAGCACCGTCCAGGACGCGCATGGAACGCTCCACCTCAATGGTGAAGTCCACGTGACCCGGGGTGTCGATGATGTTGATGCGGTGTTCGGGATAGTTCTTCGCCATGCCACGCCAAAACGCCGTCGTAGCTGCCGACGTAATGGTGATGCCACGCTCTTGCTCTTGTTCCATCCAGTCCATGGTGGCTGCGCCATCATGCACTTCGCCAATCTTGTGATTGACGCCGGTGTAGAACAGGATACGTTCGGTCGTGGTGGTTTTCCCTGCATCGATGTGCGCAGAGATACCAATGTTGCGATAGCGCTCGATCGGGGTTTTGCGGGCCATGGTGGATTAGTCCTTAAATTACCAGCGGAAATGGCTGAAGGCCTTGTTGGCCTCTGCCATCTTGTGCGTGTCTTCGCGCTTCTTCATCGCGGCGCCACGACCTTCGGAGGCGTCGATCAGTTCGCCAGCAAGACGCAGATCCATCGACTTCTCGCCACGCTTCTTGGCGGCTTCACGGAGCCAACGCATAGCCAGGGCCAGGCGGCGCACGGGGCGCACTTCAACCGGCACTTGGTAGTTGGCACCGCCAACGCGGCGGCTCTTCACTTCGACGATCGGCTTGATGTTGTTGATCGCCAGGCTGAAAACTTCGATCGGCTCTTTGCCGGTCTTGGTTTGCACTTGCTCGAGGGCACCGTAAACGATGCGCTCGGCGACGGCCTTCTTGCCGTCCAGCATGACGACGTTCATGAACTTGGCGAGCTCGACGCTACCGAACTTGGGATCGGGCAGAATCTCGCGCTTGGGTACTTCGCGACGACGGGGCATTGTTGCTTCCTTGTGTCTGTTCAGTTGAACCGTGTTTCATTACACGGCCATGGCCGCCCATTGGGACGACCCCTTACGTGCCGCGCTCCATCCCAAAAGCCGGAGGGCGCGGTCGCACTTCCCTAGTGACGGGCTTCCGCCACACGGGGGTACTGCTGACTCGTTATTAAGCCTTCTTCGGGCGCTTGGCGCCGTACTTCGAGCGGGCTTGCTTACGATCCTTGACGCCTTGCAGGTCGAGGGAACCGCGCACGATGTGATAACGCACACCGGGCAAGTCCTTGACACGACCGCCACGCACCAGAACCACCGAGTGCTCTTGCAGGTTGTGGCCTTCACCGCCGATGTACGAAATGACTTCGTAACCGTTGGTCAGACGCACTTTGGCAACCTTGCGCAGAGCAGAGTTCGGCTTCTTGGGGGTGGTGGTGTACACGCGAGTGCACACGCCGCGGCGTTGCGGGCAGTTTTCGAGCGCGGGGCTCTTGCTTTTGATGATGCTGACTTCGCGCGGCTTGCGCACGAGTTGGCTAATGGTAGGCATGACCTTTGAAATCCCTTTTACGTACCACTGGTAAGTACTTACGTACTCGTCTCCAGAAGAGTGTCTTTCGGAGAAGGCAGTTCGCGCAAAACCGCCTCAAACGTTCATGTACGTAAAAGAGCGGGCTTGCCAACAAACTATGACAAACGCACAAAACTGAAAGCGGCCGGGCAGCCAAGACGCTAGTCGCAAATGATGGACCCGAAACTGATGGCCCCGAAACAAAAGGCTCGTGACGCACCTTGGTTTCAGACCGGGTTTCAGACCGGGTTTCAGACCGGGTTTCAGACCCTGACTAAGCTCTTGAACTGTTTGCCTTTAGCGTACAGATTTTGCGCGCGAAATAAAGCAGTAAGCCCTTTAGCATAACTGAGATCACGGCGCACTGTCAAAGTTTTTTGTAAGCCGAGCGACGCGGCGCGCCTGTCGCGAAAAGCCTGCGAAAAGGCAGCGACTTGGACGGTGCTTGTGAAAAATGGGGCCGCGTTGCAGCAAAGATCCGACACACCAACAGAGCCGAAAATCCTGCCTGCGGCGAGGCAAGCTGCGGGTAAACCACGGGGTTTTCAGCGTATTCGGCAGTGTAGCGCCAGCTGACGGCTTAGCGGTCCGCGAACAGGTAACCGCTGCCGTAGACCGTGCGGATCGGCAACATCACCCCCGCCAGTTCGGCCTTGCGACGCAGACGGCTGACGATGACATCGATGCTGCGCGACCCACTGGCGCGCACACCGCCTCCTTCGACCCGCAGTTCATCGCCCAGTTCAGAGCGTCCGACCGCCCTGCCCGCCACCTCAAGCAGCGACCGGACAATCAGGCGCTCATTGGCCGACAGCGAAATCGTCGCCCCCGATGGGGCAACCAGTGTCCAGCCCTGATCGCGAAGTTCCCATTGGCCGGTCACCGCGTCATCAGCCGCCGGAGTCTCTTGGCTGGCCGGCAGGCGCCGCGCCAGCGCCAGCAAGATGCATGCGAGTTCGCGCGGATCCTGGGGATCGGGCAAGCAGGCGTCAGCGCCGCTTTGCAGGCAACGCAGCCGGCTGTCCACGGACACGCCCCTGCCCGTCACCACGATTCCCATTGACGAAGACCCGTGCAACCGGGCGACGAGCGCGTAACCGATTTCACCCAACGTACCAACGTCCAGGACAACGGCATCGTAGACACCGCTATTGAGCAATCCGAACAGCTCGAGTGAGGTCGAACAGCCACGAGCGGAAATGCCGGCTTGCAGCAAGGCGGACACGGCTGCGTTTCGGGCGACCTCGTCCGGCGACATCATAAGTATGCGTAATTGATTCATAGCACTTTCAACCCCCTGACCGACACCGTCCACGCGACCGCTTGTGACGTTGCACGCAGGACGGTTGAGACAGTGTGGCGCGTTGTTACGCAACAACTCCAGTCAAGATTCGTTAACTTTGCAATGTTTGACAGTTCTTGCCACAACGTAGCCAGCCGACTCGCCGCCCGAGTTATCATTCGTTTACACAAATTCGCTCACCTTTGCAGTAGGTTCGCCGACGGCGAACTTGCGCAGCAAACCTCCGCGAGACTTTTCTGATGAAGATTGCGTCGCTGGAAGACGACCTTGACCAAGCCCGGCGCATTCACCAAGTGCTGACTGCCGCGGGATACTCCTGCTCCAGTTATCACCAGAGCCGTGACTTGTTGGCTGCGTTACGCTCGGAGAACTTCGATCTGGTTCTTCTGGATTGGCATCTGCCAGATATCGATGGCGACGATGTGGTGCGCTGGTTGCGCGCCAATATCGGCCCCCGCGTCCCCGTCATTTTCCTGACCAATCGGTCTTCTGAAGACGACCTGGTGGAAGGGCTGCGCGCCGGCGCCGACGATTACATCGTCAAACCGCTGCGCCCCCTGGAATTGCTGGCCCGCGTGGCCGCGCTGTTGCGCCGCAGCCAGATCGCCGAGCCTGCCGATGACACTTTCGACGTGGCGCACTATCGCATCGAGCCCGCCGCGCGCGTGATCTCGCTGAATGGCGCGGCCGTCTCGCTGGCACCCAAGGAATTCGAACTTGCGCTGCTGTTCTTTCGCAATCTGGGCCGGCTCATGTCGCGCGACGTAATTGCCGAATGCGTGTGGAACCGCGAGATTCCCGCAACGTCACGCACCCTGGATACGCACCTGTCCAACATCCGCCAGAAACTCCAGCTACGCCCCGAACACGGTGTGCGCCTGAGTTCGTCCTATGCGCTTGGTTACCGGCTGGAACTGAACAGCGCCGTGGAAGACAACCCGGCCAGCCCGTCGTAGACGCGACGCGCGCATTCCTGGAGAACTGATTCCTATGAGCCGCTGCCGCGCGCTTTCTTTGTTTGCCTTGCTGTCCTGCCTGTCAGTTTCCG
Organism: Achromobacter spanius; assembly: GCF_002812705.1. NCBI lineage: Bacteria > Pseudomonadati > Pseudomonadota > Betaproteobacteria > Burkholderiales > Alcaligenaceae > Achromobacter > Achromobacter spanius. Next base: position 1,404,877 of record NZ_CP025030.1, on the reverse strand, counting down.
CGGCCGTGCGCAGCCAGCCCGCGGGGGCATTGGGCGACGACTTCATCTACCGCGTGCGGCAGGGAGACACACTGATCAACCTGGCCACGCAGTACACGCGCAATCAGGCGAACTGGACACAGTTGCAGACCCTGAATAAGGTTGTCACGCCTGAAATGCTGCCCATCGGGTTCGAACTGCGGATTCCGCTGTCGATGATTCCTGAACGCCCCGCCCAAGCGCGCGTCGTGCATGTCAGCGGTCAAGCCGATCTGAACGGCAAGCCTGTGCAATCAGGCGCCAATGTGGCGGAAGGCAGTACGGTGGTGACTTCGCCCAACGGCTTTGTGACTCTGGAACTTGCCGATGGATCCAAGCTCACCCTACCCGCTGGCGGCTCGGTCGAATTGACCCGGCTGCGCCAGTTCGAAGGGACCGAGCTGACCGACTCCGTCATCCATGTTCAGCGCGGCAGCGTCGAATCCACCGTCGCCCCCACCGGCCAAGGCGTTGGCCGCTTCGAAGTCAGAACCCCTGTCGCGGTCACGGGCGTGCGCGGCACGCGATTCCGCGTGCAAAGCGGCGCTGGCGGCGTACACAGTGAAGTACTGGAAGGCAGCGTACGGCTGCAAGCGCATGCGCCGGGAACCGCGCCCGCCAAGCCAGTCTCGGTGGCACGCGGTTATGGCGCTGCCGTGCGCAATGACGGCAGCGTATCCGGCGTGCGCGAGCTGCTGGCCGCGCCGCAACTGAGCGCCCCGGAACGCACAGGCGGCGGCACATGGACCAGCGCCTTCGCGCCAGTGGCCGATGCGCAAAGCTACCTGGTGCGCGTGTCGCGCGATCCCGAAGGCGCGCTTCCGGTATCGTCGGCCAGCTTCGCCACGAACAGCATCCGCTTCAACGCGCCGGGTCCCGGCACGTTCTACGTTTCGGTGCGCGCAGTCGACGATCTTGGCCTGAACGGACAAGACGCGGTCGCCACGTTCGAGGGCGCGAACCAGCTGATGACCCCGTTCGGCCTGGGGGTCAGCAGCGGCACGGGCGGACTCATCACGCTGACCGAATACTAGGTATTGCCCGATGGCCGACACCCCCGACGCCCTCGACCGGACCTCGCGCTCGGGGCTGTGGCTGACGGTGATACTGGCGGCGCTGGCGGCCCTGCTGGGCTTGTTGAATGGCCTGGGCAGGGTCGATCAGATCCTGTACGACCGTGCCATCACCATGAGCGGACGCGCAGCAGACCCGGACATTCTGATCGTGGCCATCGATGACGCCAGCATCGAGACGCTGGGGCGATGGCCTTGGCGGCGGGCAATCCATGCCGCCTTGCTGGACCGGCTTCAAGGAGCACGCGCAGTTGGCTTGGATTTGATCTTCGCGGAAAGCGACACGGTCAATCCCAACGACGACTTGCTGCTTGCTCAGAGCATCCAGCGCAATGGCCGGACAGTGCTGCCGGTTGTCCTGGACCGCTTGAACAATCCTTCCGCGATGTCGGCGCCGATCCCCGCGCTGGCGAACGCCACGGCTTCAACAGGCATCATCAACGCGCGCATTGATCCTGACGGTATGGTGCGTGAAGCCACGTTGACGACCCGATTCGCGGGCAACCTCCACAACCATCTGGCTCTGTCGATGCTTGAGGTCGGCGGCCAAGGCAAAGAAGTCGAACGGTTTCTACAACGAGCGGGTTCCAGCGGCGACATCCTGATCCCGTACACAGGCCCCGCTGGCCACATGCGCACCGTGTCCTATCTGTCTGTCTTGCGAGGCGACCTCAGCCCAGAGGCCTTGCGCGACAAGTACGTGCTGGTGGGCGCCTGGGCGACCGGCTTGGGCGACGCTTACCCCACGCCGGTCGCGCACGACTTGAGCGGCATGTCGGGCGTGGAGATCATCGCCAACCTGATGCAGGCCGCCCGCGACGGCGTGTCCTACCATCGTCCGCCCGCTGCCTGGAACGCGCTGTTTTCCGCGCTTCCCGTGCTGCTGGCCTGCCTGGCGTTGTGGCGGCTGTCGCCCAAGCGGGCATTGCTGGTCTAGTGTTGCGCTCGTTGCCGGCATCCTTTTGACAGCGTGGTTGCTGCTGGCCTACGCCAGCCTGTGGTTCGCGCCAACCGCCGCCCTGGTGGGTGTTGCGCTTTGCTATCCACTTTGGAGTTGGCGTAGCCAGGAGGCGGCGCTGCGCTACATGGATCATGAATTACGTCGCCTGCAGCGCGAGTATCCGCCCGTCTTGAACGAGGCGCGCGCCCCGTTGACCGGCCCGAACGCATCACTGGAAAGCCGCGTAGGCGAATTGCAGCGCGCGCTGGAGCGCGTGCGTAACCTGCGGCGCTTCCTGGCCGATGGACTGGACGGCATGCCCGACGCGACGCTGGTCTTCGACCAGGAAGGCCACATGCAGTTTCGCAATCAGGCGGCGGTCATGTACTTCCAGCGGCTGGGCATGCGCCCGCCGCGCGTGGGCCACCCCGCCACGCACCTGCTTGAGAAAACGATTTCTGATGACACGACGCGGCAGCGCGTGGCTGACGCCTTGCGCGGCAAGCTTCCCACCGACGATACATCGCGTTGGACGGCCGATCTGGAAGTGCGCGATTACGCGGGGCGCGACCTGATCTTGAAGTGTGCGCCGATCCACACCGCCGAAGGCAATTTCGCGGGCACCGTCGCCACGTTGACGGATATCTCGCGCATACGCCAAGCCGAACGCCAGCGTGAAGAGACGCTGCGCTTTATCTCGCACGACATGCGCGCCCCCCAAAGCTCCATCCTGGCGCTTGTCGAGATGAAGCAGGAATCCGGCATCCAGGATGGGCAGGGCGAGACGCTTGCCCGCATCGCCACGCTTGCGAACCGTACCCTGCATCTGGTTGACGACTTCGTACACCTGACGCGCGCGGAATCAATGACGATCGGCGCGGTCGAACTCGATCTGGGCAGCTTGCTGCAAGACGGCGTGGACGAGTTCTGGGCGTCCGCGCACAAGCGTGGCATCACGCTGAGCCTGCGCACGCCGCTGCCGGTTGCTTACACACGCGGTGATCAGACGCTGCTGATGCGCGCCCTGTGCAATTTGATCGACAACGCCATCAAGTACAGCCCACCCCAGACATGCGTCGAATGCGGAATAGAACAATCTCAGGATGTCTGGCGGGTAACCATCCAGGATCAGGGACAAGGCATCGCCGACTCTGATCTGGCGCGGCTGTTCGAACCCTTTTCGCGCGTGGGCGTCGAAACCCGGAATGACATCGGCGGCGCCGGGCTCGGCCTGGCGTTCGTGCGCACCGTGGCCGAACGCCATGGCGGCACGGTGGAAGTCCGCAGCGAAATCGGCGTGGGGTCTGTGTTTACCTTGTGCTTGCCTGTTGCGCCGGAAGCCGAGGACGGGAAGTAGCCCGGCCAGTCCGGCGCATCACTGGAAGGTGTGGGAAATTACCGCCGGCTTGCCGGCCTTGATTTCAAGCGTTCCCCGGTACGGCGGCAGGTCCGCATTGCGCAGCACCACCTGGTACTTGCCGGGTATCAAGCGTATTTCCTTGACTGGCGGGCTGATGCCGCGCGCCACACCGTTGACCCATACTTCTCCCCACGGGCGAATGTCCAGTCGCACCCGTACAGGCACACCCATGGGCTTGGGTTTGTTGGCGACGCCGTCGGCAGCCGTGGCCGAATCAGCAGGTGCCGGGGCTTGGGCGCCGGGCACCGCCGTGGCCAACGCGGGCTCGGATGGCTCAGACGCCATTTCGGGCGCATTCTGAATCCCGGATGGTGTAGCCGCCACGGGTTCAACGGGCGTAGCGGGCGTGGCCGGCACTTGTTGCGGCGCGGCGGGCGGAACGGCCACGGTCGCGGGCGGCACGGCAGCCGGAGGCATCGGGTGCACGGCCGGCGGGTTAGGCATGACGACTTCGGAACGGGTGATCAGCGCATTGGGCGCGCCCTTGCCCCAGTGAAACCAGCCATACACACCGATTCCGATAAAGGCCAGAACCGCCAGCATTCCCAGTAACGGACGACGATTGCGGCTTGGTCTGCGCACAGCCGCTGCCTCGGGCGGCGGAGCGTGGCCAGCGCCGGCAACAGGGTCTGCCTCGTCCGGAGACGGCTCAATATACGCGGCCACCCCCAACAGGGCAGCCAACTCGGCCAACGTTTGCGGCCGGTCAGACGGCAACATTGCCAGGCCACCGTCAATGACGGACAGAAATTCCGGGTTGTATTTGGACAGGCCCAGCGACGTCAACGGTTCGTAGGTATCCTCGGCGCGCCGCTCGGGAGCGGGGGGAGGCCTGTGCCCGGTGACCAAGGCATACATGACCGCGCACAAGGCGTAGATGTCGCTCCACGGGCCTCTCGGCCATTCCATGGAATCGGTATACAGCTCAAACGGCGCAAACCCGGGCGTGGGACTTCGGCTCGCGCGGCGCGAGCGCGCAACAACCAGTTCAGGCAGCAAATGGGCACGCGCGTTCTCGTCCATCCCCACGGTGTCCAGCGAAATATCGCCACAAATCTCACCCTGCGCGTGCAGGGCGATCAGCGAGGGCAACAGGTCGGAGACAAGCCGCTTGATACGAGATTCCGGCACGCCTCCCGCCATGCTGGCGGCGATCGCGCTCAGCGGACGCAAGGCAAGCGGCGCGGCGCCTGAAAACGGCCCACGCGGCGTCAACAGGCCGGTGGAGGAAGACATGATGGAAATTGCGCTCATGCGCGGAGTGATGCGAAGATGGAATAGTGTGAATATTATCCAATCCGCAACATCAGGACATTGCCGAAGATGTCCGAGCGCATCAGGCTGTGGCACGATTACGCTTCGCCCAATCTTCCTCCCCCCTTATAAGCTATGAAAATTCGCCTTCTGAGCAGCCTGCTCGGCGCGACAGTCATGCTGGCGGGCTGCGCCGGGATCTCGCCGCAGCCCGAAAGCCCGCCCAGCGCCGAAGCGCTGGCGCAATTGCAACAAGTCCGGGACACCTACGGCGCGGGCCGATACGGGGAGGTCATCCGCACGGTCGCCACCTCCGATGCCCTGGCCTCATCCACCAAGGCGGTGCGCATTGAGGCCTATAAGCTGCAGGCGTTCAGTTATTGCGTGAGCCGCTACGCTCAGTTGTGCCAAGACAGCTTCGTCCGCATCCTGGCGCTGGATCCTGCATTCGAACTAGCCCCGAATGAAGCCGGCCATCCGTCCTGGGGCCCCGTCTTCCAGCAGGCCCGCAACCAAGCCGCGAAGTAATCCCACGCACAAACCGTAAACAAAAAAACCTAACAAAAGGCGTAAAAAAAGGCCGCTGATTTCGCATCAGTGAACTGACCCCCAGAAGTTGGAGAGTCAGAAGCTAAGGGCCGAAGGCCTGAGTTCGGTACTGAACCGGACTCAGGCCTTTTAGCTTGAGCTTGATGCGTTCGTAATTGTAGTAACGGATGTACAGACGTATGCCGGCCTGCAACTGTTCGATGGTCTCGAAGCGGTTCGGGTAGAAGAACTCGGCCTTTAATGTGCCGAAGAAGCTTTCCATGGCGGCATTGTCCAGGCAGTTTCCCTTGCGTGACATGCTCTGTGTTATTGATCGAGTGGCCAGCATGTGCCGGTATTGAGGCTGCTGGTAGTGCCACCCCTGGTCAGAGTGCAGCATCGGGTGGTCGGCGGGTTTGAGCCGCATGAGCGCCTTTTTCAGCATAGCGCCAACTAGCTGGAACATGGGCCGCAGACTGGTCTGGTAAGCCACGATTTCGCCGTTGTAGAGGTCCATGACGGGCGACAGGTACAGCTTCTGGCCACGCACATTGAATTCCGTCACATCGGTGACCCATTTCTGGTTCGGCCTGTCGGCATCGAACTGGCGCGCTAACAGATTAGGCGCCACACGGCCCTCCTGGCCCCGATAGGAGCGATATTTCTTCGGTCGTACCACGGACCTCAGTCCTAGCACTTGCATCAGTTTTTGTACCGTCTTGTGGTTCACATGCTGCCCGGCTTGGCACAGCGCGGCCGTGATGCGCCGGTAGCCATAGCGTCCCTGGTGGTACACGTAGGTCTTGCCGATGCTGGCCTTGAGGGTGGCATGCCGATCAGCGACCTGGGCCATCTTCACTTGGTAGTAGTAAGTGCTCGATGCCAGACCTGCCACTTGGAGCAAGGCTGACAGCGGATGTTGTTGCCTTAATCCAGTCACGACTTGCGCTTTTTCTGCGCAGCCGCACGCTTTTCCTGGATCAAGGCATCGAGTTTTTTTAAGTACGCGACCTCGGCGCGCAGCAGGATCAACTCCTTGTTCTGCCGAGCAATGATCTGCTTGTCGTCCAGTTCAGCGACCGAGGAGGTAGGCTTGGGTGGCTTGTTGCTCATGGTCATGCGGGGCCCCTTTCGACGGGAACGCAGTGCGTCGATACCCCCTGCATCATACTGGCGTGCCCACTTACCGATGTGCGCCGCGCTGCGAATGTCGAACACCACCGCTGTCTTGGCCTGTGACCAGTGCTTCTGCCACATCCGCTTGAGCACCTTCAGCTTGAAGGCCTGGTCATAGCTTGCGCCCTTGCGGCGCAAGCCCGAGACACCGTGCTCGCGATAGCCGTTCACCCACCGCTCAACGGTTGCGTGCCTAAGGCCGTGAACCGCTGCCACAGCTTTGAAACCCAGTGAGCCTGACAGGTAGTCCTTGACCACCTTGACCTTAAAACGCTCGTCGTACTTCGCCATGTAAAAACCCCCGAAGGTTGGATATATCTCCAACTTTCGGGGGTCAGTTCATCAGCGGCCTTTTTACTTCCAGCCCCCGCGCCGAGCCTGCGCGCGGGGGCTTGTCCGGGTATCCGCTTATTCGGCGGGGTTCTCGGTGCCGGCGTCGGCGGCCGGGACTTCTGCGTCCGCACCCACCGTGACCGGCGAGTCTTCGAACGGGTTGGCCTGTTGGCGAGCGGCTTCGCGTTCCGCAGCCTCCAGCTCTTCCTTGTCGCGGCGTGCGTGGTGGTAAGCCAAGCCGGTACCCGCCGGGATGAGGCGGCCGACAATGACGTTTTCCTTCAAGCCACGCAGGTCGTCGCGCTTGCCCATGATGGCGGCTTCGGTCAGGACACGAGTAGTTTCCTGGAACGAGGCGGCCGAGATGAACGAGTCGGTCGACAGCGAGGCCTTCGTGATACCCAGCAGCACGTTGTCGTAGGTTGCCGGGATACGCTCTTCGGCAGTCATACGATCGTTGGCGTTCAGCAGTTCGGAGCGCTCGACTTGCTCGCCCGGGATGAACTCGGTATCGCCAGCGTCAACGATGTTCACACGGCGCAGCATCTGACGAACAATCACTTCAATGTGCTTGTCGTTGATCTTCACGCCCTGCAGACGGTACACGTCCTGCACTTCGTCGACGATGTACGTCGCCAGCTTCTCGATGCCTTGCAGGCGCAGGATGTCGTGGGGATCGGCCGGGCCGTCCACGATCATTTCGCCCTTGTTCACCACTTGGCCGTCGTGCACCAGAACCTGCTTTTCCTTCGGAATCAGGAACTCGTGGCTCACGCCTTCCAGGTCGGTGATGACCAGACGCTGCTTGCCCTTCGTGTCCTTACCGAACGACACCGTACCGGTGACGTCGGCGAGCATGCCGGCATCCTTCGGCGAACGGGCTTCGAACAGCTCGGCCACACGCGGCAGACCGCCGGTAATGTCGCGGGTCTTTTGCGATTCTTGCGGAATACGCGCCAGAACTTCACCCACGGCAACCTGCTGGCCGTCGCGCACGGTAATCAGCGCGCCCACCGGGAACGAGATGTTCACCGAGTGATCGGTGCCGGCGATCTTGACGTCTTCGCCGCTCTCGTTGACCAGCTTGATCTGCGGACGCATGACGATCTTGCCGCCACGGGTCTTAGGCGTGATGACGACGAGCGTCGACAGGCCGGTGACTTCGTCCACCTGCTTGGCAACGGTCACGCCTTCTTCGATGTTCTCGAAGCGGACGGCGCCACCGTATTCCGACACGATCGGACGGGTCAGCGGATCCCACGTCGCCAGACGCGCGCCAGCCTTCACGGCTTCGCCATCGCCCACCAGCACGGTCGCGCCGTACGGGATCTTGTGGCGTTCGCGTTCGCGGCCGTTGTCGTCGAAGATCGCCAGTTCGCCAGAGCGCGAAATCGCCACACGTTCGCCCTTGGCGTTCGTGACATAGCGCATCGTGCTGGCAAAACCGACCAGACCGCTGGACTTGGTTTCCACCGCGCTGGCCAAAGCAGAACGCGACGCCGCGCCACCGATGTGGAACGTACGCATCGTGAGCTGCGTGCCCGGTTCACCGATGGACTGAGCAGCGATAACGCCCACTGCTTCGCCCTGGTTGACCGGAGAACCGCGGCCCAGATCGCGGCCGTAGCAGTGTGCGCACAGACCGTGACGCGTTTCGCACGTCAGCGGGGTGCGGACCTTGACTTCGTCCACGCCGATGCGGTCGATGGTGTCGACCAGATCTTCGTCCAGCAGGGTACCGGCGACGATGGCCGTTTCCTGCGTGTCCGGGTTGATGATGTCCACGGCGGCAACACGACCCAGGATGCGGTCGCGCAGCGGTTCGATGACTTCACCACCTTCCACCAGGGCCTTCATGTTGTAGCCCAGCGACGTACCGCAATCGTCCTCGGTGATCACCAAGTCTTGCGTCACGTCGACCAGACGACGAGTCAGGTAACCCGAGTTTGCGGTCTTCAGTGCCGTATCGGCCAGACCCTTACGCGCGCCGTGAGTCGAGATGAAGTACTGAAGCACGTTCAGACCTTCACGGAAGTTCGCGGTAATGGGCGTTTCGATAATCGAGCCGTCCGGCTTGGCCATCAGGCCGCGCATACCGGCCAACTGACGGATCTGGGCGGCCGAACCGCGAGCGCCCGAGTCAGCCATCATGTAGATCGAGTTGAACGATTCCTGGCGAACTTCTTCGCCGTGACGGTTCACAACCGGCTCGGTGGCCAGTTGTTCCATCATCGCCTTGCCGACCTTGTCGCCAGCCTTGCCCCAGATGTCCACAACGTTGTTGTAGCGCTCTTGGGACGTGACCAGACCCGACGAGTACTGCTTGTCGATTTCCTTCACTTCGCGGCTGGCTTCAGCCAGGATGCCTTCCTTGGCGGTCGGGATCAGCATGTCGCCCATGGCGATCGAGATACCGCCGCGCGTGGCCAGCTTGAAGCCGGACTGCATCAGCTTGTCGGCGAAGATCACCGTGTCGCGCAGGCCGCAACGGCGGAACGACTGGTTGATCAGGCGCGAGATTTCCTTCTTCTTCAGTGCCTTGTTCAGCACCGTGAAGGGCAGGCCCTTCGGCAGAATTTCGGACAGCAGCGCGCGGCCGACCGTCGTCTCGTGACGGCGGATAACCGGTTGCCATTCGCCAGCCTCGTCGCGCTCGTGCTCTTTCAGACGCACGGTCACGCGGGATTGCAGCTCGACTTCGCCGTTGTCGTACGCACGTTGCACTTCAGCGACGTCGGTGAAGAAGATGCCTTCGCCGCGGCCGTTGATGCGCTCGCGCGTCGTGTAGTACAGACCCAGCACGATATCCTGGGACGGCACGATCGACGGTTCGCCGTTGGCCGGGAACAGCACGTTGTTCGACGCCAGCATCAGCGTGCGCGCTTCCAACTGGGCTTCCAGCGACAGCGGCACGTGAACAGCCATCTGGTCACCGTCGAAGTCGGCGTTGAACGCGGCGCAAACCAGCGGGTGCAGCTGGATGGCCTTGCCTTCGATCAGGACCGGCTCAAACGCCTGGATGCCCAAACGGTGCAGCGTAGGTGCACGGTTCAGCATGACCGGGTGTTCGCGGATGACTTCTTCCAGGATGTCCCAGACCACCGGTTCCTGGCTTTCCACCAGCTTCTTGGCGGCCTTGATGGTCGTGGCCAGGCCCATCATCTCCAGACGATTGAAGATGAACGGCTTGAACAGTTCCAGGGCCATCAGCTTGGGCAGACCGCACTGATGCAGCTTGAGCTGCGGACCCACCACGATGACCGAACGGCCCGAGTAGTCGACGCGCTTGCCCAGCAAGTTCTGACGGAAACGACCGCTCTTGCCCTTGATCATGTCGGCCAGGGACTTCAGCTGGCGCTTGTTGGCGCCCGTCATGGCCTTGCCACGGCGGCCGTTGTCCAGCAGCGAGTCAACGGCTTCCTGCAGCATCCGCTTTTCGTTGCGCAGGATGATTTCCGGCGCCTTGAGCTCCAGCAGACGCTTCAAGCGGTTGTTGCGGTTGATGACGCGGCGGTACAGGTCGTTCAGGTCGGAGGTCGCGAAGCGGCCGCCGTCCAGCGGCACCAGCGGACGCAGGTCCGGCGGCAGCACGGGCAGCACTTCCATGACCATCCACTCGGCCTTGATGCCCGACTTCTGGAAGCCTTCCAGCACCTTCAGGCGCTTGGAAATCTTCTTGATCTTGGCTTCCGAGCTGGTGGCCTTCAATTCGCCGCGCAGCGTTTCCACTTCGCGGTCGATGTCGATGGTACGCAGCAGTTCGCGCACGGCTTCCGCGCCCATCAGGGCACGGAAATCGTCGCCGTACTCTTCGGTCTTGGCGAGGAAATCGTCATCCGACATGATCTGGCCGCGCTTGAGCGGCGTCATGCCAGGTTCGATCACGCACCAGGCTTCGAAGTACAGAACGCGTTCGATGTCGCGCAGGGTCATGTCGAGCACCATGCCCAGACGCGACGGCAGGCTCTTCAGGAACCAGATGTGCGCGACGGGGCTGGCCAGCTCGATGTGGCCCATGCGTTCACGGCGAACCTTGGCAACGGTAACTTCAACGCCGCACTTTTCGCAGATCACGCCACGATGCTTCAGGCGCTTGTACTTGCCGCACAAGCACTCGTAGTCTTTGATCGGGCCAAAGATCTTGGAGCAGAACAGACCGTCACGTTCAGGCTTGAACGTGCGGTAGTTGATGGTCTCGGGCTTGCGAACTTCGCCGTAAGACCACGAACGGATCTTCTCGGGCGAGGCGATGCCGATCTTGATGGCATCGAATTGCTCGTCTTGCGAGACTTGCTTAAATAGGTCGAGTAGCGCTTTCATTAGTTACGCTCCAAATCCATGTCCAGGGCCAACGAGCGGATTTCCTTCACCAGCACGTTGAACGATTCCGGCATGCCGGCGTCGATGACGTGGTCGCCCTTGACGATGTTTTCGTATACCTTCGTACGGCCAGTGATGTCGTCCGACTTCACCGTCAGCATTTCTTGCAGGGTGTACGCGGCGCCGTATGCTTCCAGCGCCCACACTTCCATTTCCCCGAAACGCTGACCACCGAACTGCGCCTTACCACCCAGCGGCTGCTGCGTGACCAGCGAGTACGGACCCGTCGAACGCGCGTGCATCTTGTCGTCGACCAAGTGGTGCAGCTTCAGGTAGTGCATGTAGCCGACAGTCACGGGGCGTTCGAATTTCTCGCCCGTGCGGCCGTCAAACAGCCATGCCTGCGTACGCGAAGGCGTCAGTGCCATGCGCTCGGCGACGTCGTCCGGATAGGCCAGCTCCAGCATCGTGGTGATTTCCTCTTCGGTCGCGCCGTCGAAGACGGGCGTCGCGAACGGCACGCCGTTCTTGAGGTTCTGGGCCATTTCCATGACTTCTTCGTCGGTCAGCTCGTCGATGCGGGCGCCGGAACCGGTCGTGTTGTAGACCTTGTCCAGGTAGGCACGGACGTTCTTGACCTGCGCAGTGCGCTCGTCGCGCAGCAGATCGGCAATGCGGTGGCCCACGCCCTTGGCAGCCCAGCCCAAGTGCACTTCCAGCACCTGACCGACGTTCATCCGCGAAGGCACGCCCAGCGGGTTCAGAACGATGTCGGCCGGCGTGCCGTCAGCCATGTGCGGCATGTCTTCCACCGGGGTGATACGCGAGACCACGCCCTTGTTACCGTGACGGCCTGCCATCTTGTCGCCAGGTTGCAGACGACGCTTCACGGCCAGGTAGACCTTGATCATCTTCAGCACGCCCGGGGGCAGCTCGTCGCCCTGCGTCAGCTTCTTGCGCTTCTCTTCGAAGGCCAGATCAAACTGGTGACGCTTCTGTTCCAGCGATTCCTTGGCTTGCTCCAGCACAACAGCGTGCGGCTCATCGGCCAGACGGATGTCGAACCACTGCCAGCGGTCCAGATCAGCCAGGTAAGCCTTGGTGATCGTGGCGCCCTTGGCCAGCTTGCGCGGGCCGCCGTTGACGGTCTTGTTGACCAGCATCTTTTCGATACGGTCGAACTGGTCGTTTTCAACGATGCGCAGCTGGTCGTTCAGGTCTTGGCGATAGCGGCGCAGTTCATCGTCAATGATGGACTGGGCGCGCTTGTCGCGCACGATGCCTTCACGCGTGAACACTTGCACGTCGATCACGGTGCCGGTCATGCCCGAAGGCACGCGCAGCGAGGTGTCCTTAACGTCGGACGCCTTTTCACCGAAGATGGCGCGCAGCAGCTTTTCTTCCGGCGTCAGCTGGGTTTCGCCCTTCGGCGTGACCTTGCCGACCAGCACGTCGTCGGCGCTGACTTCGGCGCCGATGTACGTGATGCCCGAATCGTCCAGACGGTTCAGTTGCGTCTCAGCCAGGTTGCTGATGTCGCGCGTGATTTCTTCCGGACCGAGCTTCGTGTCGCGGGCGACAACCGTCAGTTCCTCGATGTGAACCGAGGTGTAGCGGTCATCGGCAACAACCTTCTCGGAGATCAAGATCGAGTCTTCGAAGTTGTAGCCGTTCCACGGCATGAACGCGATCAGCATGTTCTGACCCAGGGCGAGTTCGCCCAGGTCGGTCGAGGCGCCGTCGGCCAGCACGTCGCCCTTGGCGACCTTGTCGCCACGCTTGACGATAGGACGCTGGTTGATGTTCGTGTTCTGGTTGGAACGGGTGTACTTGATCAGGTTGTAGATATCGACACCGACTTCGCCGGCGACGTTTTCTTCGTCGTTCACGCGGATCACGACGCGCTCGGCATCAACGTGGTCGACCAGGCCGCCACGCAGTGCTTGCACGGTCGTGCCCGAGTCAACGGCCACGGTGCGTTCGATACCCGTACCCACGACCGGCTTTTCCGGACGCAGGCAAGGCACGGCCTGACGTTGCATGTTGGCGCCCATCAGTGCGCGGTTCGCGTCGTCGTGCTCAAGGAACGGAATCAGCGAAGCAGCCACCGACACGATCTGCGACGGGGCAACGTCCATGTAATGCACGTTGGCCGGCGACGTCAGCATCGTTTCGCCTGCTTCACGGCAAGCGACCAGGTCGTCAACGAAGGCGCCCTGCTCGTCCAGCGCGGCGTTAGCCTGTGCAATGACGTAGTGGCTTTCTTCGATGGCCGACAGGTAATCGATCTGCTCGCTGACGCGGCCGTCGATAATCTTGCGGTAAGGCGTTTCCAGGAAGCCGTACTCGTTCAAGCGAGCGTACAGCGCCATGGAGTTGATCAGACCGATGTTCGGGCCTTCCGGCGTTTCAATCGGGCAGACACGGCCGTAGTGGGTCGGGTGCACGTCGCGGACTTCAAAGCCGGCGCGCTCGCGGGTCAGACCGCCCGGGCCCAGTGCGGAAACGCGACGCTTGTGCGTGATTTCCGACAGCGGGTTGGTTTGGTCCATGAACTGCGACAACTGGCTCGAACCGAAGAACTCCTTGATGGCAGCCGAGATCGGCTTGGAGTTGATCAGGTCGTGCGGCATCAGGTTTTCGGTCTCGGCTTGGCCCAGACGTTCCTTGACCGCGCGCTCGACACGCACCAGGCCGGCGCGGAACTGGTTTTCGGCCAGTTCGCCAACACAACGCACGCGACGGTTGCCCAAGTGATCGATGTCATCGATCTGGCCACGGCCGTTACGCAGTTCAACCAGCACCTTGATGGTTTCAAGGATGTCTTCGTTGGTCAGCGTCATCGGGCCGGTGATGTCTTCACCACGGCCCAGACGGCTGTTGACCTTCATGCGGCCCACGCGCGACAGATCGTAAGTCTCTTCGCTGTAGAACAGACGTTGGAACAGCGCTTCCACCGCTTCTTCGGTGGGCGGCTCGCCAGGACGCATCATGCGGTAGATGGCAACGCGCGCGGCCATCTGGTCGGCGGTTTCATCGGTGCGCAGCGTTTGCGAGATGTACGGACCACGGTCCAGATCGTTCGTGTAGAGCGTCTGGATGTCGTAGACGTTCGAGGCGCGCAGGGCGCCCAGCACGCTTTCCGTGATCTCGTCGTTGGCGTTGGCGATGACTTCGCCGGTATCTTCATCAACGATGTTCTTGGCCAGCACGCGGCCGTACAGGAAATCTTCCGGCACGGAGATGCGCTGGATGCCACCGGCAGCCAGGTCGCGCAAATGCTTGGCATTGATGCGCTTGTCTTTTTCGACGATGACCTTGCCATCGCGATCCGAGATGTCGAAGCGGGCCATTTCGCCCTTCCAACGCTCGGGCACGAATTCCATCATCGCGCCTTCGCTCTTCAATTCGAAGTTATCGAAGTCGAAGAAGTTGGCCAGGATGGATTCCGGCGTCATGCCGATGGCCTTGCACAGGATCGTGACAGGCATCTTGCGACGGCGGTCGACGCGGAAGAACAGGACGTCCTTCGGGTCGAATTCGAAGTCCAGCCACGAGCCGCGGTAAGGAATCACGCGGGCCGAGAACAGGAGCTTGCCGGAGCTGTGCGTTTTGCCGCGGTCGTGTTCGAAGAACACGCCAGGCGAACGGTGCAGCTGCGACACGATGACACGCTCGGTGCCATTGATGACAAAGGAACCCGTGCCCGTCATGAGCGGAATTTCGCCCATGTAGACTTCCTGTTCCTTCACTTCCTTCACGGTCGGCTTGCTGACTTCGCGGTCAAGCAGCACCAGGCGGACCTTGGCTCGCAGGGGCGAAGCATAGGTCAGACCACGTTGCTGACATTCCTTGACATCGAACACCGGTTCGCCAAGCACGTAGCTCACGAACTCCAAGCGCGCCATACCGTTGTGACTAACGATCGGGAAAATCGACGAGAACGCCGCCTGCAAACCGTCGGCTACGCGATCGGACGGGGCGGTATCCGCCTGCAGGAAAGTTAGGTAGGATTGAAGCTGTGTCGCCAAAAGGAAAGGAACGTTTTGAACGTCTTCACGCTTGGCGAAGCTTTTGCGGATGCGCTTTTTTTCGGTGTACGAGTAAGGCATGAGCACTCCGACTCGAGGTTGCATGGGCCGTCAACCACGGCCCTAGGTGATACGACTCCAGGAACCCCCCCTGAAAGGGCATACCCCCAGTAGGGGTTTCCTGGAAACGCAAAAGCCCGGGGACTGCAAACTGTGCTGTCCCCGGGCAGTTGACGCAGGTCTTACTTGACTTCGACCTTGGCGCCAGCTTCTTCCAGCTTCTTCTTGGCGGCTTCGGCGTCAGCCTTGGCCACAGCTTCCTTGACGGGCTTCGGAGCGCCGTCAACCAGGTCCTTGGCTTCCTTCAGACCCAGACCGGTCAGCTCGCGCACGGCCTTGATGACGCTGACCTTGTTCGCGCCGGCTTCCAGCAGGACGACGTTGAACTCGGTTTGCTCTTCAGCAGCGGCGGCAGCGCCACCAGCGGCGGGAGCAGCAACAGCGACAGCAGCGGCAGCAGCCGACACGCCGAACTTCTCTTCCATTTCCTTGATCAGCCCGGACAGCTCGAGCACGGTCATGCCAGCGATGGCGTCAAGGATTTCAGCTTTGTTAAGTGCCATTTTTAAGAACTCCAAATATTTTGGTAATGCCAGGGTTTGGGTGTCGCTTCGTCGTTCAGCGAATTCCGGACAGCAGGGCGATTAGGCCGCTGCCTTTTGGTCGCGCACAGCCGCGAGGCCACGGGCGAACTTGGTCGGAACTTCGTTGAGCGTACGCACGAATTGCGCGATCGGGGCTTGCATGGTGCCAAGCAGTTTCGACAGCAACTCTTCGCGGGACGGCATGGTGGCCAAGGCCTTCACACCATCTTGAGTCAGCAGGCTGTTGGGCAATGCGCCCGCCTTGATGACCAGCTTGTCGTTGCTTTTCGCGAAACCAGCGATAACCTTGGCCGCCGAAACCGGATCAGTGCTGATGCCATAGATCAGCGGACCGGTCAGTTGCTCAGCCAACGGCTCGAAAGCCGTGCCGGCAACAGCACGACGGGCCAGCGAGTTCTTCAGAACTCGCAGATACACGCCCGATTCACGCGCAGTTTTGCGCAGTACGGTGACAGAGGCGACGTCCAGACCACGGTACTCAGCGATAACAATCGATTGTGCCTTGGCGACTTCTGCCGAGACTTCCTCGATTACCACCGCTTTCTCTTGACGATTGAGACTCACGGTTTGAACACTCCATCAAAAGACGCCTGGGGCCTGAGCCTTGCGCGTCAACCGAATGCGGCGCCTGGTCGAGTTCTTCGTGTAAAGAAATCTTCCTGGGGACGCCGTCTACGCTGGATCCGAACTAGATGAGCTTCGGGATTAAGCGGGGCACCGGGGGTGTCAGACACCGATCCACTGCCCTGCTCCAGCGGTCTTTGACAGCAACATCCGGAGGAATCCGGATGCAGCCCAAAGTACGTTTACTGCTGTTGGCTTAGTTGGAAGCCGACAGCGAGGCAATTTCAACGCGAGCACCGCCGCCCATCGTGGACGAAACGGCCAGCTTGCGCAGGTAAATGCCCTTGGCAGCTGCGGGACGGGCCTTTTGCAGGGCGTCGACCAGAGCAGCCAGGTTGGTTTGCAGCTGTTCCACGCCGAACGACGCACGGCCGATCGTTGCGTGGATGATGCCAGCCTTGTCGGTACGGTACTGAACCTGACCGGCCTTGGCGTTCTTGACAGCGGTCGCGACGTCAGGCGTCACGGTGCCGACCTTCGGGTTCGGCATCAGGCCACGGGGACCCAGGATCTGGCCCAGGGCACCCACGACACGCATCGTGTCGGGCGAAGCGATGACCACGTCAAAGTCCATTTGACCGGCCTTGATCTGGTCAGCCAGGTCGTCCAGGCCAACGATGTCGGCGCCGGCAGCCTTGGCGGCCTCAGCCTTGTCGCCTTGGGCGAACACGGCGACGCGAACCGACTTGCCGGTGCCGGCGGGCAGAACGACCGAACCGCGAACCAGTTGGTCCGACTTCTTCGGGTCGATGCCGAGTTGCACGGCCACGTCAATGGATTCATTGAACTTGGCGACGGCGGTTTCCTTGACCAGGGTCAGGGCTTCAGCGACCGGGTACAGCTTGGTGCGGTCGATCTTTTGCGCAATAGCGGCTGCGCGCTTGGACAGTTTTGCCATGATTAGATCCCCTCAACCGTGATGCCCATGCTGCGGGCGCTGCCAGCGATCGTGCGCACAGCGGCGTCCAGATCAGCGGCGGTCAGATCGGGGCCCTTGGCCTTGGCGATTTCTTCAGCTTGCGCGCGGGTCAGCGTGCCGACCTTGTCGGTATGCGGCTTGGGCGAACCCTTTTGCACGCCAGCAGCCTTCTTGATGAGGACCGTCGCGGGCGGGGTCTTCATGATGAAGGTGAAGCTCTTGTCCGCGAAGGCGGTGATCACCACCGGAATCGGCAGACCAGGCTCCATGCCTTGGGTCTTGGCGTTGAACGCCTTGCAGAATTCCATGATGTTCAGGCCGCGTTGACCCAGTGCCGGGCCAATCGGGGGGGAGGGGTTAGCTTTACCAGCCGGTACTTGCAGCTTGATAAAGCCGACGATCTTTTTCGCCATGCTTTGCTCCTTGCGGGTTATATCGCCCCGGCGTTTTCAGCCTGGGCTCCCCGGGGGTTGAAATCAGGTCTTTTCGACCTGGCTGAAATCGAGTTCGACGGGTGTGGCACGACCAAAAATGGTGACCGACACGCGCACCTTGCTCTTTTCGTAATTGACTTCTTCGACGTTGCCGTTGAAGTCTGCAAACGGACCTTCCTTGACCCGAACCATCTCGCCCACTTCGAAAAGAATCTTGGGACGGGGTTTCTCGACACCCTCTTCCATTTGGGAGAGGATCTTCTCGACTTCCTTCTCGGAAATCGGGGTCGGACGGTTGCCCGAGCCACCCAAAAAGCCGGTGACGCGGTTCGTGTTCTTGACCAAATGCCACGTTTCGTCGGTCAGGTCCATTTCAACCAGGACATAACCAGGGAAAATGCGGCGTTCGGTGATCGATTTCTGACCACCCTTGACCTCGACGACTTCCTCGGAGGGCACAAGAATGCGGCCAAAAGACGTCTGCAAGGCCGCGCGCTCAATGCGCTCTACCAGGGCCTTGTGGACACTCTTTTCCATGCCGGAGTACACATGGACGACATACCAACGCTTACTCATTCGCCGTCCTTATTTCCAGCCCAACAACAGGCCGTAAAGAATCCATTCGATGCCCTTGTCGAGCACCCACATGAAAATGCCCATGACAGCCACAAATGCAAAAACGATACCCGTCATCTGGGTCGTTTCCTTGCGGGTGGGCCATGCGACACGCTTGACTTCGTTGTAGGACTCGCTGGCAAAGCTCAGGGTGCGGCGGCCGGGTTCGCTGAACCAGGCGATTACAGCTGCAATCACAAGGCCGCCGACGAACACGCCGATACGTGCAGGCATCGGCTGTGCGCTGAGCACGGAAAACCCGACGATGCCAGCAATAACGACGAGAACCGCCAGCCCGAGCTTGAGCCGGTCGGCGGTGCTAGTTACGGTTTCTACGCTGGTATTAGACATATTGCGACGCGAGCCGCCGTGAATGCGTAACTCGCGATGATCTCCCGCGGGTTTATCCTGGCGGTGGCAGGGGCAGTAGGAATCGAACCTACAACCTTCGGTTTTGGAGACCGACGCTCTGCCAATTGAGCTATGCCCCTAAAACACTACTGGCTTGCACTACATTCACTGACTTCCCGCCTAACGCCTACGCGTAAGGTCGCGGAACCAAATATCATACTACTTTTACAGCAAAGATGGATAGAGGGACTTGAGAGTCCACTCTACCCATCTGGGTATTGCTTACTTCAGGATCTTGGCGACGACGCCGGCGCCGACGGTACGACCGCCTTCACGGATGGCGAAACGCAGGCCTTCTTCCATGGCGATCGGAGCCAACAGCTTGACCGTCATGGCCACGTTGTCGCCCGGCAGAACCATTTCCTTGTCGGCCGGCAGCTCGATCGTGCCCGTCACGTCCGTCGTGCGGAAGTAGAACTGGGGACGATAGCCTTGGAAGAACGGAGTGTGACGGCCGCCTTCTTCCTTGGACAGGATGTACACCTCGGACGTGAAGTCCGTGTGCGGCGTGATCGAGCCCGGCTTGGCCAACACTTGGCCGCGCTGGACGTCTTCACGCTTGGTGCCGCGCAGCAGAATGCCCACGTTGTCGCCGGCTTGACCTTGGTCGAGCAGCTTGCGGAACATTTCAACGCCCGTGCAAGTCGTCTTGACCGTCGGCACCAGGCCCACGATTTCGATTTCTTCGCCGACCTTCACGATGCCGCGTTCGATACGGCCAGTCACCACCGTGCCGCGACCCGAGATCGAGAACACGTCTTCAACCGGCATCAGGAACGTGCCGTCCACGGCGCGCTCAGGCGTCGGGATGTACGAATCCAGTGCAGCGGCCAAAGCCATGATGGCTTGCTCGCCCAGTTCGCCCTTGTCGCCTTCCAGCGCCAGCTTGGCCGAACCCTTCACGATCGGGGTGTCATCACCCGGGAAATCGTACTTCGACAGAAGTTCGCGAACTTCCATTTCCACCAGCTCAAGCAGCTCGGCGTCGTCAACCATGTCAGCCTTGTTCAGGAAGACGATGATGTACGGCACGCCAACTTGGCGGCTCAGCAGGATGTGTTCACGCGTTTGCGGCATCGGGCCGTCAGCGGCCGACACAACCAGAATCGCGCCGTCCATTTGCGCCGCGCCCGTGATCATGTTCTTCACATAGTCAGCGTGGCCCGGGCAGTCAACGTGAGCGTAGTGACGCGCTTCCGTTTCGTACTCGACGTGGGCGGTGTTGATCGTGATGCCGCGAGCCTTTTCTTCAGGAGTCGCATCGATCTGGTCGTAGCCCTTGGCTTCGCCACCGAACTTGTTCGACAGAACGGTCGTGATAGCTGCCGTCAACGTCGTTTTGCCGTGGTCAACGTGACCAATCGTACCCACGTTCACGTGCGGCTTGGTACGTTCAAACTTGCCTTTTGCCATGGCTGACTCCTGACCTGGATTGCGCTTCAGACTGAAGAAAAGAACTTGGAAATTTGTGGTGCCCATGGCGCGGATCGAACGCGCGACCTCTCCCTTACCAAGGGAGTGCTCTACCACTGAGCCACATGGGCATTTAAAAATCTTGGAGCGGGTGAAGGGAATCGAACCCTCGTCGTAAGCTTGGAAGGCTTCTGCTCTACCATTGAGCTACACCCGCGGCATACCCATTCACCATCTCATTTCCCAAACCCGCAAAATCAAGGCCTGGGGAACCTTACAACCTTCTTTGTGAAGGCCGCCCAGTTCCCTAGGCCTAATTTTAAAATCCAGGCAGACATCGCCTGGATTAAGAGTTGGGTCTCTGGTGGAGGAGATTGGATTCGAACCAATGTAGGCGCAAGGCCAACAGATTTACAGTCTGCCCCCTTTAACCACTCGGGCACCCCTCCAGCGGAGAACTTGAGATTATGAACACTTTCGAATCCGGTGTCAAACCTTCCGGCTGAAAATATTCAAAAACTTTTGTTCGACCACTCGCGTTTCCGCGCAGAGGGGGCGAAGTTTACAGGTTTCCGCGAATTGATGCTCGCAAAAGTTGCGAATAGTCTCCGGCGGTGAAATTTACCGGATTGGTTGCGCCTGACGGATCTACGCTCGCCATGCGCCCTACCCGCTCGGCCTGGCCCTCGTCGATGCCGATCTCGGCCAGCGTGTGAGGAATGCCGACGGCCTCGCGCAGCCGCAATACCCAATCAAGCACCGCGCCCGGACCCGTTGTCGGCAGGTCCAGGTAACGCGCCAGCGCTTCCAGCCTGGGCGCAACCGCGTGCTGGTTCGCCTTGAGCACATAAGGCATCAAGATGGCATTGAGCATGCCGTGATGCGCGTCGTACAGCGCCCCCAGAGGATGCGCCAGGGCGTGCATGGCGCCCAGGCCGCGCTGAAAGGCGGTGGCGCCCATGGTGGACGCCACGAGCATTTGCTGGCGCGCCTGCACATTCGAGCCGTCCGCCACCACTTGGGGCAGGTATTCCTTGATCATTCGCATGCCTTCGATGGCGATGCCCGCCGCCATCGGGTGAAAGAACGGCGAGCAATACGCCTCGAGATTGTGCGATAGCGCGTCCATGCCGGTCGCGGCGGTGATTTTGGGCGGCAGGCCCAGCGTCAGCTCGGCGTCCAGAATGACGATGGCCGGCAGCATGCGCGCGTGGAAGATGATGCGTTTGACCTGGGCGGCGTCATCCGTGATGACCGATGCCCGACCAACTTCCGATCCCGTGCCTGCCGTAGTCGGCACAGCCACCATCGGCGCCATGCCGGCCACGCTCACGCGCTGGTAGTTGTCGCCAATATCTTCGAAGTCCCATAACGGACGATCCTGCCCCACCATCAAAGCGATCGCCTTGGCCGCGTCCAACGCGGAACCGCCGCCGAAGGCGATGACACCGTCATGGCCGCCTTGCTGGTAGGCCATCACGCCATCTTCCACATTTCGGCCGGTGGGATTTCCCTTGATCTCATGAAAGACCGCACACGCCAGGCCTGTCTGATTGCAAGCCCGCATGACGTCCGCCACCATCGGCAAGGCAGCCAGCCCCGGATCGGTGACGAGCAGCGGGCGCGTCATGCCAAGTTCGCGGCACCATTCGGGCAGTTCTTTCACGCGGCCCGGGCCGGCCTTGATGGCAGTCGGGTAGTTCCAGTTAACGCTGGGCACGGTCATGGTTAGATTCCTGAAGACGCCTTGGATCAGACGCTGCGCAGATGGAAGGATTTGGCCTGGGTAAGCTGTTCGTAGCCGATGGCGGACAAGGACACGCCACGGCCCGTGTTCTTCACGCCAGTCCAAGCCAGGGCCGGATCCAGGTAGTCGCAGCGATTCATGAAGAATGTGCCGGTGCGCACTTGCGCACCAAGCGCCAGCGCGGCCGCTTCATCTTGTGTGTACACCGCCGCCGTCAGGCCGTAGGGGCTGTCATTCATCAATGCGACGGCCTCATCATCGCCCGCGACCGGCATGATGCCGACGACCGGCCCGAAGCATTCGTCGCTCATGATGCGCATGCGATGGTTTACTCGCGTAAGGATGGCCGGGGCAACATAACACGAGCTTTCAATCGCATTACTAAAATGCGATGGATCCATCATGTTTTGAGCGCCTGCCGAAATGGCTTCGCCCACAACATCCCGAATTTCCGCTGCGGCGCGGGCACGAACCACTGGGCCCAAGGTCGTGGTTTCGTGCAGCGGATTGCCCAACACATAAGCCTTGGTCAGGGCCACGGCTCGTTCGACGAAGTCGTCGTATCGCGCCTGCGCCACGTAGATGCGTTGAATACCGCAGCAGGACTGGCCAGAATTGAAGAACGCGCCGTCGACCAGGGATTCAACCGCGTGTTCCATATTGGCGTCGCCGCGCACATAGGCGGGATCGTTGCCGCCCAGCTCCAAGCCCACGCCAATGAACCGGCCCGCCGCGCTTTCCTCGACAATGCGCCCCCCGCGCACCGAACCCGTGAACGACACGTAGCCGACCTCCGGCGCTCGGATCAGCCTTTGCACCGTGTCATGATTCGCATGCAGGTACTGGAACACGCCCTGCGGCACGCCGGCGTCGCGGAAAGCGCGGTCAAGCAATTCCGCACACAAGGGCGTCTGATCGGAGTGCTTCAGAATCACGGTGTTGCCGGCCATCAAGGCCGGCACGATGCTGTTTACAGCGGTCAGCAGCGGGTAATTCCAGGGCGCGACGGTCAATGCCACGCCAATCGGCTCGCGACGAATGAAGCGCGTGAAGCCCGCCTGCTCGGGCACCTGTATCGGCGCCAGCGCTTCGTCGGCAATCGAGATCATGTGGCGAGCGCGCGCCTCGAAGCCATCCACTTCGCCCGGCGTGTAGCGCAAAGGACGGCCCATCTGAATCGTGATCGCGCGGGCAATTTCGTTGCGGGCCGCGACAACCTGATCAATCGCCGCCGATACGATGCGCCCCCGCTGCGCGATGCCCAGCGCCTGCCAGGCCGGCTGCGCGGACTGCGCCTGTGCCAACGTGCGTGAAATCTGCGCGTCACTGGCGTAAGCACGCCGGACGACCTCGCGTCCGTCGATGGGACTGATGGTGATGAGTTCCTCGGTCATGATGGCCCTATGCAAACAGTTGGACACGGATCAGATGATCTCGAAATAGCGCGCAAGCTCCCAGTCGGTGACATGGCGCCGGAACTGCCGCTCTTCCCATTCCCGGGTTGCGGCGTAATGTTCGACGAAAGCGTCGCCAAACAGGTGACGCGCAGCCTCGGATTCGCGCAGGCGTTGCGCGGCTTCCCACAGCGTGGTGGGCAAGCGTAAATGCGCGGGGAATTGCTGGGTGTAGGCGTTGCCCTGCACCATCGGTTCCGGCACCAGGCCCAGCTCAATGCCGTACAGCCCGGAAGCCAAGGCGGCGGAGAGCGCCAGGTACGGATTGGCATCAGCCGAACCGATGCGCACTTCCACACGCTGAGACTTATCGCTACCGGGGATGAGGCGCAACGCGGTGGTGCGGTTCTCCATGCCCCAGGTGGCGTCCAGCGGCGCCCAATACCCCGGCACCAGCCGCGAATAACTGTTGATGGTCTGTGCGTACAGCGCCATGAATTCCGGCAGATAGCGTTGCACGCCCGCCATGAACGACACCTGCACCGCGCTCATGCCATGCGGTTGCGATTCATCGTAGAAGGCCGAGCGGCCACTTTTTGTGTCACGCAAGGACAGATGAATGTGGCCGCTTTGGCCGGGATGGTCGTGCGACCACTTGGCCATGAACGTTGCCATCAAGCCGTTCTGCTGTGCAAGCGCCTTGGTGAAAGTCTTGAACAGGAACGCTTTGTCGCCTGCCTCCGCGGCCTTGTCGACGGCGATGGCCGCTTCCAGCACGCCCGGCCCCGTTTCCGTATGCAAGCCTTCGATGGGCATGTCCATGCGTTCGCACATGTCCAGCAGCTTGCGGTAGAAGTCGCCTTCGACCGTACTACGCAGCATGGAATAGCCGAAGTTGCCCGGCGTCCAGTTCTCCATGTTGCGATAGTGCTTCGCGCGCACGGAGCGTGGCGTTTCACGGAACATGAAGAACTCATATTCCAGCGCGGCGTAGACGTCGTAGCCCATGCCCTCCGCACGATCCAGCGTACGTTGCAGCAAGCGGCGCGGGCAGATCGCGGCTGCATCGCCTTCGAACTCGGCCAGGAACAGCAGCATGTCTTCGCCCCCAGGCCCCTGCTCGAGTGGCAGGCGGCGGCCGGTGTGGGGCAGGATACGCAGCTGGGCATCGGGATAGGCCGTGTGCCACCCGGTGTACTTGGTGTTGTCGTAGAGTTGGTCGTCCAGATCCCAACCTAACACCACGTCGCAAAACGCCAAGCCCGAGCGCAGCGCCCCCAGGAATTTGTCGCGCCGCAGGTACTTGCCCAGCATAACGCCGTCGACGTCTGACAAGCCCACCTTGATATGCGAAAGCGGACTGGCTTGCACCAGACGTTCCGCGTCTTCCACCGTTGCTACCCCTAGTGAATGCATGCTCGTTCACCTCGTGGCTGAAGCCTTGCGTTGGACTGCGGGCAACGCCGCGGCGCCCTTGCCGGACAAGGGAATATCGCGTGGCGTGCTCTCAGGGTTTCTCCGAGTCTAGACACCTTGCCGCGAATTTGCAGCCTTGGGCATGCAGTAGTTTCCCTAGGTAGGTCGCAAGCGATTCCCGCAGTGCATGGCCAACGCGCCAAGCAAAACAGGCGGCACATGGCCGCCTGTTGCTGACGCTGCAAGCACGTCTTAGTCCAACGACACACCCGCCGTCTTCACCATGTCGGCCCAATAGACCGTGTCTTCCTGCAAACGCGTCTTGAACGCATCAGGCTGGCTGCCCACCGGCCAACTGCCGCCGCTGTTGATCTTTGCAATCACCTTGGGCGACTTCATCGCCTGGCTGACCGCTTGCGCCAGATAGGCAACGCGCTCGGGCGGTGTGCCCGCCGGGGCGAACAGGCCGTACCAGTCATCAGCCGTGATGCCATCCAGACCGCTTTGCTTCAGCGTGGGCGCGCCCTTGAAGATGCCGACGCTGTTCTCATGGCTCAGCGCCAGAACGCGCAACTTGCCGGCGGCCACCATGGGTTCGGCAGACGCCGGCGAGGTGATCAGCATGTCAACCGTGCCGCCCATCAGGTCGGTGATGGCCGGCGCCGCGCCACGGTACGGCACGTGCACCAGGGTCACGCCCGCTTTCTTGGACACCAGCGCGCCCATCAGATGGCTCATGGTGCCATTGCCCGGCGTGGCATAGGTGATGATGCCCGGTTGTTTGCGCGCGGCCTCCAGGTAGTCGGCCAAGGTCTTGTACGGGCTCTCGGTGCGCGCCACCAGCACGAGCGGCGCGGAAGTGATCTGTGAGATGGGCATGAAATCCTTGACGGGGTCAAAGCCTACGTTCTTGTACAGACGCGGATTGACGGCCATGACGCTCGTCTGCGACATCACCAGGGTGTAGCCGTCGGGCTTGGCGCGCGAGACCTGCGCCGTGCCAACATTGCCACCCGCGCCAGAACGGTTTTCAACGACGACGCTTTGGCCCGTGATGGCGCCCAACTCTTGTGCGATCAAGCGGGCCACATTGTCGTTGCCGCCCCCAGGCGGAAACGGCGACACCACCGTAATGGCCTGCTTCGGATAATCGGCCGGCGCCTGCAGGGTTTGCGCTTGAGCTTGGGCTTGGACGCTCGTGCCCCCCATCAAGGTGGCAACGGCCAACGCGACGGCGCCGCAAGTGTGCAATGCGTGGTGCTTCATCTGGATTTCCCCTTGTCGTGGTGGCCGGATACCCGGCCATCCTTTGCATTCCGGTTCGCCATGAACCGTCCGCACCCCGTCGGCTCCTGCCGCCGGGGCGTATTAATCGGGTTGATGCATGTGGTTTGCCGCGTGGTCTCTGCGGACCTTCGCGGCGGTGGCGCTATCTGTTGCTATCCGGCACGCTGTGGCGCGCCCGCGTCAGCTTGCCGGAAAGCGGTACGTTGCCAATTCGCGTTCATCGATCTGCTTGACCAGGTTGGTCTCCCACGCCAGGTATTGGCGCGCCGCGGCCTTGTTGCCGTCGTGGCGGTCATGCACGAAGAACAGGTAGTCGATGCATGCTTCGTCCGAGGGCACGGCGGGTGTGACTTCAAGCGCGATGCCCGCCGCCGACCAACTGGCTGGCGTGCCGGTGTTCACCTTGATGTCGTGCAGACCCAAGGCACGCAAGTCCTCGGCTGCCCACGCGGCCAGGTCGGCGTCGTCGGCCAGCAAGACCACGGGACGCGCCGGGTCCAGGTTCAAGCGGTCCAGACGCGGGCGAATGGACCACTGCGCGCCGGCGATATGCCCGGCGCGGTAACGCATGCCTGCGCGGATATCGACAGCCTGCACGCCCTGAGGCAAGGCTGCCGCCAGCGCCGCGTCGGTCAAGACGGACAGTTGCGGCGTCCGCGGCATCGGCGCCTCGTGCGACAAGGCTGCATGAACGCCCTCTTCCAGCACGCAAGCATCCCAGCCCATCTGCCGCAGCCAGCTCGCCACAACCGGTGCGCGTACACCTTCGGCGTCGAACACCACGATCCGCGCGCCACGCACCGCCAGGTACTGGTCGGTGGCCTGCACCAGTTGGCCGCCGGGCGTGTGCTGCGCCCCCGGCAAGGAGCCTTGCGCGAACTCTTCGGCGCTGCGCACGTCGCACAGGAACGTCGTGCGGGAGGGGTCGAACAGCCACGCTTGCACCGTGCGGGCATCCACGACTGGTACGTCATGGCGCTTGGCTAGTTGTGCCGATCGCGCAGCCAGCTCAGGCAGCGCTTCCGGCGACACACCATCGTCATAGCGGCGACGCGCGCCGTGTTCCAGTTGCAGGTCTTCCAGATACCAACCCTGCGTGCCGTTCTCAAGCGCGTAGACGGGGTTGGGCACGCCCAGGTTGATCAGCGTCTGCGCGCCAATGATGCTGCGTGTACGGCCGGCGCAGTTGATGACGATCGTTGTATTCGGATCCTTGACCAGCGTGTGTGCGCGCAGCGCCAATTCACCGTTCGGGCAGCAGATGCCGCCGGGGATGCTCATTTTTTGGTATTCGGCGTAGGGCCTGCCGTCCAGCACGATCAGATCGTCGCCGCGCCGTTGGCGCTCGGCCAGTTCGCGGGCGCCGATGCGGGGGGTGTGGAAAACTTCTTCGGCCAATTCGCCGAAGGTTTTGCTGGGCACGTTCACGCCGGCGAACGCGGCGTACCCGTCACGCTGCCATTGGGCGATGCCGCCTGCCAGGCGATGCACGTTGCCGTAGCCAAGCCGGGTCAAGGCGCGGGCGGCACGTTCCGCCGTACTGTCGTCGCCACCGTTGTCGTACACCACCACGCGCACGTCGTGGCGCGGGGCCAGGCGCACGATGTCCACCTCCAGCCTGCTATACGGCACGGGTGCCGCGAAAAACAGATGGGACTCGCCGTACTGCCCGTGTTCGCGCACATCCAGCAAAGCGATCTCGCGGCCATCATGCAGCCACTGCTTGAGCGTGTGGGAATCAACGGCTGGGATGAAAGGGGCTGAGGTGGGATGTGTCATGGAATTCAAAGGGATCCGGGTAGATAAGCTCAGTGCTGACAGGCCTTGTTCCAAGTCGCCGATCAGGTCTTCAGGGTCTTCAAGGCCGATATGCAGGCGCAGCATGGCGCCGCGTGGCGTCGGGTTCGGCAGCGCGCGTGATGCAAGCTGCACCGGGATCACAAGACTTTCAAAGCCGCCCCACGATGCGCCGATACCGAACAGGCGCAGGCTGTCGATCAGCCGCTCGGCGTCCTTGGCGCTATAGGCACCATTCAGTTCCACCGTCAGCAGTCCATTGGCGCCGGTACAGTCGCGCAACCACACCGCATGCGACGGGTCGCCAGGCAAGGCGGGGCACAGCACGCGGGCCACTTCGGGGCGTCCCTGCAGAAAATGCGCGACGCGCATTGCATTCTTTTCATGCTGCGCCATGCGCAGGGGCAGCGAGCGCATCCCGCGCAACACCAGAAAAGCGTCGTCAGCGCCCACGGTCTGGCCGAAGTCGATGGTGGCGCGCTCAAGCGGACGCCAGGCGTGTGCATTGACCACGACGGCGCCCATCATCACGTCGGCATGTCCACCGAGATATTTGGTGGCGGCCAGTATGGAAATATCGGCGCCTAACGTGAGCGGTTTGTATATCAAGCCCGACGCCCAGGTGTTATCCACAGCCAGCCAGCAACCGTGTTTTTTCGCGGCTGTGGATAACTCGCAAAGGTCCGGCATCTCGTAAGTCAGCGAGCCCGGCGCTTCGGCGTAGATCATTCGCGTATTGGGCTGGATCAGGGCATCGATGCCGCGTCCGTCGGGGCGATAGAACGTGTGTTCGATCCCCAGCCGCGTCAGATGCTCCGTGCAAAAGCGGCGCACCGGCTCATACACCGCGTCGGTGATCAGGACGTGATCGCCCGCGCGCAGGTACGCCAGCAGTACCGTGGTGATCGCAGCCTGGCCCGTGGGATAAAGCGCGGCGCGAAAGCCCTGCTCCAGCTCCACCAGGGCGTCTTCCAGCGCATGCGTGCTGTCGGTGCCGCGCGCGCCATAAGACGGCAAGCGCTCTTGTTCGCGACGCTCGCGCGTGTCGCGCCAGGCCGCGACGCTATCAAAAACGTAGGTGCTGGCGCGCGTCACCGGGGTGTTCACCCAACCTTGATGGGGACGCCCCGCACGCAGCAATCGCGTTGCGGACTGGTAGGGCTTGTTCATGATCAGCGGCGGGTCTTCACGCCAATCGGCATGATCTTGCAGGTGCCGGCGTCCAGGTCGAAACCCAGCCGTTCGTCCAGCGTTTCCAGCGCGCGGCCATACATGTGCAGATGGCGGATGACGCTGTCGCCCTGGATTTCAACGGCATGGATGTCGTCGGGCATCAAGGCGATGCCGGCGCCCGGCCCCACCACCACGGTGCCCGTCTTTTGCAGGCGGCCCACGCCCGGCACGGAACCGTCGTCGAGGCGGTCGTAGACGTAGTTGTATTCCACGCCTTCCACGGCGGCGATACAGGCCCAGGTGGTGTGGTTGTGCGGCACGATCTTGTTGCCGGGGCGCATGACGTTCAAGTAGAGCGCGTAGCTTTTGTCGTCGTCTTCGGCAATCAGGTAGCGGGCTTGGCGCTCGCCCTCTTCAGGCGGTGCATAGCGGTCGCCCGTCCACCAGTCGGTATGCGCGGCCAGCCCCACAAGCTCTTGCAGCACTTCGTCGAGGCTGTCTCGGTTCAGCCCCTTATTTCCTACAGTTTTTTTAATATTTCCAATGGCGGTGGCGATGCCGGCCTGATGAGGATGTGCGTTGCTCACGATGATTTTCCCTCTTGTTTCACGAGTTATTGGGCTTAATGTATCGCCGTGATGCCGCGCCAACAATTTAAATTGCCTTAACATTCCATTAGCATTGCTAATACTTTTGGGCACATCATGCGCAACCTGGACCTGGACCTGCTTCGCACACTGACGGCTATTGCAGGGCACGACACATTCTCGGAAGCCGCCAACCGGCTACACAAGACGCAGTCGGCCATCACGCAACAGATGCAGCGGCTGGAAGCCAGTATCGGTTTGCCGCTATTCGAAAAGCAGGGGCGCAACAAAGTGCTGTCGTCGCACGGGCGGCGGCTGGTGGAATATGCGCGCCATATGCTGGCCATCAACGACGAGGCGCTGCGTGCGCTGCAAGACGGCCCGCTGGAAGGCGATTTGCGCCTGGGTGCGCCGTTGGACGTGGCCGACACCATCTTGCCGACGCTCTTGACGCACATCGCGCGTTCAGCCCCCCGCGTGAAACTCGAGATTCGCGTGGACCGCAGCCCTTTCTTGATGGACGCCCTGCGCGCCGGCGAACTCGACCTGACGATATCCACCCGCTTCGATCAGGATTTTGAAGGGGTTGCGCTACGCACCTCGCCCACCGTTTGGTTGGCATCCGCGGACTATGTGCACGACCCGCACGCCCCCGTGCCGCTGGTGCTGGCGGACGAGCCCAGCATCTTTCGCCGCCTGGCGTTAAATGCGCTGGAGCAGGCGCGGGTGCGCTGGCACACCAACTACGTGGCGCCGAATCTGGTGGGGATCAAGGCGGCGTTGCGCGCCGGACTGGGCGTGACGGCGCGCAGCGTGGAACTGCTGGGGCCGGAAATGCGTGTGCTGGGGGACAAGGAAGGGTTGCCGCCCTTGCCGGACGTCACCTACTTCCTGTGGATAAGGCGCGATCTGATCAATCCGCTGACGCGCCAGGTCTACGACATGTTGCGCAGCAACCTGGGGCTGGCGCAGCAGGGTGATGCAGCGGCCGAACCGCCGGGCGCTCAGTAGCGGTCGAAAATGGCCTGTACCGCATCCGTATCGCGCGTGACGGACAGGGCCAGCATCAACAGGATGCGCGCCTTCTGCGGATTCAGGTCACGTGCTGCGATAAAACCCAGGCCGTCGTCATCCAGTTCGACGTCGCGCGCGACAAAGCCGCTACCCGTGCGGCTGGAACGCACCACCGCCACGCCATTCGTGGCGGCGCGGCTCAAGGCGTCAATGGCGAGGTCAGTGGCGTTGCCGTCGCCCACGCCGGCCAGGACGATGCCCTCGGCCGTGTCGGCCAGGAAGTCGATCACGTCCGCCTGCAGGTTCGCGTGGGCATAAACGATATCCACGCGCGGCCAGCCCGCCGATTCCAATAATGCGAGTGAAAACTCGCTTTGTGTCGAGTGCGTGGTGGTATTGCGGGAATAAAAGCACGGCACGCCGCCATGCATGACGCCGGCACGGCCACGGTTAGGCGATGCGAACGCGCACAGGCCAGCGCTGGCGGTCTTTTGGATCTCACGCGCGTAATGCACGTCTTCGTTCATCACCACCAGCGGGCCTCGGCCGCGCGCGTCGGGATGGCGGGCAAGCGCCACCGCGTTGTAAAGATTGGCGGGGCCTTCGGCGCCCAGGGCCGTCGCCGGCCGCATGGCCCCCACCAGCACGACGGGCTTGTCGTGCTGCACAACCAGGCTCAGGAAGTAGGCGGTTTCTTCAAGCGTATCGGTGCCGTGCGTAATGACGATGCCGGCCACCGAGGCGTCCTGGCAAAGCGTGTCGACACGCGCTGCCAGCGCCTGCCAAACCTCGTGCGTCATGTTCTGGCTGCCTACGTTGGCAACCTGTTCAGCGCGGATGTCGGCAATGCGGGCCAGTTGGGGCACGGCACTCAACAGATCATTGACGGAGAACGAGCCCGCCTTGTATCCCGCCGACGTGGCATCTGCCTGGGCGCCCGCGATGGTGCCGCCCGTGGCCAATACCGCAATCACCGGCAATGCGCGCTCAGGCATCGACCACTCCGGACAGGCCTTGGCGTTCAAGCAGTGAATTCAGGTGTTCCCAGCCGTGAAAGTCGATGACGATCTGGCCCTTTTCCTTGGCGCCCACCTTCAGGGCGACTCGCGTACCCAAGTGGTCGGACAGCGCCTCTTCCAAGCGCGTCAAATCGCGCGAAACCCCGTTGGCCTTCTTGCGCGGGGAACTTGCGGACTCCGCTTCCTTGGCGGTCTTGGCCACCAGTTTTTCGGCTTCGCGCACCGACAGGCGGCGCGCAATGATCTGGTTGGCCAACTGAATTTGCGTGGCCGCATCCACGGCCAGCAGCGCACGCGCATGGCCCATGTCTACATCACCGGCCAGCAACATCGTCTGCACGGGCGCGGCCAGGTTCAGCAGGCGTAGCAGGTTGCTGGTCGCCGACCGCGACCGGCCGATGGCTTGCGCAGCCTGCTCGTGCGTCAGGCCGAATTCGTCCAGCAGGCGGCGCACGCCGTGCGCTTCTTCCAGCGGGTTCAGGTCTTCGCGCTGGATATTTTCAATCAGCGCCATGACGGCTGCATTTTCGTCGGCCACTTCGCGCACAAGCACCGGCACTTCTTTCAGGCCGGCCAGTTGGGCGGCGCGGAAACGGCGCTCGCCCGCGATGATCTCGTAATGGCCCGGCGCGGTTTCGCCCAGTGCGCGCACAAGAATGGGTTGCATGATGCCTTGCGTGCGGATTGATTCGGCCAGCTCGCCCAATGCGCCCTCGTCCATGCGCGTGCGCGGCTGATACTTGCCCGCGCGCATCTTCGAGAGAGGCAAGGTGGATGGCGGACCCTCGGGCTTGGCCGCGGCGGCCTTGCCGATGTTGTCGATCGCAGGCGCATCCGCGCCCAGCAAGGCGTCCAGTCCGCGACCCAATCCCTTGGGTTTCTTGGTGGCCATAGTTAAATCCTCTTTCCTTCTGTTTTTGTATCCCGAGACCAGGCTCAGGCGTCCGGCTGCTCGGCAGGCAACCGGTACCAATACGCGTAACAGTCTTTGAAACCGTAGCGGCCATACAAGGCCCGCGCGGCTGTATTTTCCGGCTCGACCTGCAAATATGCCGTCTTGGCGCCGCCGGCGGCGCCCTCGCTCAATAGATGCTGCACCAGGGCATCGGCGTAGCCTTTACGCCGATGCCCCGGGTCGGTGACGATGTCGAACAGGCCCAGCAGTTCATCGTCGCGGACGGCCAGGCCCGCGGCAACACACTGCCCCGCCGCGTCAAAAGCCAGCACCGGCTGCTTATCCACAGCCAATCCTTGCAGACGCGCTTGATGTTCACCGATGTGCTCGAACGCCGAGCCACGCATGGCGCCGACCGCTTGCGCGAAGCGATCGGTATCGACGTTCGTGAAAGACAGGCCGCCCCGGACGCTAAGCGTGGGGGCGAGCGACATGCTCATGACGCGGGTCTCACCGGTGAAGGTATAACCACGGGCCTCCAGTTCGGCATCCAGGGAAAAATCGGGGCCGATGGAGGTGATGCGCAGCACCATGGGCAAGCCATGGCGCGCATACAACGAAGAACAATACGCCAGCCGCTCGTCCAGCGGACGTGTGGATAACCCCAGCACATTCACACTGCGCGCGCGTTTGGCCGACGAATGCGCAAAGCGCACGAGCCAGCCATCATAGAGCACCTGTGCATTGACGGCCGTCGCGTTCAGCGCCGCCTCTTCCAAGCGCACGCGCAGACGATCCCGCTCGTCGATGGACGGCGTGCAAAAAGCCTGTGGCGCGGTGGGAACAAAGAGCGTGGCTGCGGACATGAATACGGCTTACTGGAAGTCTTTCCTGACGCGCTCGATCATTTCGGCGCCAAACGAGATATACGCTTGCGCGCCCCGTGACGCGCGGTCATACACCACGCCCGGCATGCCGTAACTGGGTGCTTCAGCCAAGCGCACGTTGCGCGGCACGACGGTCTTGAAGACCTTGTCGCCGAAGTGCGCTTCCAGTTGCGCGGACACTTGCTGTTGCAAGGTCATGCGCGGATCGAACATCACGCGCAGCAAGCCGATGACACGCAGGTCGTCGTTGATGTTGCGATGCACGCGCTTGATGGTGTTGACCAGATCGGACAAGCCTTCCAGCGCGAAGTACTCACACTGCATCGGAATGATCACGCCATGGGCGGCAGCCAAGCCGTTGAGGGTGAGCAACGACAGAGTCGGTGGGCAATCGATCAATACAAAATCGTATTGGCTGGAGACGGTGTCGATCGCCCTTTTCAACTGGCGTTCGCGTTCTTCCATCTGCACCAGGTCAATCTCGGCGCCGGAGAGTTCGCGGTTGGCAGGCAGGACATCGTAGCCACCGGACTCCGACTTCACGCGGGCCTGTTCGATCGTGGCTTCGCCAATCAGCACTTGGTACAGGTTCGATTCCAGTGCGTTCTTGTCGATACCGCTGCCCATCGTGGCATTGCCCTGCGGGTCCAGGTCCACCAGCAACACGCGCTGATTATGCGTGGCAAGGCCCGCCGCCAAATTGATGGCGGTGGTCGTCTTGCCCACACCGCCCTTTTGATTGGCAATGCAGAAGACGCGGGCATTTGTGCTGGGGGGTAAATTCTTCATAGGGTTCCTTGACTGCGTCCTTCGCTGCGTTCTTCGCTGCGGCCTTCATTGCGGCGCATCCAGATCAGACAGCGTTCTGCTTGCAACTCCGGCACGCGGAGCGGCTGGATGTGGTCGACCTGCCATTCCCCGCGCGCATGCAACGCCTGAATTTCCTCTTCGGGGACCTTGCCCTTCATCGCGACGAGGGTACCATCGTTGCGCACGTGGCGACCCGCGAGCTGCGCAAAATCGTCCAGGGACGCGAAGGCCCGCGAGGTAACGATGTTGCACTCGGCTGGGTCCAGCGTTTCGATACGCGCATGGCGGGCGTGCAGGTTCGGCAAGCTCAGCGCGCCGCTCATCTGGCGCACGAATGCGGTTTTCTTTTCAACGGCGTCAATGCATGTCACGGACCATGCGGGCTGCATGATCGCAAGCACGACGCCAGGCAGGCCGCCACCCGATCCCACGTCGAAGATCTTGGCCGCGGCACCCGCTGCACCCAGCGCCTGGCTGAACGGGACGACGGCGGACAGGCTATCGAACAGATGCTGGATCAACATCTGCTGCGGGTCGCGAATCGCGGTGAGGTTGTACGTGCGGTTCCAGCGCTGCATCTGCGCCAGATAGTTCAGCAGCTTGGCTTGCGCCGCGGCGTCGGCGTACAGCCCCAGTTGCTCGCATGCACGAGAGAGGCGGCCGGCCATGTCCGTGCCGGCCAGATTGGTGTTGGCGGTCATGCGGCTTGCTTGCGCGAGCCGTAGTGCAGGCGCTTCAGGTGGATAAGCAGCAACGAAATTGCGGCGGGCGTCACACCGGAAATGCGCGCGGCTTGGCCGACGGTTTCCGGACGGTGCGTCTTCAGCTTCTGCCGCACTTCGAACGACAGGCTAGTCACGGCGTCGTAGTCGACATCGGCCGGGATGGGCTGTTGTTCATGCGAGATCTGCTTCTGGACTTCGTCTTGCTGGCGGGCGATGTACCCGGCGTACTTCACTTGGATCTCAACCTGTTCGGCCAGGATGTCGTCCGCGACGACGCCAGGACCCGCCAGCAGGGAGCCGTCGGCGTTGCGTGCGGCCATCAATGCTTCATAGGAAACATTCGGACGTTTCAGCAGGTCAGCTAGTGAGTACTCACGTTCAATCGCCTTGCCCAGCAAAGGCTCGGCAATTTCCACCGGCATGATGCGAGGATTCACCCAGGATGATTTCAAGCGCTCGACCTCGGCCGCCACGGCATCGCGCTTGCGGTTGAATGCATCCCACCGCGCGTCGTCCACAATACCCAATTGGCGGCCGATCTCGGTCAGACGTAAATCCGCATTATCTTCACGCAGGCTTAGTCGGTACTCGGCGCGCGAGGTGAACATCCGATAGGGTTCGGTCACGCCACGCGTGACCAGGTCGTCTACCAGTACGCCCAGATAGGCTTCGTCGCGGCGCGGCGTCCATTGGTCGCGGCCCAGCGAAAGCAGCGCTGCGTTCACACCCGCCAACAGCCCTTGGGCCGCAGCTTCTTCGTAGCCCGTCGTGCCGTTGATCTGACCGGCAAAGAAAAGCCCGCCGATCGCCTTGGTCTCAAGCGTGCTCTTCAATCCACGTGGATCAAAGTAGTCGTACTCGATGGCATAGCCGGGGCGCATGATGTGCGCATTTTCCAGGCCACGCAGCGAATGGATCAGATCAAGCTGGACATCGAACGGCAGGCTGGTCGACACGCCGTTCGGATAAACCTCATGCGTATCCAGACCTTCCGGCTCCAGGAAGACCTGGTGCGATTCCTTATCTGCAAAGCGGTGGATCTTGTCTTCGATGGACGGGCAATACCGGGGGCCCACGCCTTCGATCACGCCGCTATACATCGGCGAACGGTCTAACCCGCCGCGAATGATGTCATGCGTGCGGGCGTTGGTGTGGGTGATCCAGCAAGGTAACTGCCTGGGGTGCATGGCCACATTGCCCATGTACGAGAACACGGGGACAGGATCCAGATCGCCCGGCTGCTCTTCCAAGATGCTGTAGTTGATGGAGCGCCCATCAATACGCGGGGGCGTGCCGGTCTTCAGGCGGCCCTGGGGAAGCTTGAGTTCCTTCAAGCGCTGGCCCAGCGAAATGGCCGGGGGATCTCCCGCGCGTCCGCCGGAATAGTTCTGCAAGCCCACGTGAATCAGACCGTTCAAGAAGGTACCCGCAGTCAGGACGACGGTCTTGGCCCGGAACTTCAAGCCAACTTGCGTCACGGCACCGACTACGCGATCCCCTTCCACCATCAGGTCTTCCACTGCCTGCTGGAACAGCCATAGGTTGGCTTGGTTCTCCAGCCGGCCACGGATCGCTTGGCGATACAGCACCCGGTCGGCTTGGGCGCGGGTAGCACGTACGGCCGGGCCCTTTGAACCGTTAAGGATGCGGAACTGGATACCCGCCTCGTCCGTAGCCAAAGCCATCGCGCCCCCCAGGGCGTCGACTTCTTTGACCAGATGGCCCTTGCCGATCCCTCCGATGGAGGGGTTGCAAGACATTTGGCCTAGGGTTTCGATGTTGTGCGTCAGCAGCAGCGTCCGTGCGCCAGCGCGCGCGGCAGCCAGTGCCGCTTCAGTGCCGGCGTGGCCGCCACCGACGACGATGACATCGAATTCGCGGGGATAGTCCATGGTGGGGAGAAAAGATAAGAAGGCGTTCGGTGCTCATTATAGAGGCAGGGATTGTATGTTTCACGTGAAACATGCCCGGCCCTGTGGCCATGCCGCCAAGAGCTATGTTGCCGTCGGTAAATGGCAACGCCAAGCTAAGGTGCGAGCGAAATATGTCTGCATCTGCCGATTTCTTGGACAGTTTGTTCCACGTGAAACATCGAAGACGGCCCTTCGCATTGGGGATAGGTTGGGCTTACCTCGCGTATGTTTCACGTGGAACATCTGCAATATGACAGTGGGCCAGAGTGTTTCACGTGAAACATAACTTTGATGGCTGACCACGAGAATCAGTGCTCCGTGGGTATGCCAGTTCAATGTTTCACGTGGAACATAACTTTGACGGGTAACCCCGGGAGTCGGCGCCTGCGGGCATGCAAGTTCCATGTTTCACGTGGAACATCTTCGCTGACTGAAGCCCCGCATAATTTCCCCTCCATCTCACAAACGCCCCGAATTGCAGTGTTCAGGCCAAACAGTTATGTTCCACGTGAAACACCCGAGCGTAATGGGTCGCTGCGTGCGAGCTACCATGGAATATCTGTCCCCATTCAATGTTGAGCGAGCTTCGCGATCGGGAACGATGCGGTGTACTGAGCAAGTCTCGACCAAAAAAAATCATTTTTCTGGCCCTACCCTACCCCTTACCCAAAACAAACCCACTATTTAGGTTTCACGTGAAACACGGTGAGAGAACGCCGTAGGGTGCACCGTCAAATTCGACTGGTAGAAGTGCTTTTTCGCTTCTGATGTGGAACCCATCTAAGCACCAGAAAATTATCCGAAGTCTCGACGACCACAGCCTGCCCCGATCCAAGTTTCGAATGCGGACACTACTTATTCACATCAGGCAGTGGATATCTCATGCGTGAAATCTCGAGAGCTTCGACATCCTCGCACGGCGTAGTTATCAACAAGGAATAGGAGTCGGACGCCAGTCCATGGTGTCGCAAACTTCGCTGACTAACTTTGGGGATAACTTCCAAAATGCTGAAGCGAATGGGGGCCAGAAAAACGAGATTGGCAGCGCGTTACGTCATAGCCTAGGGACCAACCAGCGGAGCAAGTGTCCAGTGCTTCTCATAGGAGAAAACACATTCTCCGGCGTACTAGCGTGCCCAATCCCGGACCGGCTATCGCAACGACTCGGTCATTCATCCGGCGCCATTTTTCACGTGGAAAACTTTGTGGATAAGATTCGAAAACCACCGCGCTTAAGCACCGCGAAATGACACGGATGCCAGAATAGAATTGCCTATCAACACCGGGAACTCCGCAGCCTCGGGACAGTCAAATTGCGACGAAATTCGGACCCGCAAATTCGGCCAGGCATTTATCCACAACGTTGTACGGCGCCACGCATTTTTATCTCGCGTACTTCCCGCAGATCCGGCCGTGATCTTTGACATCACAACTATCTTGCCCCGCCGAAAGCCAGCCCGCCATCATCCATACGGAGGAGGACGTGGCTTCATGTGAAGCCTGTGGACAAAGTGTGGGGCGAAAAATTCCGGGGCAAGCTGAGATGCTTGGGCCGCCAGGAATGCAGCGCTGCAACACGTACGAAACCTCCTCTCGCGTTCCTGCCTCCACATCAAAAACCCAAGATAAAGCCACGCCCGGCCTACCCTATCCCCATTTCTATCCACAGGCCAAGACCAGCGTTTTTGGGCGTTTAGCCGCAAATTCTGTGCATAACCGGGATGGGGATA
The DNA here is from genome assembly GCF_002812705.1 of Achromobacter spanius. Taxonomy (NCBI): domain Bacteria; kingdom Pseudomonadati; phylum Pseudomonadota; class Betaproteobacteria; order Burkholderiales; family Alcaligenaceae; genus Achromobacter; species Achromobacter spanius. The sequence goes on along the minus strand of NZ_CP025030.1, from coordinate 1,366,309 downwards.
TCTTTGTGAACAACCACGAAGAGAAGCTCAGTAACCGGTATAAAACGCAAAGTAAAACGCGCTAAACGCCGGGACACCAGTCAGCATTGCCCAACGGGAATATCGCCTCAAACCCCCGTTTTCATGGGGAAAACATCAGGTTTCACAATACGCACGCGAGTACAGATAGCGCGCACGTCTACGAAAAGCCGCTCGCCGCAATGTCAATACTGAAACCCATCAAACTGTGCAAAACCCTGTCGAAGCCAATGCCGCTGCTTCATTAATGAGCACATATTTCCTGATGCTCAAAAATAATTATCCACAGAGTTATCCAAGGCTGGAGGATATGTTAGTGAACACTAACAACAGCGCATTGGAAGAGCCGGGCAAACCTTCGGGCAGTGGCCCGCAACCGGCTCCCAAAATGAAACAACGCCCCAGATCCGAAGATCTTGGGGCGTTGTAGCCAGGTTGAACCTGGCGGACGGGAAAAGGGGATTTCCCGATTTAAAGCGGGCGAATCTCGGCCGCTTGAGGTCCTTTCGGACCATCCTTAACTTCGAATTCGACTTCCTGCCCTTCGTTCAGGCTGCGATAGCCGCGGCCCTGGATGGCGGAAAAGTGTGCGAAAACTTCGGTTCCGCCAACATCGGGGGTAATGAAGCCATAACCCTTGTCGGCGTTGAACCACTTAACTTTGCCCTTCTGAGCCATTTTTTCTAGCGTCCTGTAATTAACTCGAAATGCAATGAATCAAGGACGCCGTGAGAACTGAACAACCGGTGGGAAACCCTGGGTTGCTGCTATGTTCCCGCTCGTCGCCAAGCAACAGAACGAGTCCGCGCGCTGCTTGAATCAACTGCGGAATCAGCATACTCATCCGGCATTGGCACCTCATATTGTTGTTTACCCCAATGTCGCATTTTTCAGACTTGCCCGAAGTACCGCCCTGCGGAATTAGCCCTGCCGGCGCGCCAGAAGCGCATAAATCGGCCCTGTCACGATCACCACGAACACCATGCGCGTGACGTGAAAAGCAGTCACAACCGGCACACCCAGTTGAAGCACCTTGGCCGTGATGGCCATCTCGGCGATGCCGCCCGGGGTAGTGCCCAGGATCAGCGTAGGCACGGGCGCCACCGACCAGTAAGACAGCAACGCCCCCAGGCCAAATGCCAGGCCCAAGGCGGCCAGGGTGAACGTCGCCACGACCGCGATGAAGCGCGGCGCCGCTCGGAAAAAGTCAGGACGGTAACGGTCGCCCAAGGACCAACCAATAAGCAGTTGCCCCGCCTTGGGCACGTAGTCCGGCAACGCGGACAGTTCAATGCTCCACGACGTCAACAGCATCGCCACCAACATCGGCCCCAACACCCAAGGGTTCGGCAAGCGCAGCTTCATGAATGCCATGCCGCCCATACACGTCAGCACCACCAGCGCGGCCAGGCCGACGCCGTCGACAACCGTCGGGCCCGGCACCGTCGGGTCGAGCCCGGCCACGCCCCACCACTGGAATATGAATGGCACCGTCACCACGACCAACAGCACCCGCACACTGTGCGCCGTTGCCACGCGGTCGATACGCGCCCCATGGCGCTCCGCCAGGCTGGCCATTTCACTTGCCCCGCCGATGGCCGAGGAAAACCAGGCTGTCTTGAGATCCGCATCGGTGTAGCGGCGTAGCATCGCCGTCCCCATGAACGCGAGCCCCAACGCAAACAACATGCCGACGACGATGGGGCCGGCATTGCTGCCGATGTGGCCGATGACTTGCGGCGTGAAGTACAAACCCAGCGACGTGCCAATCACCCATTGCCCCCCGTTGCGCGCCGGCCGCGGGCAGACCGTGCCCACACCCGCGATCCGCGTGGCGGCAGTGACGAACAACGCGCCCAGCATCCATGGCAAAGGCATATGCATCCACAGCGCCAACAGCGCGCCAGCCAGCGCAAGCGCCAATCCCCCAAACACCCTCAACAACACATTCTGACCCACCATTCCATCCACCTGCATCGCGATCGCGAAAACCGAATTATGAGTTAGTGGGATACTTACGAGAACTTTCTCCGCCCATTGCGCACTCCTTCGCGTTCACCATGATCCGATCCAAACTTCCCGACGTTGGCACCACCATCTTCACCGTCATGAGCCGCTTGGCCATCGAACACAAGGCCATCAACCTGGGCCAGGGCTTTCCTGACTTCGATCCCGACCCCGCGCTGTGTGCGTTGGTGACCCAGGCCATGGCCAATGGCCATAACCAGTATCCGTACATGCCTGGCGTCGCGCCGTTGCGCGAAGCCATCGCGGCCAAGACGCGCGAACTCTATGGCCACGCCTATGACCCGGAAACCGAGATCACGGTAACCAGCGGCGCCACCGAGGCCCTGATGGCCACGGTGCTGGCCGCCGTCAACAGCGGCGACGAAGTCGTCGTCATCGAACCCTGCTACGACTCCTACCTGCCCGCGATCCGGCTGGCGGGCGGCACAGCCGTGCCGGTGCCGCTGCGCGCCCCCACCGAAGCCGATCCCTACCACCGCATCGACTGGCAGCGCGTACGTGACGCCATCACGTCCAAGACGCGCCTGCTGATGTTGAACTTCCCGCATAACCCCACGGGCGCGGTGCTTGACGACAGCGACCTGGACGCACTGGAAGCCATCGTGCGCGATACCGGTGTGCTGCTGGTGTCGGACGAGGTCTATGAGCACATCGTGTTCGATGGCAAACCGCATGCCAGCGTGGCGCGCCGTCCGTTGCTGGCCGAACACGCGTTCGTGATCTCGTCGTTCGGCAAGACTTACCACACCACCGGCTGGAAGATCGGCTACTGCTGCGCGCCGCGGCAACTTAGCGCCGAGCTGCGCAAGGTGCACCAGTTCATGGTGTTCACGGTGCCCTCGCCGATGCAATTCGCCTTGGCCGAATTCATGCGCGATCCCAAGCCCTACCTGGATCTGCCGGCGTTCTACCAGGCCAAGCGTGACCGCCTGTCCCAAGGCCTGGCCAACACGCGATTCCGCCCGCTACCAAGTCCGGGCACGTTCTTCCTGCTGGCGGATTACAGCCAGATCTCCAAGCAGAATGAAGCCGACTTTGCGCGCGACTTGACGGTGAACCACGGCGTGACGGTGATCCCGGTTTCGGCCTTCTATCGCCAACCCGACGCTGCCGAATCCAACCACCGCATCGTGCGCTTCTGCTTTGCAAAGAAAGATGCAACGCTGGACGCCGCGCTGGAAAGACTGGCGCACGTTTGATCTTTCCATTCAACACGAGTAATTACTCGTATTTATAAAAACACAAGCAAAGGGGCGCTTCCAAGCGCCCCTTTGCTTTACATGCCGCGCCGCCTTTATTTACGCGGCATCAACCGCCACTTTCCTGGCCCGGCGAATCCGGCGCAGCACTTGCGGCACAATCACCACAGCCAGTGCCGCCGCCCACAGCGACAAGGAAACGGGGCTGGAAAAGAGCACGACAATATCGCCATCCGTTATCGACAGGGCACGACGCAGGTTTTGCTCCATCATGTTGCCCAGCACCACGCCCAGAACCAAGGGCGCCATCGGCACGCCGAACTTGCGCAGGAAGTATCCCAACGCGCCAATGCCGGCCACCAGCAAGAGATCAAACGTGCCCGAATTGATCGCATACACGCCGATATAGCTGATGCAAAGAATGCCCGGAACCATCAGCCAGCCCGGCACCGACAGCACTTTCGAGAACAAGCGCACCAGCGGCACGTTCATGACGAACAACAACACGTTGGCCACGAACAGCGATGCGATCAAGCCCCATACCAACTCGGGCTTGGTGTCGAACAGGACCGGTCCCGGCGTGATGTTGTAGAGCGTCAGCGCACCCATCATGACGGCCGTCGTACCGGATCCCGGCACGCCTAGCGTCAACATCGGCACAAACGATCCAATGGCGGACGCGGTGGCGGCGGCTTCCGGCGCCACCAGGCCCCGCATGTCACCCTTGCCGAACTTGGCGTCCGGATCCTTGGCTTCGATGATCCGTTTTTCCTGTGAATACGCAACGGCCGCGGCCACGCTCGCGCCCGCCCCCGGCAGCACGCCCACGCCAAAGCCCACCAAGGCGCTGCGCACCACGCTCCACCACGTGAAGGCCAACTCTTTCAGGTTGAACAGCTTACGGCCGCTGGGTTTGACCTCAACGCTGTGTCCACGCGCGACCTTTTCCAGCATCTCCAGCATTTCGCTGACCGCGAACAGCGCAATCACCACCACCACGAAATCAATGCCGTCCGCCAGGTGCACGGATTCAAAGGTGTAGCGGTATACACCCGAGTTCGCGTCCACGCCCACCACCGAAATCGACAGGCCGATCATCGCGGCCAGCACACCCTTGACGGGTTGCTTTCCCAGCAGGCTGGTCAAGCAGCAGAACGCAAAAATCATCAGTACGAAGTACTCGGCGGGACCGAAGGCCAAGGCCCATTTCGCCAACAACGGCGCCAGCAAGATGATGCCCACGACCGACACGATGGCGCCGAAAAATGCCGACCACGCCGACAGCGACAACGCAACGTTGGCCATCCCCTGGCGCGCCAGGGGGTAGCCGTCCAGCGTGGTCATGATGGCGCTGGCCTCGCCCGGCACGTTCAACAGAATCGCCGTGATCCGGCCGCCGTACTCCGCGCCCACATACACGGCCGCCAGCAAGATCAACGCGGTCTCCGGCGGCAGGTTCATGGCGAAGGCGATAGGTATCAGCATCGCCACGCCGTTGACGGGCCCCAGGCCCGGCAGCACGCCCACCATGGTGCCTATGAACGAACCGATCATGGCCACCAGAATATTCGTGAGTGAAAGCGCGACCCCGAAGCCGATGGAAAGGTGATCAAGAATGCCGCTCATAGCAAGGTCTCCAGCAGGCCGCCGGGCAAGACAACGTCCAGCACTTTGTCGAACAGCAAGAAAAACAGGACGCTCATGACGACGCCGCCTATGGCGCATTTGACCCAGCCGCCGCCAAACAAGCGGCCAACAAAAACGGTCATCAGGCTGGTGGCGATGATGAAGCCCAACCATTGGAACAAGAAGGCATAGGCGACCGTGAACGCCATCATCAACGCGATGCGTCCATTGGCCCCAGGCGGATTGCCCTCGACGGTGTGGCCGCCTTTGTAGACCAGCCACAATCCGCACAGACCGATGATGGCGGCCACCAGCAAGGGGAACGCGCGCGGGCCGACGGGTTCATAGGCGAACGGAGCGGCGATGCCCCATCCGGCCGCTGTCATGAAGGCAGCTAGCGCCAGCGCGCCGATGCCGAGGATTCGATCATTCATGATCCACTTTTCCGTAGTGTGGGAACGCGCGGGCGCAGCCGCCCCCGTCGCCACCGGCCAGGCCGGCGGCGCAGGAACCCTTGCAGCGCGCGATGGAAAGGGACGCCTTGCGGCGCGGCTTGCTTCTTGGACTTACTTTTTGATGAGGCCGAATGAATCCGCGAGCTCGGCGTAGACCTTGACCCGTTCCTTGACGTAGGCATCCAGTTCAGCACCCGTCTTGTTGAACGGAAACAGGCCCTGTTGCTGGCGCAACTTTTCGAACTCGGGCGATGCCGCGGTCTTGTTGAACGCATCGACCCAGAATTGGTAGTCCTTGTCGGACACCTTCGGACCCACGTAGAAGCCGCGGATGATGGGCCAGACAATGTCGTAGCCCTGCTCTTTGGCCGTCGGAACCGTATTCAGCTTGCCCGGCAGGCGCTGGTCGTTGAAGACGGCCAGCACGCGGATGGGCGCGCCGCCTTCCAGCATCGTGAATGCTTCGGCCGCATCGCCCATGTAGGCCTGAATATGACCGCCGCGCAGCGCGGTGACGGCTTCGCCACCGCCTTCGAAGGCGACGAAACGCATTTTCTTGAAGTCCACGCCGGCCGCCTTCGCGGTCAGGGCGGCCTTCATCCAATCCTGGCTGCCCACCGTGCCCCCCGCGCCCAGCACGATCTTGGTGGGATCCTGCTTGAAGGCGTCCATCAGGCTTTTCAAGTCGGTATAGGGCGAGTCGTTGCGGACCACGGCCACGCCGTAGTCGGTGCCGATGCCGGCCAGCCAGCGCACGTCGTTGACGTTGTACTTGCCGAATTTGCCCTGGGCAAGGTTCAGCAAGGATCCGCCGGAGAAGGCGACGATGGTGCCGGGTTCGTTGGGGTGCTGCGCCACGATGTTGTTGTAGGCTACGGCGCCGATGCCGCCCGGCATGTAGACGATGCGCATCGTGCTCTTGAGCGCGCCGCTTTGCTTCAAGCCTTCGGTGGCCAAGCGGCAGGTCAGGTCGAAACCGCCGCCGGGCTGGGCCGGCGCAATGCATTCGGGGCGGCGAGGCTCGTCGGCGGCCTGGGCCACGCCCAGGGACAAGGTCATCGCGCCAAGCGCCGCCAAGGCGGCCAGGCGCAGCTTCAGGCTGGTCTGCATTCTTGCGTCTCCGATATTTATAGGTCTAGGTATGGCTGGTTGCACCGCGCCAGCGATGTCACGCCTGCACGAGCCCAGCGGACCCTACCGTACAAAATCGAAGCTTTCCAAATCCTTTCAAATTGGCCCGTTTTCATGACGCGGCGCAACATTCGCCTTGGGTACCAGGGAAAACACCAAGATCGTGCGCAATCCGGCTAACGGGGCGCGGTTCTCCAGCACCAGCCGGGCGCCAAGAATTTCGGCAATGGTGCCCACAATAGCCAGGCCCAGGCCTGCCCCCGATGTGTTCTTGCCCGCCGCACCCCGGCGAAAGCGGACGCAGGCGCGGGCGATGTCCTCGGCCGACATGCCGGGGCCGTCATCCTCCACCACCAGCCTTGCCTCGCGCTCTTTCGCCTGTACGGTCACGGTGACCTCTCCGGCCGGCGACGCGTAACGGATCGCATTGTCGACCAGGTTAGTGACCGCTTCGCGCAGCAACCACTCCGTGCCGTTGACCGGAACCGGGCGTTGCACGGCCTCCAGGCCGATGTCCAATTGCCGGGCACGCGCGGCGGGCAGCAGGGTGCGGATGACGGTGTCGGCCAGCTCCACCAAGTCGACGGATTCCACCGTGAAACCGCTTTCGGCCAGGGAAGCGTCCTTAGCGCGCGCCAGGGCGAGCATTTGGTTGGTGGTGCGTACGGCCCTGTCCAGACCCTCCTGCATCGCCAGAAGGGCTGTACGGACCTCCTGGGGGTCTGTTTCGCGCAAGGCATAGGCGGTCTGGGTCCGTAAAACCGACAGCGGGGTGCGCAATTGGTGGGAGGCGTCGTCCAGGAACTGGCTCTGCACCCTCCCCTGGGCCGCAAAACGGGCCATGTGGAGGTTTACAGCCGCAACCAAGGGCAGGACCTCACCTGGCATCTCCGAGTCGCTGACGGGGCTTAAATCGTCTCCAGAGCGCCCTTCCACCTCTTGCCTGAGCCGGACAAGCGGCCGCAGCGCCATGAAAACCCCCAGGATGATCACCAGAACGCTGATGAGGATCACCGCCAGGTCACGTTCCACCGACCGCAGCAGCACCTGGTGAAGGAACGCCTGACGGCCTTCCAGCCCCTCCGCGACCTGCACAATTACCCGTCCCCCTTTATTCGCGTACAGGGGCGGATCCATGGGGCGCGCCAGCGCCGCAACCCGCACCGGCATCCCTTGGTAGGTCGCGTAAAAAAAACGCGGTTCGCCGGATTTCAGTGCTTGATCGGGCATCGGCAGGTCTGGATGCCCTATTTCGGCCAGCCCGTCCTCGGTTGCCACCCGGTAGAACACGTTGCCATTGGCCGTCAGCTCAAAAAATTCCAGCATCAGGTAGGGCTGTTCCATGGCTAATCCACCGCTGGCTGTGGATATGTTGTGGTCGATCGCGCGCAGTGCTCCAGAAAGCGAACGGTCGTACGCAACATCGACCTGGTTGCGCAGTTGATGGTTCGACAGCCACAACGCGCCCATCATCACAAAGACCAGCGTGGGAATCAGCCACCAGAGCAACTGTGTCTTGAGCGTGCGGTTGCGTTTTTTTGACGCGAAAAAACCGGTTTTTTTCGAACTTCTAGTTGTCAACAAGGTTCTCCAGGCAGTACCCCATGCCACGCATGGTCACGATCTGCACACCGGTATCCGCCAATTTTTTGCGCAAGCGGTGCACCAGCACCTCGATGGCTTCCAGGTTGATGTCCGCATCGTCCGACACGATGCGGTCAAGGATCTGCTGCTTGTTGATGGGTTCGCCACTTTTTTGGATCAGCACCCGTAGTACCGCGTGTTCACGTGGGGATAAGTGCAAAGTCTGTCCAGAGACCGTGAATTTCTGAGCGGACGTCTCAAAAACCAGGTTTCCCAGAGCCAAACGCGGATGTTCGCGACCACGGCTGCGCCGAATCAGTGCGATCAAACGCGCTTCCAACTCTTCCACAACAAACGGTTTCGGCAGGAAATCGTCTGCACCGAGGTGCAGCGTGCCGATTTTTTCGGCCAATGAATCGCGCGCGGTCAAGACCAACACCGGCGTTCGGTCGTCTCGCGCGCGAATTTTTGCCAGCAAGGCATGGCCATCCATGCCGGGAAGTCCCAGATCCAGGATGACTGCGTCGAATTCTTCGATTGCCAACCTTCTTTCGGCGACCAATCCGTCGTCAGCCCACTCAACGACAAAGCCAGCGTGCCTGGCCAGGCTTCGGGAAAGCCAACGGGCAAGTTCAGCTTCGTCTTCTATCAGGAGGATGCGCATGGACGGAGTCCGGGGGGGAGTGGCTGGGCGGAATGGGAAAGCATGTTTGGCTTTTCCTTTATTTCTCTTTATATAAAGACTAATGATTAATAAGGCCTGTGGATAACTACCTTAACCTTGAAAACCTGAATCTTTTCATTAGCTTGCAGCCGTTTTTGCCTGTGCAAGAACTCTGTGTGGGAAAAAAGTTGAAGTTGGACAACATTTCGGACACCCCTCAAAACCCCAGCTTGTTCAACTTGCCTCCACACAATGTGCACAACCTGGCTACTTAGGAGTTATCCACAGGCTGGTTTCTGCAAACGGGGTGGGAAAGCGGCACTTTTACCCCGAAAAACCGGCCCTTGCCTACCGGGTTTTTAGGCCTTGCAGGACCCCAAAAACGCCTCCAGGTGCGTTCGCTGAAGCGGCGATTCGAGGGGGTACCTTGTCGCGTTCTTGACGGCTAACTGAACAAAAAGTGAGCAGTTTCAGCCGTAGAATTCGGCCATGGCTATCGAGATAAAAAACAGGAAATGGCGTTGGCTGAACGGTCTGCGAGACCGCTTTATTGCCGACAATTTGCCCGCCACCTTGTTCGCGGCGGCGTTGATGGGGTTGTTCGGCGCACTCGCGACGGTGGTGTTTCGTGAGCTATTGGGATGGGCGCAGATGGTGCTGGGCGGCGAAGATGCGCCGCATGGCATGGTGTCGCTGGCTCGGGGCTTGGACCCATGGCAACGGTTTTTGACACCAGCCCTTGGCGGCGCGATTGCCGGCGTCATCTTGCAGATGGCTGCCCGATGGCTTCCAAAACGTGGCGCCGCCGACTACATGGAAGCCATTTCCATCGGCCGCGGCGTCATCGGATTGCGCCAGACACTCGCGCGCAGCCTGTCGTCCATTTTTTCCATCGGATCGGGGGCTTCCATCGGCCGTGAAGGCCCGATGGTGCAGTTGGCGGCCATGTTTTCGTCGCTGACCGGGCGATTTCTGCTGTTGCCGCCCCGCCATTTGCGGCTATTGGTCGCTTGTGGGGCGACTGCGGGCATCACGTCCGCCTACAACGCACCGATTGCGGGCGCGTTGTTCATCTCTGAAATTGTCTTCGGCGTGATTTCGTCCGCCACCCTGGTGCCGCTGGTGGTGTCGTCGGTGGTAGCCAATATCGTGACGCGCCAGATCCTGCACTACGACGCCGTGTTCCACATGCCGCACTTTGAATTCGTATCCGGCTGGGAGGTGATCAATTACCTGGGCTTGGGTGTGATGGCAGGTTTGGTCGCGCCGCAATTCCTGCGCTTGCTGGACACGGCACGCGCCACCTTTTCCCGGCTGCCGTTTCCGCTATGGGTGCGCATGGCGCTGGGCGGTTTGATTGTGGGCGCGCTCTCGGTCATCAACCCCGAGGTATGGGGCAACGGCTACAGCGTGGTCAACAGCATGCTGCATACGCAGTGGGCATGGCAGGCGGTGGCGGCCATCTTGCTGATGAAGATCCTGGCTACCGCCGCCAGCGCGGGGTCGGGCGCCGTGGGCGGCGTTTTCACGCCAACTTTATTCGTGGGGGCGGCGCTGGGAGCCTTGTATGGAACCGGCTTGCAAGCCTTGATTCCGGCAGGTGGTTTGTCGACGGTTTCCAGCTACGCCGTCGTAGGCATGGGCGCGCTACTGGCCGCCACGACGCATGCGCCGCTCATGTCGATCTTGATGATTTTTGAAATGACCTTGAGTTATGAAGTCATGCTTCCGTTGATGCTAGCTTGCATCACCGGCTACGTGATTGCGCACTGGATACGGCCTGAATCGGTGTATGCGAAGTCGCTGGCCAACAACCGCCTCGTGCAAAAAAAAGTCGCAAAAACATCGCCAGATAAAAGCGAGTAAATGCTCATTTTTGTCGTTCGCTACGTTGAAAGCAGGCTCTTGCGCATGAATACCCGACGCAACCCAAGCTCTTCAGCTCGATGCGTTTCAACATAGCCATAGCGAAGGTAGATCGCGATGTTTTCCGTCATTTTTTCCTGCGTATAAAGACGGATATTTGCTAGCCCCGCTTCGCGCGCGCTGGTTTCCGCGAAGCGCATGAGGACGCGGCCAACCCCTTTTCCTTGCGCTGCCGGAGACACCGCAATGTTGTCCAACAGCAGGCAATCAGGTTCGGGAATCAAGACCAGCACCGCCTGGATGACGTCGGCCTCTTCCAGCACGTGGACCACCCCTTCGGCGACACGCTTCGCGTAGTCGTCACGCATCGGACCCGGCACGGTTCCGATGCGCGCGACGTAGGGGGTGTAGGCGTCCGCGACGATTCGTTCAATGACGGGGATGTCGTTTGGGGTGGCAAGCCGGATCACGAAGGGCATGGGGCTACTCGCCAATAACGTTCAGTCGTAGAAGGGAAAACTACTTCCCAATACAGAAACTGGAAAAAATCTCGCCCAGCAAATCATCGCTGGTGAACTTGCCGGTGATGCTCGTCAGGCTGTCGTGCGCCAGCCGTAGCTCTTCGGCAAACAGATCCAGTACCCGGTCGTCCTGACCTGCGTGTTCGCCCGCCAGTTCCAGATGCTCGGCCGCTTGCTGCAAGGCGTGCAAATGGCGTTCGCGCGCCAGCCAGGGGGATTCGGCGCCGGGGTTCCAGCCGGCGATGTTCAGGAGTTCGGCGCGCAGCGCATCCAGGCCCGCGCCGCGCTTGGCGGAGATACCCAATTCGCCGGCGCCCGCCACGAAACCTGTGGATAACAGGTCCACCTTGTTGAAAACCTTCAGCACCGGCGTGCGCGGCGGTAGACGCGCGGTGATCTGGGCGTCCAGCTCGTCGCCGGGTTGGGTGGCGTCTTGCAGATGCAAAATAACATCAGCGCGCTCGATTTCCTGCCAGGTGCGGGCGATGCCGATGCTCTCTACAGTGTCTTCCGTTTCACGCAGGCCGGCGGTGTCCACAATGTGCAATGGCACGCCGTCTATATGGATTTCTTGCACCACTTTGTCGCGCGTGGTGCCCGCAATCGGGGTGACGATGGCGATGTCGTCGCCCGCCAAGGCGTTCAGCAGACTGGATTTACCCACGTTGGGTTGGCCAGCCAGAACCACGTGCAAACCCTCGCGCAGGATGACCCCTTGGCGTGCTTGCGCGATCAGCCGCGACAGGTCAGCGATAAGTGCATCAAGCGTGGGCCGCGCCTGATACTTTTCCAGAAAATCTATCTCTTCTTCGGGAAAATCCAGCGTTGCCTCGACCAGCATGCGCAGGTGGATGATGCGGTCGGAAAGGTCATTCACGCGCGCCGAGAATTCGCCGGACAGCGAAGCCATGGCGCCGCGCGCGGCGGCTACCGATGACGCATCGATCAGGTCCGCCACGGCCTCGGCTTGCGCCAGATCCATGCGGTCGTTAAGAAAGGCGCGGCGGGTGAATTCGCCGGGCTCGGCCAGGCGCACGCCAAGGTCGCGGCCGGCGGCCAGGCAGCTTTCCAGCACACGGCGCAACACGGCTGGACCGCCGTGGCCTTGCAGTTCCAGCACGTCTTCACCGGTATAGGAATGGGGGGTGCGGAAGTAGATCGCGATGCCTTCATCCAGCAGTTCGCCATCCACGGATTTGAACGGCAGATAGTGCGCGTGGCGTGGCGTAAGTTCGCGCTGGAACAGGCGGCGCACCAATTCGGACAAGTCCGCACCAGAAACGCGCACGACGCCGATGCCACCTCTTCCGGGGGCGGTGGCAATGGCGGCAATGGGGGCGTAAGCGGACATATCTGAAGGGGACGGAAGCGAGAACAATAGGGGAATATAACTGTTGCGCAGCCCCTTGTTTGCTGGTTAATGTGGCCCCGAGGTTCAAAACCCGAAACAACTCAGGGAGATCACGATGGCATCTCGGTTTTCGCGTGTCTTGGCCTGCGGCTCAGCCGCGGTGATGTTGGCCTTTGGCACATTCAGTTCCGCACTGGCTCGCGATCTGGTGATCGCTCTGAAGACCGAGCCCTCGTCGATGGATCCGCAATATCACGCGCTGACGCCGAACACGCAGATCTCCCAAACCATTTTCGATACGCTGGTGGCTACCGACGCCCAGTTGAAACCGAAGGCCGCGCTGGCGGAATCCTGGACGGTGGATGGCAAGGTCTGGACCTTCAAGCTACGCCCCAACGTGAAGTTCTCGGATGGCACGCCGTTCACCGCCGAAGACGTGGTGTTCACGTATGACCGCGTGCCCAAGGTGCCCAACAGCCCGTCTCCCTTTACGCTGTATCTGGGGTCGGTCGAAAAGACCGAAGCGGTCGACCCGATGACCGTGCGCATCACCACCAAGCAGGCCGCGCCGAATCTGTTGGTGAACCTGGCGCAATTGCCCATCCTGTCGAAAAAGGCCGCTTCCGGCCCAGCGCCGGAAGGGAAGACGACAACTGAATTGAACAGCGGTGATGGCCTGATTGGCACGGGCCCCTACAAGTTTGTGTCGTGGAAACGCGGCGCCGAATTCGTATTGGCACGCAATGAAAACTACTGGGGCAAAAAGCCTGAGTGGGACCGCGTGGTGTACCGCCCGATCAGCAACGCCGCCGCGCGCGTGGCCGCACTGCTGGCCGGTGACGTCGACATGATCGAAGATCCCCCCACCGACGACCTGCCCAAGCTGAAGAGCGATAAAAAGCTCTTCGTGGAAGAGACGCCGTCGGTGCGGGTGGTGTACGTGGCGCTGGACCAGCACGCCGAGCCGTCGCCTGGCATCCAGGGCACCGACAAGAACCCGATGAAAGACAAGCGCGTGCGGGAAGCGCTGTCGCTTGCCATCAATCGCGATGCGCTGGTTGAGCGCGTGATGGGCGGTGTGGCCTTGCCCGCGGGCAACATGCTGCCCTACCCCATGTTCGGGTCCAGCAAGGAACATTCCAAAGCGCCGAAGGCCGATGTGGAAAAGGCGAAGGCCTTGTTGAAGGAAGCCGGTTATCCCAACGGGTTCTCGATCACGCTGGGCTCGCCTTCTGGTCGCTACGTGAATGATTCGAAGGTGGCGCAAGCGATCGCATCGATGTGGACGCGCATCGGCGTGAAGACCAGCGTGGACGCGATGGCGCCCCCGGTGTTCTTCAAGAACCGCGACAGCTATGCGTTCTCGGCCTATCTGGCGGGCTGGTCGGTGACTAGCGGCGAGATGTCCAACGCGCTGACATCCCTGCTGGTGACGCGCAATCCGGAAGCCGGCCTGGGCACCACCAACCGTAGCCGATATTCCAATCCGAAGATGGACGAATTGGTGAAGGAAGCATCGTCCACCATGGACGACGCCAAGCGTGCCGAGCTGCTGTCCAAGGCCAGCAACATGGCGATGGACGACTACGCCATGCTGCCGATTCACTTCGAGTTGTCGGTCTGGGCAATGAAGAATGACATCCGCTACCAGGGCCGTCCTGACCAGGTCACGCTTGCGCAGTTTGCAACCTTGAAGAAGTAACGCGCAACGCGGGCGGTTTCCAGTGCTGGCAACAATCGTAAGAAGACTGCTGCAAACCATCGTCGTCATGCTTGTCATGTCGGCGTTGGTTTTTGCTGGCATCTACATGGTGGGCGATCCGGTTTCGATGCTGGCCAGCCCGGAAGCAACCGAGGCGCAGCGCGCCGCCATCAGCGCGTCGCTGGGTTTGGACCAGCCGCTGTGGCGGCAGTACCTGATCTTCATGAGCCAGGCGGTGCAAGGTGATTTCGGCAACAGCTTCCTGACGGGCGAGCCGGCCATGCACCTGATCCTGGAGCGTATGCCGGCCACCGTCGAACTGGCCTGTGTGGCCATGCTGATGTCGGTGCTGATCGGCGTGCCGCTGGGCATCCTGGCGGGCTTGAAGCCGCAGGCGCCGGGCTCGCGCGCCATCATGACGGGGTCCGTGCTGGGCTTTTCCCTGCCTAATTTCTGGGTCGGCCTGATGCTGATCATGGTGTTCGCCGTGATGCTGGGCTGGGTGCCGGCGGGGGGGCGCGGCAAGACGGTCAGCATCGGTTCGCTGGAGTTGAGCGTGCTGACGCTCAGCGGTTGGATGAGCCTGGCCTTGCCCGCCGCCACGATCGCCATCGCCAAGTGCGCGATGATCATCCGCGTGACGCGGGCGGCCACGCGCGAAGCGCTGCCCATGGATTACATCAAGTTCGCGCGTGCCAAGGGCTTGTCGGAAAAGCGCGTGCTGGGCGTGCATCTGTTGAAGAACATCCTGATTCCGGTCGTGACCGTGGCGGGCCTGGAGTTCGGCCAGGTGATGGCGTTCGCCGTGGTCACTGAAACCGTGTTTTCGTGGCCGGGCATGGGCAAACTGCTGATCGACTCGATCATCAATCTTGATCGTCCGGTGGTCGTGGCGTATCTGCTTTTGATCGTGTTTTTCCTGGTCATGTTGAACCTGGTGGTGGACATCATCTATACGGTGCTGGACCCCCGCGTACGTCTGGATAGCCGCCGATGAACACCAACGTCAATGTTCCCGTCGCACCGGCCGCCGCGCGCAAGGAAGAGACGCCCTGGCGCCGCTTCGTGAAGGATTTCTTCGCCAGCAAGCTGGCTACCTTGGGCCTGGTGATGCTGGTGGTGATTGTGGGTGCTGCGTTGTTGGCGCCCTGGATTGCGCCGCAAAATCCCTACGACCTGGCGGCGCTGGATATCATGGATTCCAAGCTGAAGCCTGGCAGCGAAAGCGGCGATGGGTCCATGCACCACTGGCTGGGCACCGACGGGCAGGCGCGCGACCTGCTGTCGGCCATTCTCTATGGCATGCGCACCAGTTTGATGGTGGCTACCGTGTCGGTGCTGGCGGCCTTTGGCATCGGCGCCACCGTGGGCTTGATCGCGGCCTATTTTGGTGGCCGTATCGACGCGCTGCTGATGCGGATTGTGGATATCCAGTTGTCGTTCCCCGCCATCCTGGTGGCGCTGATGCTCTTGGCGATTTTGGGCAAGGGTGTGGATAAGGTGATCATCGCGCTGATCGTCGTGCAGTGGGCGTATTTCGCCCGGGCCGCGCGTGGCGCCGCGCTGGTGGAGCGTGGCAAGGAATACGTGGAGGCCGCGCGTTGTATGTCCTTGTCCTGGGGGCGCGTGTTGTTTCGCCATGTGCTGCCCAACTGCATGCCGCCGCTTATCGTGATCGCCACCATCGACCTGGCGCACGCCATCGCCCTGGAAGCCACGCTGTCGTTCCTGGGCGTGGGGGTGCCGGTGACCGAGCCGTCGCTGGGCATGCTGATCTACAACGGCTTCGAATACCTGTTGTCGGGTCAGTACTGGATCTCGTTCTTTCCCGGCATTGCGCTGGCGCTGGCCATCATCGCCATCAACCTGGTGGGCGACCACCTGCGCGATGTGCTCAACCCGCGTCACGCGAATTAGAGGCGGACGCGATGCAGACAAACGCTGTGGAAACACCATTAGCCGCGCGCCCGAATGTTCTTGAGGTGCAAGGATTGAAGACGCACTTCTTCACGCGCAATGGCGTGGTGAAGGCGGTGGATGGCGTGGACTTGACCTTGGCCGAAGGCGAAATCCTGGGGCTGGTGGGCGAATCAGGGTCAGGCAAGAGCATTACTGGCTTTTCGCTGATGGGTTTGCTGGACGAGCCAGGCCGCATCGTTGAAGGGCACCTGCGCTTGAACGGTGAAGACCTGCGCGGCGCGACGCCGAGCCGCTGGCGTCAACTGCGAGGCCAGGAGATCGCGATGATCTTCCAGGACCCGATGATGACGCTGAACCCCGTGCTGCGCGTGGATACGCAGATGATCGAGGCGGTGCAGGCGCACCATAAGGTATCGCGTGAACAAGCGCGCCAGCGCGCCCTGCAGACGTTGACGATGGTGGGCATTCCGTCGCCCCAGGAGCGCCTGCGGGCGTATCCGCACCAGTTGTCCGGTGGCATGCGCCAGCGCGTGGCAATCGCCATCGCGCTCTTGAATTCACCGCGCCTGATCATTGCCGACGAGCCCACGACGGCGCTCGACGTCACGATTCAAGGGCAGATTCTTTTCGAAGTGCAGAAGCTGTGCCGCGAAACCGGTACCGGCTTGATATGGATCACGCACGATCTGGCGGTGGTGGCTGGCTTGGCCGACCGGGTGTCGGTGATGTATGCAGGCCGTGTGGTTGAGACCGGCAGCACGTACGACGTGATCACGCATCCCATGCATCCCTACACGCATGGGTTGATTGCATCGATCCCCACGCCGGAATCGCGCGGCAAGCCGCTGGTGCCGATTCCTGGCATGACGCCTTCGCTGTTGAATCTGCCGCAAGGCTGTGCGTTCCGTGGGCGCTGCCCGCGCGCGACCGACGCCTGTCTGATCGAACCGCAGCCTGTGGAAGTTCGCCCGGCGCAATGGGTGCGCTGCTGGCACGCCGGAGACCCAGACCCCAAATGAGCGCAGCAGAACGCGACGCCGCCACCCCCATCCTGTCCCTGCGCGACGTGGAACTGCGCTTTGTGCAGCCCGTGGACCTGGCCGGGCGCATTGCCAATTTGCTGGGGGCGGGCTTGAAGACACAGGTGGTGCACGCCGTGGCCGGTGTGGACCTGGATGTGCAGCCGGGCGAAGTCATCGGCATCGTGGGTGAATCGGGCTGTGGAAAATCCACGCTGGGCCGCGTCGTGTCGGGCATTCTGCCGCCCTCGTCGGGCGATGTGCACTACCAGGGCAAGGCCGTGCGGACGATGACGGGGCCGGAGCGGCGCGCCTACGAGCTGGGCGTGCAGATGATCTTCCAGGACCCCTACGCCTCGCTCAACCCACGTATGCGGGTGCGCGAAATCATCGGTGAGGCCCCCGTGGCGCACGGCCTTATCGCTGCGCGCGACAAGGCGGAATACGTGGCGGGGCTGATGCGGCAAGTGGGCCTGGACCCATCTTTCGTGCAACGCTATCCGCATCAGTTTTCAGGCGGGCAGCGCCAGCGCATCGGTATCGCGCGGGCGCTGGCGCTCAAGCCGTCCGTGATCGTCTGCGATGAAGCCGTGGCCGCCTTGGATGTGTCGATTCAGGCGCAGGTGCTGAACCTGTTTGAACAGTTGCGCGACGACCTGGACCTGACGTATCTGTTCATCAGCCACAACCTGAGCGTGGTCAGCCACATATCGGACCGCGTGGCGATCATGTACCTGGGGCGCGTGGTGGAGCTTGCGCCGACCGACACGGTTTTCCAGCGCGCCAACCATCCGTATACACAGGCACTGTTGAAAGAGTTGCCGACGTTGACGCCCGGTCGGCGCACGTATCAGCCGATCAAGGGTGAACTGCCGTCCCCGCTGGACCCGCCCACTGGCTGCGCATTCCACCCACGTTGTCCCCACGCCATGGCGCGCTGCAAGGCGGAACGGCCCTTGCTGCGGGAAATCGCGCCCGGCCAATTCAGCGCCTGCCACCTGAACGACATGCCCTGACTGGACGTAGGATGGGTGAAGCGCGAGAATCCCTGGAACAAGAAAGCCGATACCCAGCGCGCGCAACCCATCAAGCAACCGCCGATCGCCTCAATGAATTCACCTAATTTAATTCTGACGCCATGAAAACCATTGCCGAAATCGAACGCGCGCACCCGGAACTGACCGCCTTGCGTCGCGACATCCACGCGCACCCGGAACTGGCCTTCCAGGAAACGCGCACGTCGAACCTGGTGGCGCAACGCTTGCGCGAATGGGGCCTGGAAGTGCATACGGGCTTGGGGAAAACCGGCGTGGTGGGGGTGTTGCGCGCGGGTAGCGGCAAGAAGATGATCGGCCTGCGTGCCGACATGGATGCGCTGCCCATGCCCGAGCACAACCGCTTTGCGCACAAGTCCACCATCAGCGGCCGCATGCACGGCTGTGGCCATGACGGCCATACCGCCATGCTGCTGGGCGCGGCGCAGTACTTGTCCACGCATCGCAACTTTGATGGCACGGTGGTATTCATTTTCCAGCCGGCCGAAGAAGGCGGCAACGCCGGCGCGCGCGCCATGATGCAGGATGGCCTGTTTGACAAATTCCCGTGCGATGCGGTGTTCGGCATCCACAACATGCCCGGCATGCCGGTCAACCAGTTCGGCTTTCGCGCCGGCCCGACGATGGCCTCCAGCAACCGCTGGGACATCGTCATCAAGGGCGTGGGCGGCCACGCGGCGCAGCCTCATGCCTCGGTCGACCCCATCATCGTGGCCGCCGACATGGTGCACGCCTTGCAGACCGTGATTTCGCGCAGCAAGAATCCGCTGGACCAGGCGGTGCTGTCGATCACGCAGATCCATGCGGGTGATGCCTACAACGTGATTCCCGGCGAAGCCGTGCTGCGAGGCACGGTGCGCACGTATTCGGTGGAAACGCTGGACAAGATCGAAGCCGACATGCGCCGCATAGCCACCACCTTGCCGCAGGTGTATGGCGGCACGGGCGAACTCGATTTCGTGCGGGCTTATCCGCCGCTGGTGAACTGGGAAAAGGAAACGGCCTTTGCGGCGAAGGTGGCCGAAGAGGCCTTCGGCGCCGAAAACGTGCTGCGCGATATGCCGCCCTTCATGGGCGCCGAAGATTTTTCCTTCTTCCTGGAAGCCATCCCGGGCGCGTATCTGTTCCTGGGCAATGGTGACGGCGACCACCGCATGGAAAGCTATCACGGTATGGGCCCGTGTCAGTTGCATAACCCGAACTACGATTTCAACGATGCGCTGCTGCCGGTGGGCGCCACGTATTGGGTGAAGCTTGCCGAGGCCTTCTTGCCGGCCGCCTGAATGCCCGGCAACTACCGATAGGCTATTTGCTTATCAGCGTTGTTGATGAAGCCGCGGGGCATACTCCCGCGGCTTTTTCTATATGACGTGGAGATTTGATCAAACGCCGATAACTTCGTTTGAGATAGCAGGCGTGGTTCCCATAATGGGTCGTTCCACAGCAAGCGGACACCCCACGGATAAACATTTATCCACAAGGAACACCATGCGCATGTCATCCGAACTCCAGGACCGCCTGGTCCAAACTGCTACCGCCACCGGCCTGGCGCTGGTGCTGGCCCTGTTGGCGCTGGTCTCGCCCACCCCTGCTTTGGCCGAAGCTGTGGATACCTTGTCCGCGTGCGTTACCGCGTCGACGAACCTTCCTTAAGCGTTGTCCTTACCGCTGGCCAAAGTGCTGCATTCCATGGCCAACCCTGTGGATAACGTTGAAAAGGGGGCGCGGCTCCGAGCTGTGGATAAGGTGAAGTTCGATGCCTAGGGACGAAATCACCTTCGAAAGCACGTATGGAGCCGTGCCGAGCACGTACAAAAATACCGTTGCGGCTAGCCCACAACCATGAAAAAAAGGGTGGTTCCTGTTCGGAACCGCCCTTTTCTTATTCAGACTCCTAACTCGGTCAGAGCTTCAGCCCCAGCGCCTTGGCCACGCCGGCCGCGTAAGCGGGATCGGCCTTCTTGAAGTGTTCCAACTGGCGGCGCTGGATCTCCTCTGGCACGCCCGCCATATGGCGGCCGATATTGCCGAACAGCAGTTCCTGCTTTTCCGGCGTCATCAAGCGGAACAAGTTGCCGGGCTGTGAATAATAGTCATCGTCCACGCGATGGTTCCAGCGCGCGGCGGCCTGGCCGTCCAGTGCCAACGGCGGTTCGCCGGCGGACGGGGTTTCCTTCCACTCGCCCGCGCTATTGGGTTCGTAGTTCAGCGTGCCGCCCACGTTGCCGTCGACACGGCTCGCGCCGTCGCGGTGATAGCTGTGGAACGGGCAGCGCGGCGCGTTCACGGGAATCTGGTGATGATTGATTCCCAAGCGGTACCGGTGCGTGTCGCCGTACGAGAACAAGCGCCCTTGCAGCATCTTGTCCGGCGAAAAATCGATGCCGGGGACAATGTTCGCCGGGGTGAAGGCGGCTTGCTCGACTTCGGCAAAGTAGTTTTCCGGGTTCTTGTTCAGCTCCAGCACGCCCACTTCAATCAGCGGGTAGTCGCCATGCGGCCAGACCTTGGTCAGGTCGAACGGGTTGATGTGATAGGTCTCGGCTTCGGCCTCGGGCATGATCTGCACCTTCAGCGTCCACTTCGGGAAGTTCTTCTGTTCGATGTTCTCGAACAGATCGCGCTGCGAGCTTTCGCGGTCGTGCGCGACCACCTGGGCGGCTTCTTCGTCGCTCATACAGACGACGCCCTGCTGTGACTTGAAGTGGAACTTCACGTAGAAGCGTTCGCCGTCCTTGTTGACGAAGCTGAACGTGTGCGAACCGAAACCGTGCTGCTGGCGCAGGTTGGCGGGAATGCCGCGGTCGCTCATCAGAATGGTGACCTGG
Organism: Achromobacter spanius; assembly: GCF_002812705.1. NCBI lineage: Bacteria > Pseudomonadati > Pseudomonadota > Betaproteobacteria > Burkholderiales > Alcaligenaceae > Achromobacter > Achromobacter spanius. The sequence goes on along the minus strand of NZ_CP025030.1, from coordinate 1,345,342 downwards.
TGCAGCGATTCGGGGCTGAGCGACCAGAAGTCCCAGGCGGCGGTGGCGCTGCGCAGGTTGGTCTTGGGGTCGCGCTTTTGCGTATGGATGAAGTCGGGGAATTTCAGCGGGTCGCGAATGAAGAACACCGGGGTGTTGTTGCCGACCAAGTCCCAGTTGCCTTCATCGGTGTAGAACTTGATGGCGAAGCCGCGCACGTCGCGTTCGGCATCGGCCGCGCCGCGTTCGCCAGCCACGGTGGAAAAGCGCAGGAACAGCGGGGTTTGCTTGCCAACTTGCGAAAAGATGCTGGCGCGGGTGTAGCGCGAGATGTCGTGAGTGACGGTGAAGGTGCCGTAGGCGCCGGACCCCTTGGCGTGGACGACCCGTTCCGGAATGCGTTCGCGGTCGAAGTGCGCCAGCTTTTCAATCAGCCAGAAGTCTTGCAGCAGCGCCGGGCCACGGGGGCCGGCGGTCAACGTGTTGTTGTTGTCCGGCACCGGCGCGCCCGAGGCGGTGGTCAAAGGCTTCTTGTCGGTCATAGCACACTCCGTACGTAATTCTGGAAGGCGCGCGGCCGTTGGGGCCCCACGCGGTGTTGTGAATAGTCCCCGTGCGTTACCGCCGGGGAATATGTCCGACACATCATAGGGGTCAAGGTTGCGTTTGTGAAGTTGATTGATATTTGTAAATCGATTGTCAAAAGCTATCGATCATTTTTTCCGCGCACGCATAAAAAAACCGGCCATGAAGGCCGGTTCTTAGGGCTTGCAAGGGTAAGGCTTAACGGTTTGCCGCCGCTTCCGCCTTGCGCTGCATGGCGCGGGTGATGGACCACTGCTGTGCGATGGACAGCGTATTGTTCACGCACCAGTACAGCACCAGGCCGGCCGGGAAGAAGAACATCATCCCGCCGAACACCAGTGGCATGATCATCATGACCTTGGCCTGGATGGGATCCGGCGGCGTCGGGTTCAGTTTGATCTGCAGGAACATGGTGGCCATCATGATGGCGGGCAGAATGAAGAACGGGTCGCGGATCGACAGGTCATGGACCCACAGAATCCACGGCGCGCCGCGCATTTCCACGCTGGCCAGCAGCACCCAGTACAGCGAGATGAACACCGGAATCTGCACCACCATCGGCAAGCAGCCGCCCAGCGGGTTGATCTTTTCGGTGCGGTACATCTCCATCATGGCGGCGTTCAGCTTTTGCTTATCGTCGCCGTACTTTTCCTTCAACGCCTGCAGACGCGGGGCCACTTGCTTCATGCGGGCCATCGAGCGGTAGCTCGCGGCGGCCAGCGGGTAGAAGATGGCCTTGATCAGCACGGTCAGCGCAACAATGGTCCAGCCCCAGTTGCCCAGCAGCGAATGCAGCCAGGTCATCAGGGTGAACAGAGGCTTGGCGATGATGGTCAGGAAACCGTAGTCCACCACCAGTTCCAGGCCGGGGGCGAGCGCCGCCATGGCCTTCTGGTCTTGCGGACCGACCCACAGGTGCGAGTCGACGCGCGAAGCGGAACCCGGGGCGATTTCGCCCACGGCTTCGATGCTGCGGGCGGCGTACAGGTTCTTCTGCACTTCCAGCAGTTCGTTCGTGCGCGGCTTGCCTTGCTGCGGCACCCAGGCGGTGGCGAAGTAATGCTGCACCACGGCGATCCAGCCGTTGTCCGCCTGCTTAACGTAGGTGGCCTTCTTCTTTTCGATGTCGCTGAACGTGCTCTTCTGGAACTTTTCCTGTTCAGAGTAGACGGCGAAACCGGTGAACGTGTGATAGAAGCTGGACGTGTCGGCGGGGTCGTTGCCGTCGCGCTCAAGCTGCAGGTACAGCGCGGGCGATACGGGGGCGGAGCCGACGTTGGCCAGGTCGTGGCGCACGTCAATGTCGTAGCGGCCCTTGTGCAGGGTGAACGTCTTGGTGACCTTCACGCCGCCCGATTCGCCTTCAAAGGACACGACCAGGTTGTCGCCAGTGAGTTGGCGTTCGGTGGACGTGACGCGGAAAGGCGTCTGGTGCGTGGGGAAGCTTTGGCCGTTGGGCGCGCCGACCACGCCGGACTGCACAACGTAGGTCAGGCCGGCCGAACGGTCCAGCAGCACGGTGGGTTGGTCGGCATGGCCGGTTGCCGGGTACTTCAGCAGCTCGGCGCGCACCAGTTGGGCACCCATGGTGTCGAAGGTCAGGCGCAGCACGTCGGTGGTAACAACGACTTCTTCCGAGCGGGCGGCAGCGGGCGCGGTGGCGCCAGGAACCGCCGACGGCGCGGTAGCCGTGGTGGTGGGCGCGCTGGGCACCGAAGGCGTGGCGTTATTGGCGCCGGCCTGCGGTTCAGCCGTGCTGGCCGCGGGCGTCGGGCCCCCGAACAGGGACGGCTTGCCGTTATGGATTTGCCAGTTGTTCCATAGGAGCAACAGCGAAAAGGAAAAAATCATCCAGAGGACGGTTCGTCGGATATCCATGGTGCCTACTGAAGTGAATACGGGCCAGCAAAGCCCGCCAGTTTAGCGTCAATCGTGCTCGATGCGGTGGCTGTGGGAACAGCACGAGGGGCCATTGGTTCCCTTGGACGGCGGAACCGGATCCCAGCCGCCCGGCGACCACGGGTGGCAACGGCCAATTCGCCGGACCGCCAACCAGAAGCCGCGCCAGGCGCCGTGACGTTCGATTGCTTCAATCGCGTACGCCGAGCATGTGGGGGTAAAGCGGCACTGCCTGCCGATCCAGGGACTCAGGAAAAACCTGTAGAAGCGGATCGGAAGAATAAGCAGTGCTTTGAAAATCATCGCGCAATCCGATCAAAGTGAGCGTCCACTTCGGCTCTGACCAAGCGTTTAAGCGAGGTAAGCGTGGTGGGAGCGACTTTGCTATGCAAGCGCACGACGTAATCCTTGGCCGGCAGCGCCAGGCGCCGGTGGCGGAACGCTTCGCGGATGACCCGCTTGATGGCGTTGCGCGTACTGGCGTGGGCGGCGAACCGCTTGGCGATGATGAGACCCAGCCGGGCACAGGCATCCTGGCCGGGGGGCAGATCATTGGGAGCGGACGTCACAATGAATAACGCCCCTCGAGCAAGACGCCGGCCTTTGAGGGCAGCGGCGAACTCGGAGGGGCGATGCAACCGCGCCTCCGGGGGAAGCGTGGAGCGCGGCATGGACTGCGGGTCAGGCGTTTGCGCGGAACCAGAACGAGATTGCGAGAGGTCTTGCAATATGGCTGGTCCGTGCAAATAGTCAGGCTTCCGGAAAGAAAAACCGGAAAACCCGGACTTAGACAGCCAGACGCTTGCGGCCCTTGGCGCGGCGGGCGTTCAGGATGGCGCGGCCAGCGCGGGTTTTCATGCGCACGCGAAAGCCATGGGTGCGCTTGCGGCGGGTGACGGAAGGTTGGTAGGTACGTTTCATGGACGATCCACAAAAAGAACAAAAGTCAGAAGGGACCTGCCCGGAGGGTTCCAGGACGCAAAATCAGAAGCGGGTATCTAGTGGGCATTTTTGCAACAGGTGCAAAAAACATCTCGTAGACGGGGCTCTGGACAAGGGATTTCTCCCCAGGCGACCTATTCAGCAAAGCTAAAAACCGGACAGTGCAGTAAGCGCCCAAACCTATGAAAGGAGGGTACTTGCTACAACTCCGGCTAAGCTCTCTGTGAAACCTTCTGACAGACAGAATTCGGAAAAGCCCACCATTTCAGCAAGTTTTCCCTGTCTTGTCAAACAGTTAAGCCTGGGCAGTGTAGACGCTTATGTCCTGCCCTGTGGATAACCCCAGCCCAGGCAAGGTAGAATCGAGGTTTGAATAAGAGCGACATGAAAGAATTCTGGCAGACCTGCGTCAGTCGTCTTGAGCAGGAACTCCCCCCCCAACAAATCAGCGCGTGGATACGACCGCTGGTCCCGCTTGCGTACGACGAAACGCAGGCGGTGCTGCGCGTTGCCGCGCCCAACCGCTTCAAGCTGGATTGGGTGCGTAAGAACTTTTCCCACCAGATCGAAGCGTTGGCCGCGGAGTGGTTCAAGCGACCGGTACAGGTCTTGTTCGAGTTGCCCTCGCACGGAGCCGCCCCGCGTATGCCGGTCGCGCCCGTGCGTGCGCCGCAGCCCGATCAATCGCACCTGTCCGCTGCACAGCCCTCAGGCGGCGCGCCGCCCATGCAGGCCCCGGCTCCGGCCGCCCCACCCCAGCCCGCCACGACGGTCGCGGCGCAGGCGGTGAACGCGGATGCCGCCAACATCGTGTACGAGCGTTCGCGCCTGAACACGGACCTTACCTTCGAGAATTTCGTGACGGGTAAGGCCAACCAGTTGGCGCGCGCCGCGGCATTGCAAGTGGCCGAGAACCCTGGCACGTCCTACAACCCGCTGTTCCTGTATGGCGGCGTGGGCCTGGGCAAAACGCACTTGATCCACGCCATCGGCAACGCCATGGTCGCGGCCGGTACGGGCGTGCGGGTGCGCTACGTGCATGCCGACCAATACGTGTCCGACGTCGTGAAGGCGTACCAGCGCAAGGCGTTCGATGACTTCAAGCGCTACTACCATTCGCTGGACTTGCTGCTGATCGATGACATCCAGTTCTTCTCGGGCAAGAACCGCACGCAGGAAGAGTTCTTCTATGCGTTCGAAGCGATGGTGGCCCAGCGCAAGCAGATCATCATCACCAGCGATACGTATCCGAAGGAACTGTCCGGCATCGACAGCCGCCTGATTTCGCGCTTTGACTCCGGCCTGACGGTGGCTATCGAGCCGCCGGAGCTGGAAATGCGCGTGGCGATTTTGCTGCGCAAGGCGGAATCCGAAGGCGTGCCCATGCCTGAGGAAGTGGCCTTCTTCATTGCCAAGCATCTGCGCAGCAACGTGCGCGAACTGGAAGGCGCGCTGCGCAAGGTCCTGGCCTACGCCCGCTTCCATGGTCGCGACGTGCTGACGGTGGACGTCTGCAAGGAAGCCCTGAAGGACTTGCTGTCCGTGTCCAACGGCCAGATCACGGTGGAAAACATCCAGAAGACGGTGGCGGATTTCTACAAGATCAAGGTCGCGGACATGTACTCGAAACGCCGGCCCGCCAATATCGCCTTGCCGCGTCAGGTCGCGATGTACCTGGCTAAAGAGCTGACGCAGAAAAGCCTGCCGGAAATCGGTGATCTGTTCGGGGGGCGCGATCACACCACCGTACTGCATGCCGTACGCAAGATTTCCGACGCCCGCGCAAAACAAGCGGAGCTCAACCATACCCTGCACGTGTTGGAACAAACTCTAAAAGGATGAACATGCAACTCGTACAAACCACACGCGATGCATTGCTGAAACCGCTGTCGACTGTGGCGGGCATCGTCGAAAGACGCCATACCCTGCCCATTCTTGCGAACATCCTGATGCGCAAGGAAGGCAACAAGGTTGCCTTCATTGCGACCGACCTGGAAGTACAGATCACCACTCATGCCGATTTCGGCGTGGGCCAGGACAACGAGTCCACCACGGTTGCCGCGCGCAAGCTGCTCGACATCCTGAAAGCGCTGCCGGACACCGGCGACGTGCGCCTGGCGCTGGCCAGCAACAAGCTGTCGGTGCAGTCGGCCAAGAGCCGCTTCGCGTTGCAGACGCTGGCCGCCAGCGAGTTCCCCACCGTTGCTCAGCCCGAGCAGTGGGACGTCTCGCTGACCATGCCGCAACGCACGCTGCGCCACCTGTTCAACATGGTGCACTTCGCCATGGCGCAACAAGACATCCGTTACTACCTGAACGGCATGCTGCTGGTGTTTGAACCGGGTCGTGTGCGCGCCGTCGCCACCGATGGTCACCGCCTGGCGCACTGCTCGACCGAAGCCGACGGCATCGCCGAACGCCACGAAGTGATCGTGCCGCGCAAGACCGTGCTGGAAATGCAGCGCCTGCTGGAAGACTCCGACGAGGTGGTCTCCATTGATGTGGCGCCGGGCCAGATCCGTTTCCGCTTCGGCGATGTCGAACTGGTGTCCAAGCTGGTCGAAGGCAAGTTCCCCGATTTCACGCGTGTGATTCCCACGAACTACACGCGCCACTTCATGGTAGGCCGCGAAGCGCTTCAAGGCAGCTTGCAGCGTGCCGCCATTTTGACGACCGACAAGTTCAAGGGCGTGCGCCTGCAATTGGCGCACAACCAGATGAAGATCTCGTCTTCCAACGCCGAGCAGGAAGAGGCGCAGGAAGAAATCGACATCGACTACGGCCATGAGGCCCTGGACGTGGGCTTTAACGTGGGCTATTTGCTTGATGTGCTGGCCAACGTGAAAGTCGACAACATCCAGTGGTCGGTCATGCCCGATGCCAACGCATCGGCGCTCATCACCCTGCCCGAAGACGACCAGTTCAAATACGTCGTCATGCCCATGCGGATCTGATCCGCGCCCCACACGTTTGTGGGTTTGTGCCGCTTGCGGGCCTGAGGGCTCGCGGGCGGTCCGGCCGCCAGGCCGTTCTTTAAAGCGTTATCGAACCAGACATGTCAGATCAGCAGAACACCACTCCCGAGAACAGCGGCTACGGCGCAGACTCGATCAAGATGCTCAAGGGGCTGGAGGCCGTGCGCAAGCGCCCCGGCATGTACATCGGCGACACATCCGACGGCACCGGCTTGCACCACATGGTGTTCGAGGTCGTGGATAACGCCATCGACGAAGCCCTGGCCGGCCATTGCGACGACATCGTCGTCACCATCCACACCGACAACTCCATCTCGGTCACCGACAACGGCCGCGGTATCCCCACGGATATCCACAAGGACGACGAATTCCACCGCAGCGCGGCGGAAATCGTGATGACCGAACTGCACGCCGGCGGCAAGTTCGACCAGAACTCATACAAGGTGTCCGGCGGCCTGCACGGCGTGGGCGTGTCTTGCGTGAACGCCCTGTCCGAATGGCTGCGCCTGACCATCCGCCGCAACGGCCAGGTCCACCAGATGGAATTCCGCCAAGGCGCGCGCGTGGCGCCCCTGGCTGTGACCGGCACGACGGACATGCGGGGCACGGAAGTGCGCTTCCTGGCCGACCCGATCATCTTCAACAACATCGAATACCACTACGAGATTCTCTCCAAGCGCTTGCGCGAGCTCTCGTTCCTGAACAACGGCGTGAAGATCCGCCTGGTGGACCAACGCCACGGCAAGGAAGAGAACTTTGCGTTCTCGGGCGGCGTGAAGGGCTTTGTTGAATACATCAACCGCGCCAAGACCGTGCTGCACCCGAACGTGTTTTCGGTCAGCACCGAATCGGCCGCCGGTGGCGTGTCGGTGGGCGTGGAAGTGGCGATGCAGTGGAACGACAGCTACAGCGAAAGCGTGCTGTGCTTCACCAACAACATCCCCCAGCGCGACGGCGGTTCGCACCTGACCGGCCTGCGCGCGGCGATGACCCGCATCATCAACAAGTACATCGCCGACAACGAACTGGCCAAGAAGGCCAAGGTGGAAACGTCCGGCGACGACATGCGCGAAGGCCTGGCCTGCGTGCTGTCGGTGAAGGTGCCCGAGCCCAAGTTCAGCAGCCAGACGAAGGACAAGCTGGTGTCCAGCGAAGTGCGTCCGGCCGTGGAAGAAGCCGTGGCCCGCACGCTGGAAAGCTGGCTGCTTGAGAACCCGAACGACGCCAAGGCGTTGTGCAACAAGATCGTGGAAGCCGCCCGCGCGCGCGAAGCCGCGCGCAAGGCCCGCGAAATGACGCGGCGCAAGAGCGTGCTGGAAGGCGCCGGCCTGCCCGGCAAGCTGGCCGACTGCCAGGAAAAAGATCCGGCGCTGTGCGAGCTGTACATCGTCGAGGGTGACTCCGCAGGCGGCTCGGCCAAGCAAGGCCGCGACCGCAAGTTCCAGGCCATCCTGCCGCTGCGCGGCAAGGTGCTGAACGTAGAGAAGGCGCGTTTCGACCGCCTGATCGCCAGCGAACAGATCGCCACGCTGATCACGGCGCTGGGCACCAGCATCGGCCCCGATTTCAACGTGGAAAAGCTGCGCTACCACCGCCTCATCATCATGACTGACGCGGACGTTGACGGCGCGCACATCCGCACCCTGCTGCTGACGCTCCTGTATCGCCAGATGCCGGAACTCGTGCAGCGCGGCTATGTGTATATCGCTCAACCGCCGCTGTACAAGGTGAAGGTTGGCCGCGAAGAGCGCTATCTGAAGGATGACCAGGAAGAAGCGCAGTTCATGCTGCAACAGGCCCTGAAGGATGCCGAGATCATCTCGGGCGGCAACATCATCCGCGGCGAAGAGCTGACCGACCTGGCCAGCCAGTACGTGGCGGCCGACGGCGTCATTGCACGCCTGGCGAAGGTGTTCGACGTGGGCGCCTTGTCGGCCATGGCCGAAGGCGTGGAAATCAACCTGGAAACGGCAGAGTCGACCGCGGATTCCGCCAAGCGTCTGGCCGAGGCCATGCGCGACCCGATCAGCGGCAACGGCGTGGACGTGGTGCCGCAGTTTGACGAAGCCACCGAACGCCATCGCCTGTCGGTGCAGCGCATGCACCACGGCAACGTGCGCGTCAGCATCATCGACGCCGACTTCGTCAACGGTTCCGATTACGCCATCCTGTCCAAGGCCGCCAAGAGCTTCCTGGGCAAGGTGGGCACGCGCTCGCTGGCCGCGCGGGGCGAAGGCGAAAAGCGCAAGGAACAGACGGTGTCCGACTTCCGCGAAGCCATGCAATGGCTGCGCAGCGAAGCCGAACGCGGCATCTCCAAGCAGCGCTATAAGGGCCTGGGTGAAATGAACCCGGAACAGTTGTGGGAAACCACGATGGACCCGAAGGTGCGCCGCCTGCTGCGCGTGCAGATCGAAGACGCCATCGCGGCGGACGAAGTCTTCACGACGCTGATGGGCGACGACGTGGAACCGCGCCGCGCGTTCATCGAACGCAACGCGCTGTCGGCGGGCAATATCGACGCGTAAGCGTTTCCCCCGCATGACCCTGGCCAGCCTGAAAGGGCTGGCCTTTGTTTTTTCTGGCTGGTCACGTGCCACTGGCGCCGTGGCCGGCGTGTTTCAAGGATGCAGTGATGGGTAATCGCGCGTGGTTGTCGTTGCAGACGGACCGGGATGGCCGCACGGTGTCCTCAGAAGAAATCGCCGCCGCCAACGGCAATTTGCCCACGTTATGGCAGGTGTTGCTGGCCGACGGCAGCTTGCGGGACGCCGATGCGTCGCAGCGCGTGTTTGGGGATGCGGGTACGGTGGCGCTGGCCGCCCCCGCGCAAGCCGCGCATGATCGCCTGCGCCAAGTGGCGGCATTCTTGCGTACGCATGCGGCAAGCGGAGACGCGCCGCATTGCGTGCAGTGGGATGCGGCGGTGGCTTACCTGGCCGAACGGATGGATGCGCGGGGGGCGCGGGACGCGGCGGGCGAGCGGGACGATGCCGCCGGCTTGTGGATAAGCGCCAATCTTGATGAGCTGGCGTGGCTGCATGGGGATGGCGCGCAGGCGTATCTTGCCCACGCGCGCGCGCTGTGCACGGATCGCTGGAACGCTTTGCAGGACAGCATGCGCGAGGACGACATCGCGGCTGCGTTGCGCTTGCTGGACGTGCAAGGCGCTGACGATGAATCCGGTTGGGCGTGGCGGGTCGGGCTGGGCGGCCTGGCGCATCCGTATTTCTTTCCGCAAGAACCCGCCCGGCGGGTGCGCTATGAAGACTTCGACGAGGACGAAGACCAAGACGAAAATGCGGACGACGGCTGCGAAGACCGTGCCGATGACGAAGAAGATGCCGACGTCGACAACGACGCCCCCAACGGCACCCCTACTTCTAAGCGCCGCGACACCCACCTCGGCGACGGCTTGCATCGCTTTGTTGTGGACAACCTGTGTGGCGTGCGCGCAGGACGCGGCGAGAACAGCCGCGTGTTGGTGCCACCACAGTTCGATTCCATCTGGCGTTTCGAAGACGGCGTGGCGGCGGTTCTCAAGGACGACAAGCTTGGGCTGATCGATACCAGCGGCCGCCAGTTGATGCCATGCGAGCTGGACGAAGTGTGGAGTTATTCACAGGGTCTGGCGATGGCGCGGGTGGGCGACCAGTTCGGCTTTGTGGATAGATCGGGGGCGTGGGCGATACCCCCCACATTCGAATCGGCGGGCGATTTTTCGCCCGGGGGTTTGGCGCCCGCATACGAAGCCGGGTGCTGGGGCTTGATCGACCGGCGCGGCGCGTGGGCAAGCGCGCCCGTATGGGACGACATCAATTGGGACGACGCGCTGCATGCCTATGTGACCCAACGCGGTGATGGTTGCGGCCTGATCGATGCGCAAGGTCGGCTCGTGCTGGACGCGTTGTACGCCGCGCTGGGGCCTGTGGAGTCGGAGTCCGATCCCGCCGGCCTATGGATAAGCGGTCAGATGCGGATCCGGGTGCTGACCGAGGACGATCAGCGCGGTGTTGTGGACGCCCAGGGCGGAATCGTCGTGCCCGTGGCCTTTACGGATCTGGCCGACATCATCTGGCTACCCGCTTCCAATCCAGTCGACATCACGCCGCCGCCCGCAGGCCAGACCGGCCGCTATCTGCGCGTGCTGCGCTGCGTGGATCACGGGGAATGGGACGAATGGTTCCAAGGCGCCTACGACCTGGTCGAGCGCCGCGAGGCGCTGCCGTGCACGCAGCACCTGGTGTTCGGCCTGATGTGGAAAGACACCTACGGCTGGCTGTGCGCGGTGGCGCCGGAACAGGCCGGCGACCATAGTCCGGATGGCCTGCACATCGGTATCGCACATGCAGACGGCGCGTGGCTGCACGAACCGGTCTATGCGTGGATCGGCGTACCCGAGTCGCTGCGCACGGGGGATGGCGTGCACGGTTGCCCGACGGCGATTGCGCAATGCTGGAGCCAGGGTCAGGCCGTGCCGGCCATGCATGTTGACGGCGCGATGCGCTACTTGCATGCGGACGGGCGGGTGCAGACCGAACCGCTATAGCGAGGGACGGGCTGCGCGGTTGGTCTTGTACTCTTCGCGCACGGCCAAGGATTTCAAGTTTTATGACAGAATCAAAGAATGCCTTTTCTCCAAGCAGCGCATGCTTGGCTTGCACAAAATAGAAGTGGTCTTGCTGCGTGTCATGGATGATGAAATCGATACGTTTGAGGAAGCCGAGATCATTGATCTGATGGCCGTGCGGGCGGAGCGGAGAAGCTGAAGGCCGAGCTGGAGGCGCTGGAAAAGATGGCGGGATATTTGAAGGAGTTGGGGTATGAGTGAGTACCACGGACATCTGATGCCTGCCCCAACCGTTGCATGTTTCGCCACAGTTCGGATCAGATTTGCAGGGGATGATGAACCAGTGTCAAACGATTGGAGGCTCCGATGAATGCCGAACTTGTCCTCTATACAACGCCGGACGGAGACGCTCAGTTCTTCTTGCGTGCTGAAAACGGCACCGTTTGGCTGACCCAACTTGAGCTGGCCGAGTTATTCCAGACGACAAAGCAGAACATCAGCCTGCACGTGCGCAATGTGCTGGCAGAGGGGGAGCTTCAGGAGGATTCAGTTGTCAAGCAAGACTTGACAACTGCCGCCGACGGCAAGCGCTACCGCACGCAGCAATACAACCTGGACATGATTCTGGCGATCGGCTACCGCGTGAAGTCGCCGCGAGGGACGCAGTTCCGTCAATGGGCCACCACCCATCTAAAGGAGTTCCTGGTCAAGGGCTTCGTCATGGACGACGAACGCCTGAAGGACGCGAGCCGCTGGGATTATTTTGATGAGCAGCTTGCACGCATCCGGGACATCCGAACGTCGGAGAAGCGCTTCTATCAGAAGATCCGGGATCTGTTTGCTCTGTCTGTGGACTACGCCGACGACCCTGCAGCGACGGGTCTGTTTTATGCGGAAGTGCAGAACAAGATGTTCTACGCGGTGACGCGGCACACGGCGGCCGAGCTAGTGGTGCGGCGTGCCGATCCCTCTCAGCCCAACATGGCGCTGCTGTCCTGGAAGCAAGGGCGAGTGCGGAAGGCAGATGTGATCGTGGCGAAGAACTATCTGAATGCTGAAGAGCTGGACGACTTCAACCGCATCGCGAGCATGTTCATGGACTTTGCAGAGCTGCGCGCAAAAAAGCGGCAGAACCTGCGCATGGCGGATTGGCGTACATATGTGGACAGCTTTATCGAGTTCAACGAGAGCCCGCTATTGAAGGGGGCGGGAAAGATGAGCCACAAGGCGATGACGACGATTGTGTATGACCGGTACGAGCAATTCGATGCCGCGCGGCGGAAGGAAGAGGCTTTGGCGGCGGATCGGGAAGATTTGAAGGAGTTGGAGCGGGTGGAGAAAATGTTGAATAGCCGGGAACGTGGTTCAAAAGGGACGACCGATGGTGCCTAGCGGTTGGGAATCACTGCCGCAGTTGAACCTGGCGCAATGGCAGGCGCTGAAGCAGTCTGGCGAAGCGGCCGACTATCTGGAAAGGTCCTTCATCCAGCAGGCGGCAAAGGCCGGCCCCTTCACCGTGGCGGCCGCGCCTTCAGATCCGCCATCTCTTCATTCATCAGCTGATGCGCGTAGCGCGAGAACACGCTGACCAGCCGCGTGCGCGTGTGATACGGCGGATACAGCAAGGCCACCGTCACCGGCACCGCCGGGCTGAACGGGCGGACTTCAACGCCGTTGGCCTCGTACTCTTCGCGCGCGGCCAAGGGGTTGATCAGCGCCACGCCCAGGCCCGCGCCCACCAGCGCGCACACCGATGACCCCAGGCCCGCTTCGGCCACCGTCTGCCGTTCCACCTTGGCGGACTTGAAGACGGCGTCGATCTTTTCGCGCAGCGGCGTGGCGCTGGGAAAGGCGATGAAGGGTTCGCCCGCGAAGTCGGCGGGCTTGAGCTTTTTCAGCTTGGTCAGGCGGTGCCCCTTGGGTAGCACCGCCACGCAGTTCATCGTCATCACGGGTTCGACCTGGATGCCGGGGCTGTCGCCCGACAGCATGGCCAGCCCCGTGTCGCAAAAGCCCGAACTGATCCAGTTGTGCACCGCGCTGGCGTTGCCCGAATGGATGGACACCATCACGTCGGGGTACTCGGTCTTGAAGGCCGCGACGATGCGCGCCAGCATGCCGCCCGCCAGCCGTGGCATGGCCGCCACGCTCAGGCGGCTGGCGCTGAACGAGCGGATGCTGGCCGCCGCCGACTCCAGGCCGGCCAGGCCAATAAAGGTTTTTTCCACCTCTTGAAAGAAGCGCGAGCCGTCCTGTGTGGGGCTCAGGCGGCTGCCATTGCGATCGAACAAGGGAAACTGGGTGATGGCTTCCAATTGCGCAATTAAGCGGCTAACGTGCGGCTGCGAGGTATGCACGCGCCGCGCGGCGGCCGTCATCGAGCCGGTCATCATGACGGCTCGAAAGGCCTCGATGTGTCTTAAGCCCATCCGTGGAATGGCCATATCAAATCCGTATAGAGGAATACCTGATTGGAACTGGATAAAACCATACTGCTAGTTGATACTTTTTGCCAGCCGCGGGGCTCATCGCGGGACGTGGCGGACGCCGGACAAACCGGCGCCGCCGATCGTGACTACAAACACGCGCCGATCGCACGGCGCCAAGGGAATCAGATGAAAGCATTTGCCGCGATCTCCGTTGCTGCCGCCCTGCTGGGCAGCACGGCCACCGCCCACGCCGAAGGCACCAGCCGCCTGGACAAGATCCGCGAAACCGGCGTGATCACGCTCGGCCACCCCGAGACCTCGGTCCCCTTTGCCTATCTCGACGGCAATCAGAAGCCCATCGGCTACTCGGTCGAGATCTGCCAGGAAGTGGTGCAACACATCAAGACCACGCTGAAGCTGCCCAAGCTGGAAGTGCGCTACAACCCGACGACTTCCGCCACGCGCATCCCGCTGCTGGCCAATGGCACCATTGACCTGGAATGCGGCAACACCACCAACAACCTGGCGCGCCACAAGCTGGTGTCGTTCGCGCCCACGACCTTCGTGGCGCAGGTGGTGCTGGTGGCGCGCAAGGACGGCGGTGTGGATCCCAACAATCTGGAATCGTTCCGGGGCAAGACCATCGCCGCGCAAGCCGGCGGCCAGACTTTCCGCCTGATCTCGGAATTGAACGCCAAGGGTAACCTGGGCATCACGATGGCGCCCACCAAGGACACCGCCGAGACCATCCTGATGGTGGAATCGGGCCGTGCCGCCGGGTCGGCCAACGACGACGGCATCGCCTATGGCGCCGTGGCCTCGTCGAAGAATCCGGATGCGTTCGTGATCGGCACCAAGGGCCTGGAAATGGCGCCCTACGGCATCATGGAACCCAAGGACGACCCCGCCTTCAAGAAGGTGGTGGACGACGCCGTGGTGGACCTGATGAAGACCGGCAAGGTCGCGGCGATCTACAACAAGTACTTCAATTCGCCGATTCCCCCGAAGCAGATCAACCTGAAGTATCCGATGAGCGATGCGCTCAAGCGCGCGCTGGCCAACCCGACCGACTCGGGTGACCCGAAGGCATACGAGTAATCAGCAGCTTGTCCGCGGGACGCCCAGGCGTCCCGCGGCGGTTTTGGGGCAAGGCGCCACGCACGGCGCCGCCATCTAGGGCACGGGCATGAATTACAACTGGAGTTGGAGCGTCTTCCTGGAGATGTCGCCGGACGGCGTGCACACCTTCCTGGAAACGCTGCTGATCGGCGTGGGCTGGACGCTGGCGCTGGCGCTGACCGCGTGGGTCTTTTCGCTGTTGCTGGGGTCTTGGCTGGGCGTGATGCGCACGGCGCAGTCGCGCGTGATGAACGTGCTGGGAGCGACCTACGTTGAGCTGTTCCGCAACGTGCCGCTGCTGGTGCAGATGTTCCTGTGGTATTTCGTGCTGCCTGAATTGCTGCCGCATGCCTGGGGCCTGGCGATGAAGCAGATGCCGCAGCCGTGGGGGCAATTCGTGCCTGCCGTGCTGTGCCTGGGGTTTTATGGTTCGGCGCGCGTGGCCGAGCAATTGCGCGCCGGCATCCAGTCTTTGCCGCGTGGCCAGTTCCAGGCGGGGACCGCCCTGGGGCTGACCGAGGTGCAGGTGTACCGCTACATCATCCTGCCCGAGGCGTTTCGCATCGTGCTGCCGCCGCTGACGTCCGAGTTCATGGGCACCATCAAGTATTCCTCGGTGGCGCTGACGATCGGCCTGCTGGAGCTCACCGGCCAGGCACGTTCGATGCAGGAATTCAGCTTCCACATCTTCGAGGCGTTCTCCGCCGCGACGGTGATCTACCTGATCCTCAACGGCATTGTCGTGCTGGGCATGCGCCTGCTTGAACGGCACATCGCGGTGCCCGGATTGATCGGTGCGACCAGCAAAGCCGGTCCGGCCGCGGTCAAGACCGCCGCCCTGAGCCGATAGGGGATCGCGATGGGTAAATTTGATTTCGACGTGATCTCGACCGCGCTGCCCTATCTGTTCCAGACGGGCATGACGTTCACCTTGACGCTGACGGCGTTGGCGGCGGTGATGGGCCTGGCGCTGGGCACGCTGCTGGCGATGATGCGGCTGTCGCGTTTCAAGATTCTGTCGGTGCCGGCGGGCATCTACGTGAACGTGATGCGCTCGATTCCGCTGCTGCTGGTGATCTTCTGGTTCTACTTCCTGATGCCGTACATCGCCGCCTGGGTGGTGGGTTCGGCCACGCCCCTGCGCGTGGGGGCGTTCAATTCGGCGGTCATCACTTTCACCTTGTTCGAGGCCGCGTACTTTTGCGAAATCATGCGGGCGGGGATTCAGTCGATTGCGCGCGGCCAGGTGTCGGCCAGCATGGCAATCGGCCTGACGCCGTGGCAGGGCATGCGCTACGTGGTGCTGCCGCAGGCGTTTCGCAACATGGTTCCCGCGCTGTTGACCCGCGTGATCATCCTGTTCCAGGACACGTCGCTGGTCTATGTGCTGTCGTTGACCGACTTCCTGGGCGCGGCGTCCAAGATCGGCCAGCGCGATGGCCGGCTGGTGGAGCTTTATCTATTCGTGGCGGTGGTGTATTTCGTGATCTGCTTCACGGCGTCCCGCCTGGTCAAACTACTGGAAAAGCGCACCCGTGTGCTGCGATAGGGTTTAGCGATGCAACTATCTTCGACGCCTCCGATGATCGAGATCTCGCAGGTCAGCAAGTGGTACGGCGCCTTTCAGGTGCTGGATGAATGCACGACGACAGTCGGCAAGGGTGAAGTCGTGGTGGTGTGCGGGCCGTCGGGGTCCGGCAAGTCCACGCTCATCAAGACCGTGAACGCGCTGGAGCCCTTTCAGAAGGGCAACATCGTGGTCAACGGTATTTCGGTGGGTGACCCGCGCACCAACCTGCCCAAGCTGCGTTCGGTGGCCGGCATGGTGTTCCAGCACTTTGAACTGTTCCCGCATCTGTCGGTGACCGAAAACCTGTGCCTGGGCCAGACCAAGGTGCTGGGCCGTGGCAAGGAAGAGGCCCGCGCCCGGGCGCTGACGCTGCTTGAGCGCGTGGGCCTGTCGGCGCACAAGGACAAGCACCCCGGTGAACTCTCGGGCGGCCAGCAGCAGCGCGTGGCGATTGCGCGCGCGCTGTCGATGGACCCCGTGGTGATGTTGTTTGACGAGCCCACCTCGGCGCTGGACCCCGAGATGGTCAACGAGGTGCTGGACGTCATGACCGACCTGGCCAGCGAAGGCATGACGATGATGGTGGTGACCCACGAAATGGGGTTTGCCCGCCGCGTTGCCGACCGTGTGATCTTCATGGACGGCGGCAAGATTGTCGAAGACTGCGTCAAGGACGAGTTCTTCGGCAATGTCGAGGAGCGTGCCCCGCGCACGCGCCAGTTTCTTTCCAAGATTTTGCAGCATTGATACCCATGACCCAGCGGACTCCCGCCGACCATCCCGCCCATCCCGTCGACCTGCGCAGCGACACGGTGACCCATCCCACGGCGGCCATGTACGAACGCATGCGCACCGCCCCGATCGGCGACGACGGCCTGGATGGCGACCCTTCCGTGCGCGCACTCGAAGCCCATGTGGCGGCCCTGCTGGGCAAGGAAGCCGGGCTGTTCGTGCCCAGTTGCACGATGGCCAACCTGCTTGCCGTATTGGCGCAAACGCAGCGTAACGAGCAGGTGGTGCTGGAATCGTCCGCCCACATGTACACGTCGGAGCGCGGCGCGGCCACCTTTACGGGGCTGTTCTACCAGGGCGTGTCCGGCACCGATGGCGCGATGGACCTGAACCGGCTTGAAGAGGCGCTGTTGTCCGGTGGGCACCGGCTGAAGACGGCGCTGGTGGCGATGGAAACGTCGCACAACAACGCCGGGGGCGCCGTCCTGCCGCTGGAGCACATGCGCGCGGTGTACGGCATGGCCAACGCCGGCGGCATCCCCGTGCACCTGGACGGGGCGCGCTTGTTCAACGCGGCCGTGGCGCTGGGCGTGCCGGCGGCCGAGATCACGCAGTACGCCGACACGGTGTCGCTATGCCTATCCAAGGGCTTGAGCGCACCCGTGGGCGCGGTGCTGGTGGGCAGCAAGGCCGTGATGGCCCGCTCGCGCACGTTGCGCCGCATGCTGGGCGGCACGCAGCGCCAGTCGGGCATCATGGCGGCGGCCGGCCTGGAAGGCGTGCAGACGATGACCCACCGGCTGGTCGAAGACCACGTGCGCGCGCGCCGCTTGAGCGATGGCATCAACCGTCTGGCGCCGGCCTTGTCGGCCACGGTGCCGCAGACCAATATCGTGCAAGTCGAGACCGCCGACTCCGGCATGACCAACACGCAGTGGGTGGCGGCCTTGCAAGCCGAAGGCCTGCTAACGCGCCCCTGGGGCCGCACGCGCCTGCGTTGCGTCACCCATCGCCACATCGAGGACGAGGACATCGACAGCGCTGTCCAGGCCTTCGCGGCGGTGCTCGAAAAGCGCTGAAAGTCACTGAAAAATCACTGAAAGCCAGCGCTGAAAACTGGCCCTGAAACCCCGTGTTCATCGACGCTGCCGGCAGGTTCCGGCGGTGCGATAATGCCGCATGTCCACGACTCACCTCACCCGAAAAGACTATTTCTGCGCGCTGGCGGTTGTGGTCATATGGGGTCTTAATTTTGTAGTCATGAAGGTCGGCATGCGGGGCCTGTCCCCCATGATGCTGGGCGCGTTGCGATTCGCGCTGGCTGCCTTTCCCCTGATTCTTTTCGTGCGCCGGCCGCAACTGCCGTGGCAGTGGATCGCGGCCTACGGGCTGGTGCAGGGGCTGGGCCAATTCGGCCTGCTGTTCACCGCGCTGAAATTCGGCATGCCGGCCGGCATGGCTTCGTTGGTTATCCAGACCCAGGCATTCTTTACCTTGCTGCTGGCGGCGCCTGTGTTGGGCGAACGCGCTCGGCGGCATCACTGGATCGGCCTGGGCGTGGCCGCGCTGGGGTTGGCGGTGATTGCGGGCGGCCGGGGCGAAGGGCCGGGCCAGATGACCATGCTGGGCTTTGGGCTGACCCTGGGCGCTGCGTTCATGTGGGCAGCGTCCAACATGATCGTGCGGCGTGCCAGCCGCAAGGCGCCCGGCTACGACCCCTTTGCCTTCATTGCCTGGAGCAGCGCCGCGCCGGTGCTGCCGTTCCTGCTGCTGGCCGTGCTGATCGATGGCTGGGAGCCCGTGGTGGGCATGATCACCGGCATCGGCTGGGGCGAGGCGCTGTCGGTGCTGTACCTGGCGGTGCTGGCGACGCTGGTGGCGTACACGCTGTGGACAGGCTTGCTGACGCGCCACCCGGCGGCCAAGATCGCGCCGTTCTCGCTGCTGGTGCCGGTGGTGGGCCTGTGGGCGGCGTCCATGGCGTTTGGCGAACAGTTGCAGCCCTTGCAGTGGCTGGGCGCGGCCGGCGTGTTGGCGGGCCTGATCATCAATCAGGTCGGCGGGCGCTGGCTGCGCAGCCGCTGATTTGCTCGTTGAACCGCGTTACCAAGCTCGTCGCAGCCACCGTCTCCGCCCGGCCTCAACTCCTCGGCCGACCGGACTACGGCTTAACGCCGAGGGCGCTGAACCGCGGACTCCCCGTCTACTCCCTGCCTACACCTGTTCGAAGCGGATGTAACGCTTGTCGGTGTATTCCCGGCGCGTCGTGATTTCCTGTACGGACGCGCCCGGCGGGCCGCGCCGCAACCACTCAAGCATGTGATCCACCTGGTCGGGCGTGCCCTGCACCAGGGCTTCGACCGTGCCGTCCAGCAGGTTCTGCACCCAGCCCGTCACACCCAGCATGTGGGCGCGCCGCACGGTGGCGTGGCGATACCCCACGCCTTGCACCGTGCCGCTGACGGACACGAGGACGGTTTCGATAGGGGAGTCGGTTCTAGGGTCGTGCATGGATTTTTCCTTCGGATGATGCGCCGCCAATGGGATGAGTAGGCGGATAAGGCTACAGCGGATGGTCTATAGGCCCGGTGGGCATCGAAGCGATACGTTAGTGCTCATGTCAAAACGTGCCAACGGGAACACCCGCTACTAGAGCTTGGAGAAGCCATTATGGAAGAGACCAGTTTGTTGTCGGAAGCTGAGACAGCGCGCTACAGGGATCAGGGCTACCTGGCCCTGAAGGACATGTGCCCGCAGGATGAGGTGGGCTACATCCGCCGCACCCTGCTGGACTTGTTCGCGAATAAAACGGGATACAACGAGGGTGCGCAGTATGACTTCGTCAGCCGCGACGACCCGTCCAAGCCCGCGAAGTTTCCAAGCCTGCACGATCCGCGTCATTATGCCCCCGGTCTGCTGAAGACGACTTACCACGAGCGTACGCTGGACCTGGCGCGGCAATTGCTGGGCGAAGAGGCGGCGCTTTATGGCGAGCACGCACTGCTCAAGCCTGGCCCGTTCGGCCCGGAAACGCCGTGGCACCAGGACGAGGCGTTCCGCTCGCCCGACTTCGTCTACAACGAGCTGAGCATCTGGCTGGCGCTGCAACCCGCCACCGTGGAAAACGGCTGCATGCAGTTCATCCCCGGGTCCAACAAATGGGACGTGCTGGAGCATCGTTCACCCGGCGGCGACAAGAGCCTGCATCCGCTGGAATGCTGCGGCGACTTCCGGCGCGACCAGGCGGTGGCCGAACCGCTGGATCCGGGCGGCATCACCGTCCACGACGCCCGCACGCTGCACTTCACCGGGCCGAACACGTCGCCGTCACCGCGGCTGGCGTACATCCTGATCTACAACACGCCGCCGGTCTACAAGCCGGGGCGCCGCGAATTTCCGTGGCTGGAAGGCCGCTGGACCGATAGCCAGACGCGCAAGAAGCAGTGGCACAAGCGCGGCGGGCTGGCCGTGGATGTGATGCGCCGCTTGCCTGGCGCGCGGCTGACCAGCCCGCGTTGGGTGGCGTGGGCAACCATACGCGCGGTCAGCAAGGTCTGGCCGCGATAGCTCGGGCGACGGGGCCGTAGAGCCCCAGTCAGAGGGGGGGCGAACGAGGCCGGCAAGCGACGCTTGCCGGCCTCGGCGCGTATACTGGGCGGCGCCGCAGGGCCTGTCGCCCAAGCGTTGCGGCGCAGCCGCCCGCAGCCGGCGGCTCCAGATTCCAAGAATACAAAACTAGCTGGCGCCCCTCTCTCACTCCTCAGACCTCTCATGACCGCTAACCTTTCTACGATCACCTGCATCGAAGATCTGCGAGTCGTCGCGCAAAAGCGCGTGCCGCGCATGTTCTACGACTACGCCGATTCCGGCGCCTGGACCGAAGGCACCTACCGCGCCAATGAAAGCGATTTCCACAAGATCAAGCTGCGCCAGCGCGTGGCGGTGAACATGGAAGGCCGGTCGCTGCGCACCACGATGGTGGGCCATGACGTGGTGATGCCGCTGGCGATTTCGCCCACCGGCCTGACCGGCATGCAGCATGCCGATGGCGAGATCCTGGCGGCCAAGGCCGCGGCGGATTTCGGCGTGCCGTTCACCTTGTCCACAATGAGCATCTGCTCGTTGGAAGACGTGGCCGAAGCCACCAGGAAGCCGTTCTGGTTCCAGCTCTACGTGATGCGCGACCGCGAGTTCGTGGCCAACCTGATCGACCGCGCCAAGGCCGCCGGCTGCACCGCGCTGGTGCTGACGCTGGACTTGCAGATCCTGGGCCAGCGCCACAAAGACATCAAGAACGGTCTGTCGACGCCGCCCAAGCCCACGCTGCGCAACCTGATCAACCTGGCGACCAAGCCGCGCTGGTGCATGGGCATGCTGGGCACCAAGCGCCGTACCTTCGGCAACATCGTCGGGCACGCCAAGGGCGTCAGCGACCTGTCGTCGCTGTCGGCCTGGACGGCCGAACAATTCGACCCGCGCCTGAGCTGGGACGACGTGGAATGGATCAAGCAGCGCTGGGGCGGCAAGCTCATCATCAAGGGCATCCTGGATGTGGAAGACGCGCAACTGGCCGCCAACAGCGGCGCCGACGCGTTGATCGTCAGCAACCACGGCGGGCGCCAACTGGACGGCGCCATGTCGTCGATCGCCGCGCTGCCGGCGATTGCGGATGCGGTGGGTTCGAAGATTGAAGTCTGGATGGACGGCGGCATCCGTTCCGGCCAGGACATCCTGAAGGCGGTGTCGCTGGGCGCGCGCGGCACGATGATCGGCCGTGCCTTCCTGTACGGCCTGGGCGCGTATGGCCAGGCGGGCGTCACCCGCGTGCTGGAGCTGCTGTACAAGGAAATGGATACGACGATGGCGCTGTGCGGCCGCCGCAATATCGAGGTGGGCGATCGCAGTATTCTGCTGCCGGGCACGTATCCGACGTGATGTTGTTGGGGGGTTTTGGGGCGGGGGCTGCTTGATGGGTTCGCGCGATCGGCGGCGTGGTCCTTTGCGACCGCGTCGCGCGCGACACCCAGCCTACGGCCACTCGTAGGATGGGTGAAGCGCGCAGGATTCGCGGCAAGGACGCCTGTGACGAACGCGCGCAACCCATCGAACCACCGCCAAGATGTGGCTGGGTTATTTCGGGTTCCGGCGTTGCTTGATGGGTTTCGCGCGATCGGCGGCGTCGTTCTTGGGTATGGCATCGCGCGCTGCACCCATCCTACCGCCAGCGCCCCACCCCGACGTCAACCGCCGTTACTGACGTCCACGCCGACATCATCCGCCGCTACCGACGCCCACCCCCCGCCATCAACCGCCGTTACCTGCGCCCAGGTACTGGCTGGGGCGGCGCAACGCCGGGTCGAAGGGGTTGATCTGCGCGCCTACCGCGTCGGCTTCGCGGCGCAGCATTTCAACGATCAGCGGCAGGCGTTCGTCGTCGATGCGTTCAATGGGGGCAGCCACGCTTAGCGCTGCCACCGTGACGCCGTTGGGGTCGTAGACCGGCACCGCCAGCCCCGCGATGTTCGGGAAAACGCCCTGCCCCTGGCTGCGCGCGTAGCGCCGTTCCAGGCATTCCTTGATGCGCACCCGCATCGAAATTTCGTCCACAAACCCCAGATGGTGCAAGCGCGGAATGTTGAAGCGGATGACTTCTTCGCGTTCGGCTTCCGGCAGGCTGGCCAGCAGCACCAGACCGCCCTGACCCATGCCCAGCGGCACGCGCCCGCCGATATCGCCGGTATGCGAACGCACCGGGAACGCGCCATCCACGCGGTCCACGCAGACCGCGTCAAAGCCGCTGCGCACCAGCAGAAAGATGGTGTCGTTCAACATGCCCGACAGGCGCAGCATGGCGGGACGGTACAGCGAACGCAGGCTGGACTGGTGCGTGCCTGCCGCCGCCGCTAGTGCAAAGAACGCCACGCTCAACTGATACCCCTTGCTTTGCGCGGGCTGCTCCACCACGCCTTCCTGCATCAAACCCTGAAGCACGCGGTGCACCGTGGCCTGCGCCTGCCCGGTACGCGCCGCGATGTCGGTCAGGCGCAGCTTTTCCCCCTTGGCATCGGCCAGCACGCGCAGCACGGCAAACGCCCGCTGCAACACGCCCTGGCCGCCAGAATCGTCCGCTGTCTCTGATTTCTTCATTATTGAATTCCGCTTAACAAAATATCTAACCGTATTTTTATCAATAAATTCAGTCTACTGGAAAGTACCAATAAAAAATTCGATTCTTCGGAAAACCCTAATTGACCCTGCCTTTTCGCGAATCCTAGACTGCCCCATCAATAAGCCGCCGCACCGGGAAACCGGATCAACGGGCGGCACAACGCCCGCACCGGGCGACGGGGTTTGGAAAATGTCATTTCTGCGGCTGGACAACGTCTCGAAGAACTACGGCGACCTGCGCGTCGTTTCCGATCTGAACCTGACCGTTGAAAAAGGGGAATTCGTCTCGCTGCTGGGGCCGTCGGGCTGCGGCAAGACCACCACCTTGCAGATGATTGCCGGCTTCGCGGACGTGACGCAGGGCGTCATCACGCTTGATGGGCGCGACATCACCCACGCCAAGCCCAACACGCGCGGGCTGGGCATCGTGTTCCAAAGCTATGCGCTGTTCCCGCACCTGACCGTGACCGACAACGTGGCCTTCGGCTTGAAGATGCGCAAGGTCGAACGTGCCGAACGCCAGGAGCGCGTGCGCGAAGCGCTGGCGCTGGTGAAGCTGGACAAGCATGCCGACCGTTACCCGCGTGAGCTTTCCGGCGGCCAGCGGCAACGCGTGGCGCTGGCCCGCGCGCTGGTCATCCGCCCGCCCGTGCTGCTGCTGGACGAGCCCCTGTCCAACCTGGACGCCAAGCTGCGCGAAGACATGCAGTTTGAACTGCGCGGCATCCAGAAGAAGATCGGCACGACCACCGTCATGGTCACGCATGACCAGGCCGAAGCCTTGTCCATCAGCGATCGCGTGGTGGTCATGCAGGACGGCCGCGCCACGCAGGTCGACGCACCCTTTCGCATGTACGAACATCCGCAAAGCGAATTCATTTCGCGCTTTGTGGGCAAGACCAACCTGCTGCCCGGCCGCGTCACCCGCTGCGGCGAGCAGGCCGAAATCGAGACCGGCGCGCTGCGCGTCCTGGTCGACGGCGAAGGCTTGCGCCACGGCGACAACGTGCAGTTGTCGCTGCGCCCGGAAAAACTGGTGCCGGTGCCCCCGGGCCAGGGCAAGCTGGCCTGTGTGGTCAGCACGCGCTACTTCCTGGGCAGCCAATGGATGTACGACCTGGATTCGCCGGTGGGCACGCTGACCGTCCTCACGCCCAACGACGGCCGCCGCCCGCATGACGATGGCGAGGCCATCGGGCTGGACTGGGCCGAGGGCGTGTTGCGCGTCTTGCGCGCCCCGGCCGCCCCGGCCGCCCCGGCCGTGCAAGAGGCCGCCTGACATGGCAACGCTGACTCACGCCGCGGCCGGCCCCAAGCCCCGCAACGACGGCCTGCTTGCCATCCTGGGTTCCATCCCGCTGACCATCGTCTTCCTGACCTTGGTGCTGACGCCGCTGGGGCTGACCCTGGTGCTGTCCTTCCGTCCGTTCGACTACAGCGCGGGCATCCTGCCGGGCCATACGTTTGAACATTATCTGGCGGTGGTGACCGACAGCTACTTCATTGAGATTTTCTGGCGCACCTTCTGGATCGCCGGCGTGACCACGCTGATCTGCGTGCTGATCGGCGCACCCGAGGCCTACATCCTGTCGCGCATGGGCAAGCCCTGGCGCTCCATCTTCCTCTTGGTCGTGCTGTCGCCGCTATTGATCTCGCTGGTGGTGCGCGCCTTTGGCTGGAGCATGCTGCTGGGCCCCCACGGTGTCGTGGGCCGTGCCGCCGACGCCTTGGGGCTGGGGCCGCTGCTGTACACGCCCACCGCCGTCATCATCGGCCTGGTGCACGTGATGCTGCCCTTCATGGTGATCCCCGTGTGGACCTCGCTGCAAAAACTGGACCCCACCGTCGAGCATGCCGCGCTATCGCTGAACGCCTCGCGCTTTCAGACGCTGACACGCATTGTGCTGCCGCAGGCCATGCCGGGCATTCTGTCGGGCAGCCTGATCGTGTTCGGCCTGTCGGCAAGCTCATTCGCCATTCCTGCCTTGCTGGGCGGACGCCGCCTGAAGATGGTGGCCACCGTGGTGTACGACGAATTCCTGACCGAGCTGAACTGGCCGCTGGGCGCGGCTATTGCCATCATTCTGCTGGTGGTCAACGTCGTGATCATGATGGCCTACAACCGCGTCGTTGAACGCTCTTACCGCCGCAGCCTGGGCTAAGGCGCCAAGGAACCAACATGCAGAAAAATGGCCCCTTCGCGCTGGCGTTCAACTTCCTGGTGGTGGTGTTCGTGCTGGCCCCTCTCGCCATCGTGTGCCTGGTGGCGTTCACGCCGGACACCACCCTGACGGTGCCCACCACCAGCTTTTCGCTGCGCTGGTTCCGCGCCGTGTTCGAGCATCCCAACTTCATGCAGGCATTCCAGAACAGCCTGTGGCTGGCCTTCCTGTCAGCCACCATTGCCGTCTGCCTGGCCGTGCCCGCCGCCATCGCCATCACGCGCTACCGCTTTCCGGGGCGCGATGTGTTGAACGGCTTGTTCCTGTCGCCGCTGATGATTCCGCACCTGGTGCTGGGAGTGGCGCTGCTGCGCTTCTTCGCGCTGATGGGCATGGCGGGCAGCTTTCCGTGGCTGGTGGCCGCGCACGTCGTCGTCATCACGCCGTATGTGATGCGGCTGGTGATCGGCGCGCTGGTCGGCTTTGACCGCTCGATTGAACACGCCGCCCTATCGTTGGGCGCCAGCCGCGCCACGGTGTTCTTCCAGATGACCTTGCCGCTCATCATTCCCGGCGTGTCGGGGGGCTGGCTGCTGGCCTTCATCAACAGCTTCGATGAGCTGACGATGTCGGTGTTCATCACTGCGCCGTCCACCATCACCCTGCCCGTGCGCATGTACATGTACGCCACCGAATCCATCGACCCGATGATGGCGGCGGTGTCCGCGCTGGTCATCGTGCTGACTGCCGTCACCATGCTGCTGCTGGACCGCGTGTATGGCCTGGACCGCGTGCTGGTGGGGCAGAAATGAAACCCTTGCCGATGGCGAAAAGAGAGGCGCCGGCATCATGGCAATACTGAAACGCCTGGCCGAAACGGCCCGGCCCGCCGTGCCCTTCACGCTGGACGGGCAAGCCTGCCAAGCCTTTGCGGGCGACACCGTGTTGACCGCCGTGCTGACGCAGGCCGAGCGCCTGCGCCATTCCGAATTCAGCGGCGCGCCTCGCGCCGGCTTTTGCATGATGGGCGCTTGCCAGGACTGTTGGATGCAGTTGGAAGACGGCTCGCGCCTGCGCGCGTGTTCCACCTTCATCGAGCCCGGCATGCGCCTGCAAAGCGCGCCCCTGCCACCCGCCGCCGTGCCCGGCACCTTGGCGGTGGCCGCCTGGCCCGAGGACGACATCGCATGAGCATCGTGATGCCCGTTATCGTCGGCGCTGGTCCTGCCGGTGTGCGCGCCGCCCAGGCGCTTGTGGCGCAGGGCCTGCGGCCCGTGATCCTGGACGAAGCCCCCCGCGCGGGCGGCCAGATCTACCGCCAGCCGCCACCGGGGTTCCAACGCACAAAGTCCGCGCTGTATGGATTCGAACACCGCAAGGCGGATGCCGTGCATCGCGCCATGAACGGCTTGCTGGCGCAGGTGGATTACCGCCCCGGCAGCCTGGTGTGGAACGTCGAAGGCAAGACGCTGGACGTGCTGCAAGATGGCGTCAGCACCGCCGTGCCGTACACGCATCTGATCCTGGCCACGGGCGCCACCGACCGCGTGCTGCCCTTTCCCGGTTGGCTGACACCCGGCGTCTACACCTTGGGCGGATCGCAAGTGGCCTTGAAGTTCCAGGGCTGCGCCATCGGGTCGCGCGTGGTGTTCATGGGCACAGGGCCGCTGCTGTATCTGGTGGCGTACCAGTACGCCCGCGCCGGCGCGCAGGTGGCGGCCGTGCTGGACACGTCGCGCTTTGCCGACCGCCTGGCGGCGCTACCCGGCATGCTGCGCGCGCCCGGCCTGTTGGCCAAGGGGCTGTACTACATGGCGTGGTTGCGCGCGCATGGCGTGCCGCTGCGTAGCGGCGTGCGGCCGATAGCCGTGCAGGGCCAGTCGCGCGTCACGGGCCTGAGCTACCGCCAAGGCGGGAGCGAACATACCGTGGAATGCGATGCGCTGGCCTACGGGCTGGCCCTGCGTTCCGAAACCCAACTGGCCAGCCTGGTCGGCTGCGAATTCGAATTCAACGCGCGCGACCGCAACTGGACGCCTCGGCGTGACGCCGCCGGGCGCGGCAGCGTGCCGGGCGTCTACGTGGCCGGCGATGGCGCAGCAATCGCAGGCGCCGATGCCGCGGAACTGGCGGGCGAGCGCGCCGCATTGGCGCTACTGGAAGACATCGGGCAGCCCGTGGATGCCCGGCGCGCGAGAGAGTTGGAAAGCCACCTTGCCGCCAACAGCCGAATCCGGACAGCGCTGGAACGCGCCTTTCCCTTTCCGGAAGATTGGGCGGCAAGCATTGCCGATGACACCGTCATCTGCCGTTGCGAAGAGGTCACCGCCGGCACGGTGCGGCGCGCGGTGCACGACACGGCGGCACAAGAGATGAACCGAGTGAAGGCGCTGACGCGCGTGGGCATGGGCCGCTGCCAAGGCCGCATGTGCGGCGCGGCCACAGCCGAGGTGCTGGCGCAGGCCTGCGGCCGCACACCCGCCGAAGTCGGGCGCCTGCGCAACCAGCCGCCGGTCAAGCCCGTGCCGGTGCGCGTGGTGTGCCTGGAGCGCCAGGAAAAGGTGTCGGCATGACGCAGCGTATCGACACCGAAGTGGCCATCATCGGCGGCGGCATCGTGGGGGGCAGCGCCGCGCTGTTCCTGCGCCGCGCGGGCGTGCCCGTCGTGCTGCTGGAGTCCGCGCTGTGCGGCGCGCGCGCAAGCGGCGTGAACTACGGCGGCGTGCGCCGCCAGGGACGCGGCCTGGAACAGATGCCCCTGACGCGGCGCGCGCACGAACTCTGGGGCCAGTTGCCCGCGCTGATCGGCATCGACGGCGAATACGTGCGCTCCGGCCATTTGAAACTGGCGGCGTCCGACGCCGACATGGCGCTGCTGGAAGCGTATCGCGACCGCACGCGAGGCTTCGGCATGAACCTGCGGCTGCTTGGCCGCCACGACCTTGCCGACCGCTTCGGCTGGCTCGGCCGGGACGTGGTGGGCGGATCGCTTTGCCCGGAAGACGGCCATGCCAACCCGAGGTTGGTGTCACCCGCCTTCGCGCGAGCCGCCGCCGCGCTGGGCGCCGACGTACGCGAAGGCGTGCGCGTCACCACCGCAGAACATGACGGCTCGCGCTTCATCGTGCGCGCGGACGGCCTGGAAGTGCGCTCGCGCTACCTGCTGAATTGCGCGGGCGCCTGGGCCGGACAGTTCGCCCAAAGCTTTGGCGAAGCCGTGCCTGAAACCGCCATCCATCCCTTGATGATGGTCACCGAACCGCTGCCCGTCTTCATGGACGTCAGCCTGGGCGTGCAAGGCGGCGGCATCTATGCGCGCCAGGTGGCGCGCGGCAATTGCGTGATCGGCGGCGGGCGCGGTGTGTCGTCCGGCGCGGACTATGCGCGGCCCGGCCGCGCCGGCCTGGGCGCGCTGATGGCCAACGCCATGAAGCTGCTGCCGGTGCTGCGCGGTGCGCAGGTCATCCGTTTCTGGACGGGCGTGGAAGGCAACATGCCCGACCACAATCCGGTGCTGGGACCCAGCGCCACCACGCCTGGCCTGTTCCACGCCTTCGGCCTGTCGGGCGCGGGTTTTCAGATTGGCCCCGCCGTGGGCGAAGTGTTGTCCGAAATGGTCGTGCGCGGCCAGTCCTCCATTCCTATCGATGCGTTTCGCATCGAACGATACGCGGTGGCCGCTCACGGCGCCGTGGCTCGGCCTGGACCTGTTCGTGAGCAAACGCTGGAGTCACCATGATGGATAAGAAACAGGGCGCATCGCGCCTGAGCAAGGGGAAGCGGTTGTTGGGCGCGGCGATGTTGATGATGCTGTCGGCAGGCGCGATGGCGGATCAGAAAACCTTGTACGTCGGCATGAACGGCGGCGACATGGAGCGCGCGTTCACGCAGTACGTGTTCCCCCCCTTTGAAAAAGCCAACAACGTGAAGATCGTCGTCGTGCCCGGCACCTCGACCGATGTGCTGGCCAAGGCGCAAGCCTACAAGGACAACCCGCAGATGCACGTCATGTTCCTGGACGACGGCATCATGGCGCGCGCCATTTCCATGGGCCTGTGCCAACAGCTCAACGACGACCCCGTCCTGAAAGAGCTCTACCCCACCGCCGTGATGAAAGACCGCATGGCGGCCGGCATCGACATCGGCATGACCGGCCTGGGCTACAACACCAAGATGTTCGCCGACAAGGGCTGGGCGCCGCCCACGTCGTGGATGGACCTGGCCGACCCCAAGTACAAGGGCAAGGTGGTGTTCCAGTCGGCCTCCAGCAGCACCTTCGGCCTGCATGGCTTCCTGATGTTCAACCGCATCCAGGGCGGCGACGACAAGAACTACGAGCCCGGCTTCAAGAAGTGGCCCGACACCATCGGCCCCAACGTTCTGGAATACATCCCCAACTCGGCCAAGCTTGCCGAGATGATCCAGTCCAACGAAGCCGCCATCTTCCCGCTGACGCCCACCGCCATCGCGCGCCTGAAGAAGCGCGACATTCCGGTGGAATACGCGCAGCCCAAGGAAGGCTCGGTGATCCTGATGGTGGGTGAATGCGTCATCGCCAAGAACAGCGAGCCCGAACTGTCGCAGAAGCTGGCGCTGTACCTGTTGTCCGCCAGCGCGCAGGCCAAGGCGCTGGAAATGGGCGGCCACTTTCCGTCGAACAAAAACGTGAAAGCGCCGGCCGACAACGTCGATGCGCTCAAGCGCTTCCAGGGCTACATGGAAAACGCCGAGATCCTGGACTGGGACGACGTGAACAAGGCGCGCCCCGCCTTCAACGCCCGCTGGAATCGCACCGTCGAACGTTGATAAGATCTTGCGGCGCGGCACCTGTGGATAAACCACCGGCGCCGCGCGCAAACCGACGGCGCGCCACGCCCGACGCGCCCGAAGCGTTCGATGCGTTCGACACAAGGAAAGAGACCCATGCGGCTCATCATCAACTCCGGCGGCTCCCAGGCAATCGACGCCTGGCGCGCGCAGTTCCATACCTTTGCGCCCGGCCTGGACGTGGTGGGCTGGCATGAAGACGTCGATCCCGCCAGCGTGGACTACGCGCTGGTCTGGGCGCCCGACGCCGGCCGCCTGGCCACCTTTCCCAACCTGAAACTGATCATCAGCGCTGGCGCCGGCGTCGACCACATCCTGGCCGACCCGCAACTGCCACGCCACCTGCCCATCGCGCGCATGGTCACCGCTCGAACCCAGACCGAAATGGCCGAGTTCGTGCTGACCTCTGCGCTGATGCTGACGCGCGATATCAAGCGGGTTGTGGATAACCAGGCACGCCGCCATTGGGAGCTTTTTGATTCCCTGCGCGTGGCCGCCGATGTGCGCGTGGGCATCATGGGGCTGGGGCATCTGGGCGTGGCGGCGGCCCAATTGCTGTCGCGCGTGGGCTTTCAAGTCAGCGGCTGGTCACGCGGGGCCAGCAAGCTGGAAGGTTTGCCGTCCTATGCGGGTCAGGCGCAGTTTGGCGAGTTCCTGGGCAATACCGATTTGTTGGTCTGTTTGTTGCCGGCGACGGAGGCGACGAAGGGCATATTGAACACCACCACCTTGTCGCAGTTGCCGCGCGGCGCCAGCCTGATCAACGCGGGGCGAGGCGCGCACATGGTGGAGAAAGATGTGATTGCCGCGTTGGATAGTGGCCAGTTGCATCAGGCGGTGTTGGATGTGTTTGAAGCCGAGCCGTTGCCGGCGGAGTCGGCGTTGTGGTCGCATCCGGGGGTGATTATTACGCCGCATTGCGCGGCGATTCCGGACCGCAAGGAACGCGCCCGTCATACGTCGTGGTTGATTGCGGCCAATGAACGTGGGGAAGCGTTGCCGAATATTTATGATCCGGGGCGGGGGTATTGAGGGGGTGAGGTGATGGGTTACGCGCGTTTGTCGTCGTCGCCCTTGCATAGACCCGGACGCGCTTCACCCATCCTACGATGTATGAGTCAGTCCAAGCATTGGCACATCGCTTCAGTCCGAGAATTGGCACATTGCGTAAGCCCCAAAAGGCCGCCCGCGCGGCCGGCCTGGGGCGGCCCTGCAAGATCTTTCATGCCACCGACACCGTGCGCCAAAATGCCAAGCACGCAGGTCTCCCCCGCTGACGCCAGATTGCCGCAATTCGAGCATGGTGGGGTGGTGGCTGGTGGGGGGCGGGGAGTCGATCAGCCCGAGGGAATCCGAAGGCAGCCGCCGCGGGCGGCAACGAGGATGACAAGGGGGCAGTCCGGAGCGAAGGCTCCGGACCGCAATCGTTGACCCGCTCCCCACCAGCCGCCGCCCCGCCGTGCGCCACCAGAACGCGCCCCGCCGAGCGTCCCAAGGCGCCACCATCCCCCCGTCAAATCCCCGCACCCCTCCAAAAAACCGCAAAATCCGCAAATCACCCAAAGCTACATTGCCCTCCAAGGAGCAAGCATGAAGCCCGAAACCCGAACCCTTTACATCGAACGCCTCGACCCCGTTTTGCGTTGGCTTGCCGCCCACCCTGACGCCGACCCCGATCTGCACCAGCTTGCCGACCTGGCTTGCCTGTCGCCGTATCACTTTCACCGGGTCTACCGCGCCATGATCGGCGAAACGGTCAACGCCACCGTCCAGCGCCTCCGCATGCATCGTGCCGCGGCGGCATTGGCGGATTCGCAGGCCTCGCTCAGGGATGTTGCACAACGCGCCGGCTACGACTCCGACGCTGCGTTCAACCGGGCCTTCGGTGCTTTATTCGGCATCCCGCCGGGCCGGTATCGCGCCGCGCGCTCCCTACCCCTAGCCTCCCAGGAGATTGCCATGTACCCCATCGTCCTCGAAAACTTTCCCGGCGCCACCTTGGCCGTCCTGCCCCACCAAGGCAGCTACCAAGACATCGGACCCGTCTTCACCCGCGCCTTCCTGCTTGCCTTGGGCCGTGGCATCGCCAACCCCGAGTCCACCGGCTTCGGCATCTACTTTGACGATCCCGAACAAGTGCCAGCCAGCCAACTGCGTTCCCTGGCCGGCATGGTCGTCCAACCCGACGCCGACCTCGGCGACGAACTCGAACGCTTCGACATCCCCGCCACCCGCTGCGCCATCCTCACCTACACCGGCCCCTACAACGAAATGGCCACGCCCTACCAATGGATGTTCTCGGAATGGCTACCCGCCAGCGGCTTGGTCCCCGCCGACATCCCCATGTTCGAGCAATACCTGAACGACCCTCGCACCACCCCGCCCGCCCAGCTGCAAACCCGCATCTGTCTGCCGCTGAAATAGCACCCCACGCTACCCCAGCACGCCCGCCAGGTACTGCCTGAGCCAGGCGTGCGCGGGGTCATCCTGATAGCGCTCGTGCCAGTACAGCGACACCGCAATCGGTGGCAACGTCAGCGGCACCTTCTGCGTCACGATCCGCGCCGCGCCCGCCATCGCCCGAGCGATGCTGACCGGCATCGTCGCAATCAGATCTGACCCTTCCACAATGAACGGGCAAACCAGATAACTCGACAGCGTCGCCACGATCTTGCGGCTGCGGTTCTGCCCCAACAGAATGCGGTCGATCGCCGTGCTGAAATAGCGCGTATGCGCCGCCAGGTCCAGATGGCCATAACGCAGGTACGCATCCAGATTCCAACGCTTGCGCAAACACGGATGGCCTTCGCGCACGATGCACACCGCAGGCTCCTGATACAAGAACCGCGTGCGCAGATCCGGCGCCGGATCCGGGAAATAGCCCGCAATCAACTCCACATGGTTCGTGTCCAGCATGCTCAAGCCATGCTGCGGCCGCGCCGGCACGATCTGCAACTGGAAATGCGGCGCATCCACCGCCAGACGCGGGATCAGCTTCGGCAGCAAGGTGTACTGCACATAGTCCGTGGCATACAGCGACAGCGTTCGCGATGAATGCGCCGGGTCGAATGCCTCGCGCGTACGCGTTGCGCGATGCCAGCTTTCCAGCAAAGGCTTGAAGTTCTGATGCAGCTCCAGTGCGCGTGGCGTCGGCTGCCACGTGCCCCCCTCGCGCACCAGCAAGGGGTCGCCAAACAATTGCCGCAGCCGGTTCATCGCCGCGCTCATCGCCGGCTGGCTGATGTTCAGTGTGTCCGCCGCGCGCGACACGTTACGGCACGCCATCAAGGCGTCGAAATGCATCAGCAGATTCAAGTCCGGGTTCTTCACGGCCGTGCACCTATAAATGGCGTTTATACAAATATAAACCTGTAGGACTGCTGTCATTGAAGGCAGAAGCCTAGGATGGCCCTGTTGTTGCAGCGAACCAGGACCGGACACGCATGATCCGGCCACCACGAAGTTCTATCAACAAGGGGAAACCAAGCCATGAACCAAGGGCTGATACGCAGTTGCTTCCGCATTGCCGCCGGGGTCGCGTTGTTTGCCGCCGCCGGCACCGCCACCGCCGCGTGGCCGGACAAGGTGATCCGCATCGTCGTGCCGTTTGCCGCGGGTGGGTCCACCGACCTCATCGCCCGCAAGATCGCCGACGGATTGGGCCAGCGCCTGTCCGCCAACGTCATCGTTGAAAACCGGCCCGGCGCCGGCGGCACCGTCGGTACCGAATACGTGGCCCGCCAGCCGGCCGACGGCTACACCATTCTGATGGGCTCGGTCAGCACACACGGCAGCGCCCCGTGCATCTATTCCAAGCTGCCCTACGACGCCGTCAAGGACTTCACGCCCCTGACCGTGGTGGCCACCATTCCCAACGTCATGTCGGTGAACCAATCGGTGCCCGCCAACAGCTTGAAAGAGTTCGTGGCGCTGCTGAAGAAGGAGCCCGAAAAATACTCCTTCGCCTCCAACGGCCAGGGCACGTCCAACCACCTGGCGGCCGAACTGTTCAAGTCCACCGCCGGCGTCTCCATGGTGCACGTGCCGTATCGCGGCTCCGGCCCCGCGCTCATCGATCTGGTGGGCGGCCAGGTCAACATGATGATGGACGTGGTGATGACGTCGTACCCCTACATCAAGGACGGCAAGATCAAGGCGCTGGCCGTGACCTCGCCCGAGCGTTCGTCGATGTTGCCCGATGTGCCCACCGTCGCGGAATCCGGTTACCCCGGCTACGAAGCCATGGTGTGGTTTGGCATGCTGGCCCCCGCCAACATGCCCGAGCCGCTGCGCCAGCAGCTCACCGACGGCCTGGTGCAGACCCTGCACGCGCCCGCCATGAAAACGTACCTGGAACAGCAGGGCGCGCAGGTGTCGGACGTGGCGGGCCCCGCGTTCGCCACGATGATCAAAAGCGAGATCAGCAAATGGTGCGGGGTGGTCAAGCAAGCCGGCATCCGCCTGGACTGATCTTCCCTGGCAGCACACTTTCTTTGGAACACACGATATGTATCGCATAGGGATAGACGTCGGCGGCACGTTCACCGACTTCACGATGATCGACGAGGACGCGGGCGTGGTGCACTTCCACAAAGTGCCCTCCACCCCGCACGACCCGTCCGAGGCCATTGCCACCGGCATCGGCCAGATGCTGGCGGACCATGACGTGGCGCCCTCGCAGGTGTCGCACGTGGGCCACGGCACCACCGTTGCCACCAACCTCATCATCGAGCGCAAGGGCGCGCGTGTTGGCCTGATCACCACGCGCGGCTTTCGCGACGTGCTGGAAATCGGCCGCCAGACGCGGCCCCACCTGTACGACTACAGCGTCGGCAAGCCGCCCGTGGCCGTGCCGCGTGAGTTCCGTGTTGAAGTGAGCGAGCGCGTGAGCGCGTCGGGAGACGTGCTCACGCCGCTGGATGAAGCCCAGGTGCAGGCCGCCGCGCGGCAATTCGCCGAAGCCGGTATCGAAGCCGTCACCGTGTGCTTTCTGCACGCCTACCGCAACCCCGCGCACGAGCGCCGCGCCGCGCAGATCGTGGCCGAGGTCATGCCCGGCGCCTACATCAGCATGTCGTCCGATGTGCTGCCAGAATTTCGCGAATACGAGCGCCTGTCCACCACGGTGCTGAACGCGGCGGTGGGGCCGAAGATGGCGCGCTATCTGGAACGCTTCCTGCAACGGGTGCGCGACCTGGACATCAGCCACGAGCCGCACACCATCCACTCCAACGGCGGCCTGATGTCGATCGGCACCGTGCGCCAATACCCCGTGCGTACCTGCCTGTCGGGGCCGGCGGCCGGCGTGGTGGGTGCGGCGGCGGTGGGGCGCGCCATCGGCAGCCTGAACCTGGTCACCTTCGACGTCGGCGGCACCAGCACCGACGTGTCGCTGGTGTGCGACGGGCGTCCACTGTTTACCTCGCATCGGCAGGTGGCGGGCTACCCCGTCAAGACGCCCATGGTCGACATCCACGTGATCGGCGCGGGCGGCGGCAGCATCGCCTGGCTGGACGACGCGGGCGCCTTGAAGGTAGGGCCGCACAGCGCGGGCGCGGTGCCCGGGCCGGTGGGCTATGGCCGTGGCGGGCAGGAGCCCACCATTACCGATGCCGAAATCGCGCTACAGCGGCTGAACCCCATCGCATTGCTGAACGGACGCATGCCCGTGCACGCCC
This sequence comes from Achromobacter spanius, assembly GCF_002812705.1. Classification (NCBI taxonomy): domain Bacteria; kingdom Pseudomonadati; phylum Pseudomonadota; class Betaproteobacteria; order Burkholderiales; family Alcaligenaceae; genus Achromobacter; species Achromobacter spanius. The sequence goes on along the minus strand of NZ_CP025030.1, from coordinate 1,309,707 downwards.
AGGCCGCACGCGACGTGATCGAGCAGCGCGTGGCGCAGCCGCTGGGCCTGGAACCCGAGGCCGCGGCCGAAGGCATCCTGCGCATCGCGGCAGCCAACATGAGCCGCGCCATTCGCGCGGTATCCACCGAACGCGGCTACGACCTGTCCTGCTTCGCGCTCTACGCCTACGGCGGCGCGGGGCCCCTGCATGCGGTGGAAGTGGCCGAGGAATGCGGCATCCCCGTCGTCATCGTGCCGCAGGAACCGGGCACCATGTGTGCGCGCGGCATCTTGTTGAGCGACATCTCGTTCGACTTCGTGCAAAGCGAAATATCGCTCGCGTCCGATGACACCTGGCCCGCCATCGCCGCCATCTTTGACGGCTTGCGCCAGCAGGCCGAGCGCTGGCTTGAAACGGAGCGCGTGGACCCGGCACTACGCGTGTGCCATAGCGCCATCGATGCGCGCTATGAAGGCCAGAACTTTGAAGTGCAGGTCAGCCTGGATGGCGTGGACATGGGCGCGGGCGGCCATGCGGAATTTGCCCGCCGTTTTGCCGAGGCGCATGAACGTGAATACGGCTACACGGTGGATGACCGCAAGGTGCAGATCATCAATTGCCGCATGCAGGCCGTGGGCCAGGTGGTGAAGGCGCCGCTTGCGCCGCGCTACATCGGCGGCGAGCTGGAAGACGCCAGCCTGGGACGGCGCAAGGCCTACTTCGGCGCGGTGCACGGCTGGAAGGAGACGCCCGTCTACGACCGCGACCGCGTGCCGACCGGCGCGTGCTTCATCGGCCCTGCCCTGCTTGAGGAAATGAGCTCGACCACGGTGGTGGGCGTGGGCCACGCAGCCAGCGTGGACGAGTACGGCAACCTGATCATCCGTTTGCAAGGAGGCTTGCATGAATAAGCCCGACAACGCTAAGCCCGACAACGCCAAGCCCGACCATTCCAATACCGTCGTGGCGCTGGCCGACCCCATCGGCATGGAGGTGTTCTGCAACCGCCTGCTCTCCATTACCGAGGATATGAACAACACGCTGGTGCGCGCGTCGTTCTCCACCAACATCAAGGAACGCAAGGATTGCTCGGTGGCCTTGTTCGACGCGGCCGGCAGGCTGGTTGCGCAGGGCACGCAGATTCCGCTGCACCTGGGTTCGCTGGACGGGGCCATGGGCGCGATCTTGCGCACGTACCCGGTGGATGACATCCGCGAGGGCGACGTGTTCATCTGCAACGACCCCTATCTGGCCGATGGCAGCCACCTGCCCGACATCAACATCGTCACCCCCGTATTCTGGGACGGCGTGCTGCGCTTCTTCGCCGCCAACATCGCGCACCATTCGGACGTGGGCGGCGCGGTGCCCGGGTCCATCGCGGGCGGCTTGAAGTCGATCTTCGAGGAAGGCATCCGCATCCCCGCCTGCCGCATCGCGCGCCACGGCCAGAACGATGAAGACATGCTGCGCCTGATCTGCGCCAACACCCGCGACCCCGAAGAGCGCGTGCTGGACCTGCGCGTGCAGATGGCCACCAACCGCCGTGGCGCGGCCGCCGTGCAAGGCCTGATCCGCCAGATGGGGCTGGACGCCGTGCTGCGTTCGGTGGACGACGTCATCGCCTACACGCGCCGCCGCCTGCTCAACCGCATCGCCGAACTGCAAGCGGGCAGCTACACCTTTCGCAGCGATCTGGATGACGACGGCATGGGCGGCGACCCCGTGCCCATCCAGGTGACGCTGACCGTCAGCCACGACAACCTGCACTTTGATTTCGAAGGCTCCGGCAAGCAGGCGCGCGGCGCGATGAACCTGCCGATCAATGCCCTGCGCGCCTGCGTGTACTACGCCGTGAAAGCGCTGCTGGACCCTGACCTTGCACCCAACGCCGGCCTGTTCGACCCCATCACGCTGTCGGCGCCGGTGGGCACCATCACCAACCCCGAGCATCCGGCCGCCGTGGGCGCGCGGTCCATCACCGCGCAGAAAGTCGCGGGCGCGATCTTCGGTGCGTTCCGTGGCCTGCTGCCGCCGGAAAAGACCATGGCGTCCAGCAATGACTGCTGCCCCGCCATCGTGTTTTCAGGCCGCTGGCGCGAGCGCGCGGGCCACTTCGTTTACTTGGAAACCTTGGGCGGTGGAGCGGGTGCGCGCTTCGATGCGGACGGCATGGACGCCGTGCATGTGCACATGACCAACACCTCGAACCTGCCCGTGGAAGCGCTGGAAAACGAATACCCCTTGCTGATGGACGAGTACGCCATGATCCAGGACTCGGGCGGCCCAGGCCGCACGCGCGGCGGCATGGCGATTGCCAAGCAGATTCGCGCGGTGGGCCCAGGCATCGTGTTCTCGGCGCGGTCGGATAGCCACACGGTGGGCGTGGCGGCGGGCGTGGATGGTGGCGGCGACGGGCGGCGTGCCCGGCTGGTGCGCAACTTCGGCACGCCGCAAGAGGAAGAACTGTTTTCCAAGACCGCCAACATTGCGCTGGCGGCCGGCGAAAGCGTGCGCATCGAAACGCCCGGTGGTGGCGGCTATGGGCCGCCGGCCGAACGCACCCAGGCACGCATTGCGCAAGACCTCGCCGACGGCAAGATCAGCTTGGATGCGGCACGCACGGCCTACGGTATGCGAGGCGTGCGCGCGGCCGACGGCGCAGGGGCAACTACCCCACGTTGAGGGTCATGGAGTACTTCATCTTGTCGTGCGGGAAGGTGGTGATGGTGGCCAGCAGCAGCAAGCCGCCATCGCCGTAGTAGCGGCGGGTGATGACGAAGCCCGCCGTCTTGGGTTCCACCTTGAGCTGCTTGGCGATGGTGGCGTTGATGGGCGTGGCCGAGAACTCCTGGTTGACCTCGGTGATGCGGTCACCGAAATGGTCTTCGATCAGGCGCAGTAGCGATATGCGTGATTTGACGTCCACGCGCACGTCCGAATGCTCGGGGTCCGCGTAGATCAGCGTGCTGGCCGCGGCGGTGCCCTGGTCGTCGAGTGTCTTGATGGAGTTGATATGCAGCCAGGACTTGTCAGCGGGGCAGCCCAGCGATTCGGCCAGCCGCTTGGGCAGCTTGATGGTACGCACGTCCTGCACCAGCAGGGCGGCGTTGCGCGCGTACTGAAGCAGGTCGGGGAATTGCGAGATGCGTTGCGTGAAACGCGTGCTGGCGCGGGCCGTTTCAACGCGGGTGCCCACGCCGGGGCGGCGCGACACCATGCCCGCCACGGTCAGCATGCGGATGGCTTCACGGATGGTGTGGCGGCTGGCGTTGAACTGGTCGCAAAGCTCGTGTTCAGTGGGCAGCAGCGTCATCACGGGGTAGCGGCCGGCGCTGATGTCCTGCGACAAGGTTTGAAAAATGCTCTTGTAGCGGGGGCCGCCGGTATCAACGTCCGGCGCTTGCGATTCGGGCTTGCCACGCGCTTGCCGTGCTCCGCCGGGGCCGGTTGCGCGCTCGGAGGATCGGGTCATGAGGAGGCTCCTTGAATTGTTATATGGGGTTTGTACGGACGATAACCCGATTGACAACGATGTCCGGTCGGATTCATTATTTGTCCGGACATTCATGTACGGACAAAGTGTACCAACAAATCGGGGGTTCTCATGAGCAAGGTACTTGCAGTACTCGCAGCGGCAACGGTAGCCGCAGGGCTCAGCGCCAACGCCATGGCGCAGCAGAAGTTGGTGGTGGCAGGTTATGGCGGCTCGTTCGAAGACATCATGCGCAAGGACATCTTCCCGCCCTTCGCCAAGCAGCACGGCATTGAACTGGACTATGTGGCCGGCAATTCCACCAACACGGTGGCGCGCCTGCAAGCGCAGAAAAGCAATCAGCAGATAGACGTGGCCATCATTGATGACGGCCCCATGTACCAAGCCATCGCGCTGGGATTTTGTGCCCCCATCAAGGGCCTGCCCGCTGACGACCTCTACAGCACCGCGCGCTACAAGGACGACAAGGCAGTGGCCATCGGCATCGTGGCCACCGGCATCATGTACAACAAGAAGGCTTTCGAAGAGAAGAAGTGGGCCCCGCCCACGTCCTGGAAAGACCTGAAGGACCCCAAGTACAAGAAGCTGTTGGTGGTGCCGCCGCTGAACAACACCTATGGGCTGCACGCCGTGGTGGAGTACGCCCGCGAGGGTGGCGGCGGTGAAAAGAATATCGACGCCGGCTTCACCACCTTCAAGAATGAAATCGGCCCCAACGTGCTGGTCTATGAACCGTCCCCGGGCAAGATGACCGAGCTGTTCTCCAGCGGCCAGGCGCTGATTTCCGTGTGGGGCAGCGGCCGCGCCAAGTCGTTCGCCGACACCGGCTTCCCGGTGGGCTTCGTGTACCCGCAGGAAGGCGCCTACGCCTTGCTGTCGTCCGTGTGCCCGGTGGCCAAGTCCAACGCCAACCCGGCCGCGCAGGCCTTCGTGCAGTACCTGGTGTCGCCCGAGGTGCAGGAAAAGCTGGCGTCCGCCTATGGCTACGGCCCCGTCAACAAGAAGGCCAAGGTCACCGACGACCCGCGTGTGCCGCTGCCGATTGGCAAGCGCGCCGCCGACCTCATCGTGATCGACTGGGACACCGTCAACCAGAACCGCGACGAATGGAACAAGCGCTGGACGCGCGAAGTCGAGCGTTGACGCGCAATCGCCGGTAGTGCAATACGGGGCGGCGCGGCGCGTCGCCCACGGGAGCCTTCATGACCTATCTAGTGTTGAACCGCCTTAGCAAGCGCTATGGCGAGACCACCGCCGTGCAAGAGCTGAGCCTGTCCGTGAACCGGGGCGAATTCATTTCGCTGCTGGGGCCCTCGGGTTGCGGCAAGACGACCACCCTGCAAATGATCGCGGGCTTTGTCGAACCCACGGGCGGCAGCATCGTGCTGGACGGCCGTGACGTCAGCCGCGTGCCGGCCAACAAGCGCGGCCTGGGCCTAGTGTTCCAGAACTACGCGCTGTTCCCGCACATGACGGTGGCCGAAAACGTGTCGTTTGGTCTTGAGATGCAGCGGGTCAAGAAGGACGAGCGCGAAGCGCGCGTGGCCGATGCGTTGAAGCTGGTGGGGCTGTCGCACTTGGCGGACCGCCATCCCGCACAGATGTCGGGCGGGCAGCAGCAGCGGGTGGCTTTGGCTCGCGCGCTGGTCATCCGGCCCAGCGTGTTGCTGCTGGATGAACCGCTGTCGAACCTGGACGCCAAGCTGCGCGAGGAAATGCAGTTGGAACTGCGCAGCATCCAGCGCACCATCGGCACCACCACCATCCTGGTCACGCATGATCAGTCCGAGGCGCTGGCGCTGTCGGACCGCATCGTGGTCATGAACCAGGGCCGCGTGGAGCAGGTGGCCGAACCCTTCCAGGCCTACGAAGGGCCGGCCAGCCATTTCGTGGGCGGCTTCCTGGGCAAGGCCAATGTGTTCACGCCCCAGGCCGAGCATTACGAAAACGAAACGCGTGCCCGCATCGGCGAGGCGCATATCCCGATGGCCGGCGCGGCCGTGCCGCAAGGCGCGGTAATCGTGCGGCCTGAAAAAATCCTGTTCTCGGAACCCGCCGCCTGTGCCCTGCCCGGCCGCATGAAGACCCGCGTCTTCCAGGGCAACCACTGGCTATGCCAGGTAGATACGTCGGTGGGCGAAGTGATGGTGATCCGCCAGAACGACGGCGTGCCGGTGCCCGCCGAGGGCGAGACCGTGCATTTGCGCTGGCGCGCGCAAGACATGTGCGAGGTGGCGTCCGCGCCGCGGGGCAGCGCGTCATGAGCACGCGCACCAACCCCTGGGTACTGAGCGCGCCGGCGCTGGTGGTGTACGCCACCTTCCTGGTGGTGCCGATGGCGCTGGTGTTCCTGATCAGCTTTTTCGACTTCCAGTTCTACGGCGGCATGCAGGCCACGTTTACCTGGAAGAACTACTTTGAAATCTTCAGCGACGGCTACTACTACGAGATCTACGCGCGCACGTTCGGCGTGGCGGCCGCCGTGACCGTGGCCTGCCTGATTCTGGGCACGGCCGAAGCGTATGTCTTGTCGCGCATGGCCAACCCGTGGAAGGGCTTGTTCCTGATGGTGGTGTTGGGGCCGCTCTTGATTTCGGTGGTGGTGCGCACGCTGGGCTGGGCGCTGTTGTTCGGTTCCACCGGCCTGATCAGCAAGGTGCTGATGGGCATCGGCCTGACCTCGACGCCCGTGGACCTGATGTACAGCAACCTGGGCGTGGGCATTGCGCTGACGCACGTGCTGGTGCCCTTCATGGTGATTTCGGTGTGGGCGTCCTTGCAGCGGATCAACCCGGCCACGGAAGCCGCCGCGCTGTCGTTGGGCGCGTCGCAGTTCACCGTGATCCGCCGCGTGATCGTGCCGCAGGTGATGCCGGGCATTCTGTCGGGCGCCATCATGGTGTTTGCGATGGCGGCAAGTTCCTTCGCCACGCCGGCCATCATCGGCGGGCGGCGGCTGAAGAACGTGGCCACCGCTGCCTACGACGAATTCCTGAACACGCTGAACTGGCCCCTGGGCGCGGCCCTGGCGGTGGTGCTGCTGCTGGCGACCGTGGTGGTGTTGCTGTCGGCCAACCGCATCATCGAACGCAAGTACGGCGCCGTCTTCAACCAGGCCGGAGGCTGAGATGCAATTTCGAAACGGCCCCATCGGGCTGATCTTCCACACGCTTTTCATCCTCTTCATCCTGGCGCCCATCGTCATGGTGTGCGCGGTGGCGTTCACCTCCGAAGGCTTTATCTCGCTACCCACCACCGGGCTGTCGCTGCGCTGGTTCCGTGCCATTCTGGACAACCCGCGCTTTGTCGAGGCGTTCTGGTTCAGCCTGGGCCTGGGCACGCTGTCGGCCACGCTGGCGATCGGCCTGGCCGTGCCCAGCGCGCTGGCCCTGGCCCGCAACCGGTTCCGTGGCCGCGAGGCACTGGTGGCCTTCTTCATGTCGCCGCTGATGATTCCGCATGTGGTGCTGGGGCTGGCCTTCCTGAAGTTCTTCACCACGGTGGATCTGGCCGGCACCTATGTGGGCCTGGTGGTGGCGCACGTGATATTGGTGATGCCGTACGCGCTGCGCCTGGTGCTGGCGTCGGCCACCGGCATCGACCCCGCGCTGGAGCGCGCCGCGCAGTCGCTGGGCGCGTCCAACTGGACGGCGTTTCGGCGCGTGGTGCTGCCGCTGTTGTTGCCGGGGGTGGTCAGCGGCTGGGTGATCGCCTTCATTACGAGCTTTGACGAATTGACCATGTCGATCTTCATTGCCTCGCCGTCCACGACGACGTTGCCGGTGCGCATCTTCCTGCACATCGAAGACACGATCGACCCGCTGGTCACCGCCGTGTCAGCCGTGCTGATCTACGTGACCATCATCGCCATCTTCATCCTGGACCGCGTGGTCGGTCTGGAAAAGCTGTTTGTAGGAAAGGGACGCTAATGACGGACGAGAAAGAACTGGCGCCCCGCGCGCCCGTGCATCGCGGCATTTATGACGCCGTGGTGATAGGCGGGGGCTTGGTGGGTTCGGCGATCGCTTACGGATTGCGGCGCGAACTGGACCATGTGGCCGTACTGGACGAAGGCGACGTGGCTTACCGCGCGTCACGCGGCAACTTCGGGCTGGTGTGGGTACAGAGCAAGGGCATGGGCCTGCCGCGCTACGGCGTGTGGACGATGACGTCCGCGTCCGGCTGGCCTCGGCTGGCCGCGCAGCTGCTGGATGAGACCGGCGTGGACGTGCATCTGGAGCAGCGCGGCGGTCTGCACGCGCTGCTGAGTGATGAAGAAGTGGAAGCGCGCGGCAACTTCATGAAGACCCTGCTGGCGCAGCCCGGCATGGCGCAATACGACTGGAAGCTGCTGGACCGCGCTGAAGTCGCCGACCTGGTGCCGGGCATCGGCCCCGACGTACGCGGCGCCACGTGGACACCGGTGGATGGCATTGCCAATCCGCTCAAGCTGCTGCGCGCGCTGCATGCGAGTTTTGCACAGCGGGTTGTGGATTACCTGCCGCGCCGTCCGGCGCAAGGCATCAAGCAGCGCGATGGTGTGTTCGAGGTTGCGACGCCGGGCGGCACGGTGCGCGCGCGCAAGCTTGTGCTGGCCTCGGGCCTGTCCAACAAGGACCTGGGCGCGCAAGTTGGCCTGGACGTGCCGGTGCGCCCGCAGCGCGGCCAGATCGTGGTGCTGGAACGCACGCGCCGCATGCTGGAGACGCCGCTATCCACCTTGCGCCAGACCGATGAAGGCACCTGGCTGATCGGCGATTCGCAGGAAGAAGCCGGCTATGTGGATAACCTGGTGGGCCTGCCTATCCTGGGTACGCTGGCTGATCGTGCCGTGCGCACGCTGCCGGCCTTGCGCGACGTGCGCGTGGTGCGCAGCTGGGCGGCGCTGCGCGTGATGTCCAAGGACGGCTTTCCCATTTATCAGCAATCCGAAACGTGCCCCGGCGCCTTCGTCGCCACCTGTCATAGCGGTGTGACGCTGGCCGCCGCGCACGCGCTCAATCTGGCGCCCATGATCGTGGCCGGCAAGCTTGCCGACGACATGGCGCCCTTCTCGACCCGGAGGTTTCATGTTCAAGAGGCTTGACGAGGCGCAGCGCCAGACGCAAAGCGCACCCGTGCGCGTGACGGTCAATGGGGCCGAACTGCAATGCCGGCCAGGCGATACGGTGGCGGCGGCGTTGTTCGCGGGCGGCGTGTCGGCCTGTCGCGACACGGCGGTGAACGAAGTGCCGCGCGGCCCCTATTGCATGATGGGGGTGTGCTACGACTGCCTGGTCACCATTGATGGCCAGGCGAACCAGCAGGGCTGCATGACGGCCGTGCGCGAGGGCATGAAGATCGAGCGCCAGTTGGGCGCGCGCAAGGTGCAGGCATGATCGAAACAACGCAATGCGATTTGCTGGTGGTGGGCGCGGGCCCGGCGGGCCTGGCGGCGGCGACGCTGGCGGCCACGTTGGGCGTGGACACGGTGCTGCTGGATGAACAGCCGGCGCCGGGCGGCCAGATCTATCGCGCCATCACCACCACCCCCGTCACCGACCGGGGCATCCTGGGCGAAGACTATTGGCATGGTGCGTCGCTGGTGGCGCCGTTCAAGCAATCGGGCGCGCGCTACGTGCCGGGCGCCACCGTCTGGGCGGTGGCCGAACGCACCGCGCCGCAGCCCGACAAAGGCTTCGAGGTGGCGTACTCGGTGGCGGGCGAAGCGCGCATCGTGCACGCGCGCCGGCTGCTGCTGGCCACGGGCGCGCAAGAGCGGCCCTTTCCGATTCCGGGCTGGACGCTGCCCGGCGTCATCACCGCGGGCGCGGCGCAGATTCTGCTGAAGTCGGCGGGCGTGGTGCCGGCCGACCGCACGGTGCTGGCGGGCAGCGGCCCGCTGCTTTACCTGGTGGCCTGGCAGTACCTGAATGCGGGCGTGAAGATCGACGCGCTGCTGGAAACCACGCCGCCCGGACGCATGAGCCAGGCGCTGCCCAAGGTGTGGGGGTTCTTGCGCTCGCCTTACCTGGGCAAGGGCTTGAAGCTGCTGCGCGCCGTCAAGGCGGCGGTGCCGATCATGCGCGGCGTCACGGCCTTGGAAGCGTTGGGCAACGGCAAGCTGGAAAGCGTGCGCTACACGGCGGGCGGCGTCACCAAGACCTTGCCCGCCGAACAACTGATGCTGCACCAGGGCGTGGTGCCCAACGTGAACCTGTCGCGCGCCGTGGGCGCCGAACACCGTTGGAACGACGCGCTGGACTGTTGGGAGCCGCAGGTCGATGAATGGGGCCTGACGTCGGTGGACGGCATCGGCATGGCGGGCGATGGCGCGGGGATCGCGGGTGCGCTGGCGGCGGAACACCGGGGCCGGCTGGCTGCCTTGCAGGCCGCGCATCTGCTTGGCCGCATCGACGCCCGTAAACGCGATAGCGAGGCCGTGGCGCCGCGCGACGGGCTCGCCCGTGCCGTCAGGGGCCGCGAGTTCTTCGACGCGCTGTACAAGGCGCCTGACGCATTCCGGCGGCCCACCGGCGACACCATCGTGTGCCGCTGCGAGGAAGTCACCGCCGCGCAAGTGCGCGAGACGGTCAAGCTGGGCTGCACCGGTCCCAACCAGATGAAGGCTTTCCTGCGCTGCGGCATGGGACCGTGCCAAGGGCGCTTCTGCGGGCTGACCGTGGCCGAGATCATCGCCGAGGAACGCGGCGTGCCGACGCAGGAAGTGGGCTATTACCGGCTGCGCTTCCCGACCAAGCCGCTGACCTTGGGAGAACTCGCGTCGCTGCCGCAGACGGATGATTCCCGCCAGGCCGTGGTCCGCTTGAAGAAGTAATGCCATGACCGATGCAACGCGGTCGGCGCAAGTCATCATCATCGGCGGGGGCCTGCATGGCAGCTCGGCGGCGCTACATCTGGCGCGCGCGGGCGTGTCGGCCCTGGTGATCGAAAAGAACTACGTGGGGCGGCATGCCTCGGGCGTGAACGCGGGCGGCGTGCGCACCTTGTCGCGGCACTTGGCCGAAGTACCGCTGGCGCTGGCCTCGCGCGAACTTTGGTATCGCATCGGCGAGCTGGTGGATGACGACTGCGGCTTCGAGCAGCACGGCCAGGTGCGCGTGGCCGAGAACGCCGCCGATGTCCAGGCGCTGCAAACGCGCTTGCGCACGATGACCGATCACGGCTACACGCATGAACAGTGGATCAGCGCTGAAGCGCTGCGGGACATGATCCCGATGATTGCGCCGACCATCGAGGGCGGATTGATCGCGCGTGAAGATGCGGCGGCCGACCCCTACCGCACGACGCTGGCGTGTCGCAGCAAGGCCGCCAGCCTGGGCGCGCGCTTTCTGGAAGGCGTGCGCGTGGACCGCGTGGCGCACGACGGCGGCCAATGGCGGGTGGAGACCGATGCGGGCACCTACACCGCGCCGCAAGTCTTGAATTGCGCGGGCGCCTGGGCCGACCGCATCGCGGCGCAATGGGGCGAGCCCGTGCCGCTGCTTGCCATCAGCCCCATGATGCTGGTGACCTTGCGCATGGACCATTTCCTGGACCCGGTGGTGCTGGGCACGGGACGCGCGCTATCGTTCAAGCAGCGCACGAACGGCACCGTGCTGATCGGCGGCGGCCGGCGCGCCTGGGTGGACCGCGACGCGGAATGGACCGAGCTGGACTTTCGTTCGCTGGCCGAGGGCGCGCGCACGGTCTGCGACCTGTTTCCGCACATGCGCGACGCCATCGTGAACCGGGGCTGGGCCGGCATCGAAGCGGCCATGCCGGACGAGATTCCCGTCATCGGCCGCAGCAGCCGCCACGAGACGGCCTTCCATGCCTTCGGCTTTTCGGCGCATGGCTTTGAATTGGGCCCGATCGTGGGCCGCATCATGGCCGACCTGATCACCACCGGCGCGACGGACATGCCGATCGAGCCATTCCGGATTGAACGTTTTTCGGACGCCACGATGGCGTCCACCCCATCAGAAAAGGAGCAGGACGTATGAACAACGATATCGTGCGCAAAGACACCAACCAGCGCCTGAGCCGCATCGTGATCCACGGCGATACGGTCTATGTGGCGGGGGTGACGTCAACGGCCGAAGGCGGCATCGTGCCGCAGACGCGCGACGTGTTGGCAAAGATAGATGGCTATCTGGCGCAGGCCGGCATCGACAAATCGCGGCTGTTGTCGGTGCAGATCTGGTTGAAGGATATCGACCGCGACTTCGCCGGCATGAACAGCGTGTGGGCTGAGTGGGCGCTGCCCGAGGCGATGCCCACCCGCGCCACCTGCGAGGCCAAGCTGGCCGCGCCGGAGCTGCTGGTGGAGATCATCGTGACGGCCGCGAGGCGGCCGCAGCCTGTCGGCGGCCCGGGGTATGTCAGCGGGCCGGTGTCTGAAAGCTGACCTGGCCGGGGCGGCCCGGCAGACTCAGGGTGGCGGTGGCGGGCGGCGTGGTCGCAATGACCTGGCCCGCGCGCAGCACCATCAGCCGGGTCGCGCGCAAGCGTAGCGCCTCGACGGGGTCGCGCGCTTGCAGCAGCACCAGGTCGGCACGCTTGCCGACCGCGATGCCCGTGTCGTCCAGCCCCAGGATCTTGGCGGGCGTGGTCGTCACGGCCTCGAAACAGGCGCGCATGGCGTCCTGGCCCGTCATCTGGGCCACATGCAGGCCCATGTGCGCCACTTCCAGCATGTCGCCCGAACCCAGGCTGTACCAGGGGTCCATCACGCAGTCATGGCCGAAGGCCACCGGCACGCCAGCCGCCAGCAATTCCGGCACGCGCGTCATGCCACGGCGCTTGGGATAGGTGTCGTGGCGGCCTTGCAGCGTGATGTTGATCAGCGGGTTGGCAATCGCGGCCACGCCCGCTTCGCGGATCAGCGGGATCAGCTTGGACACGTAGTAGTTGTCCATCGAATGCATGGACGTCAGGTGCGAACCGGTGACGCGGCCGTGCAGGCCCAGGCGCTGCGTGTGATAGGCCAGCGTTTCGATGTGGCGCGACAGCGGGTCGTCGCTTTCGTCGCAGTGCATGTCCACGCGCAGGCCACGTTCGGCGGCCAGTTCGCACAGGATGCGCACGGATTCGGCGCCGTCCTGCATGGTGCGTTCAAAGTGCGGAATGCCGCCCACCACGTCCACGCCCATGTCGAGCGCGCGCTTCAGATTTTCCAGGGCACCGGGTGCGCGCAGCACGCCGTCTTGCGGGAAGGCCACCAGTTGCAGGTCCAGGTACGGTTTGACCTTCTCGCGCACGTGCAGCAGCGCTTCGGTGGCCAAGAGGCGCGGGTCACAGACGTCCACATGCGAGCGGATGGCCAACAGGCCGCGCGCGACGGCCCAGTCGCAATACGCCAGCGCGCGTTCCACCAGCGCCTCCTGCGTCAAGAGCGGTTTCAGCTCGCCCCACAGCGCGATGCCTTCCAGCAGCGTGCCCGACTGGTTCACGCGCGGCAGCCCGAACGACAGCGTGGAGTCCATATGAAAGTGCGCGTCGACAAAAGGCGACGACACCAGTTGACCGGCCGCGTCAATCGTCTGGCCAGCCTCGGCCTTCAACGCCGGTTCCACGGCAGTGATGCGACCTTGCGCCACACCAATGTCGATGTTCGTGCGGCCATCGGGCAGCGTGCAATTCTTGAAGATCAGGTCGAGCATGGTTGGGTCCTCGGGCGAGCCATTAGCGTTCGCCTTTGCGATAGGGTTTCATCAAGGCCTGCGGGTAGGCGGCGCGGCGCGCCATCACCACCAGGGCCAGGATGGACAGGATGTAGGGCAGCATCAGATACACCTGATACGGTAGCTCAGGCAGGCCGGGCAAGGCCGCGCCGCCTTGTTGCAGGCGCAGTTGCAGTGCATCGAAGAAAGCAAAGATCAGCGCGCCCAGCAATGCCTTGCCGGGACGCCACGACGCGAACACGACCAGCGCCACGCAGACCCAGCCACGGCCGTTGACCATGTTGAAGAAGAAGGCGTTGAACGCGGCTAGCGTCAGGAAGCTGCCGGCAACCCCCATCAGCGCCGACCCCGCCACGATGGCGCCCATGCGCAGCCGCGTGACCGACAGGCCCTGGCCTTCGGCGGCGGCGGGGTTTTCGCCCACCATGCGGACCGCCAGCCCGACCGGCGTGCGGTTCAGCACCCATGCCAGAATCGGCACGGCGGCCAGCGCGATCAGCGTCATTGGCGTCTGCCCGGCCAGCACGGGCCCGATCAACGGAATGCCGTCCAGGTATTTCATTTCAGCAAACGGCGTGATCGTGGGCGGCGTGTTCACGCTGGGAAACGTCACGCGGTACGCAAAGTACGACAGGCTGGTCGCCAGCAAGGTCACCCCCAGCCCCGACACGTGTTGCGACAGCCCCAATGGCACCGTCAGCACGGCGTGCAACAGGCCGAACACGGCCCCGGCGAACGCCGCCGCCAGCACGCCCACATACAGCGGCGCGCCCAGGTACACAACCAGCCAGCCGGTGAAGGCGCCCGCGGCCATGATGCCTTCGATGCCCAGGTTCAGCACGCCGGCGCGTTCGCACAGCAGCACGCCCAGCGTACCCAGAATCAGCGGCGTCGCCAGGCGCAGCACAGCGACCCAGAAGGCCGAGGTGCTCAATAGATCCATCCATTCCATGGCGTGTTCCTCAAGCCTGGTTGCGGCGCAGGCGGTACTGCGCGAATAGCGTCGCGACCAGCATGGCAAGCAACGAAGTGGCGACGATGACGTCGGCGATGTAGTTCGGCACGGCAATGGCGCGGCTCATGCTGTCGGCGCCCACCAGCATGCCGGCCACGAAGATGCTGGCCAGGATGACCCCCAGCGGATGCAGGCCGGCCAGCATGGCGACGACCACGCCGGTGTAGCCGTAGCCCGGCGACATATCCAGCGTGACGTAGCCAGTGCGGCCCGCCACTTCAATAGCGCCTGCCAGACCGGCCAGCGCGCCGGACAACATCGCGGTGCCCAGCATCACGCGGTTGACCGGCAGGCCCAGAAAGCGCGACGCATGTGCGTTGGCGCCCACGGCCCGCATCTGGAAGCCGAACACGGTATAGCGGTTCAGCAGCCACAAGCCCAGCGCCAGCCCCGCCGCCCACAGCAGCCCGGTATGCGCGCGCGTGCGCTCGATCAGCTTGCCCAGTTCCAGGTCACCGTTCAGCGCCACGGATTGCGGCCAGCCCATCGCCATCGGGTCTTTCATGGGCCCGTCCAGCATCATGGACACGAACAGCAGCACGATGAAGTTGCCCAGCAAGGTGGTGACGACCTCATCCACGCCCAGCCGGGTTTTCAGCAGCGCGGGAATCAGCAGCAGCAAGGCGCCCGCCAAGGCCGCCGCCAGCATCATGCCGCCGAACAGCACGGGCACCGGCAGATCGAAACCCGTGCCGTCATGCAGCCCGCCGATGGCCACCGCCGCCAGCGCGCCCAGATACAACTGGCCTTCGGCGCCGATGTTGTAGAAGCGCGCGCGGAACGCCACGGCACAGGCCAGGCCCGTCAACATCAGCGGGGTGGCGCGGGTCAGCGTTTCAGACAGCGCGAAGCGCGAGCCGAACGCGCCTTCGAACAGCAGCGCGTAGGTGCGGCCCACGGGCGCGCCGGCCCAGGCCACCAGCAAGGTGCAGATCGCCAGGGTGAAAAGGATGGCCGCGATCGGGGCCAAGGCCAGCGCCATGCGGCTGGGCTCGGGGCGACGTTCCAGGATCAGTTTCATGCGAAGAATGCTCAATAGAAAGGGAAGCGGCGCGGGGCGGTGTGAACCGTCACGCGCGGGTTCCCGTCATGGCCAGGCCGACGGTCGCGGGCGTCCAGTCGGCCACCGGCTTGATGGCGACGAGCTTGCCGCCGCACAGCACGGCGATGCGGTCGGCCAGGGCGAAGATCTCTTCCAGGTCTTCGGACACCAGCAGCACGCCGGCGCCGCGTGCGCGGGCGGCCAGCAATTGCTCGCGCACATAGGCCACGGCGCCGATGTCCAGGCCCCAGGTGGGCTGGTCGGCCACGATAAAGCGCGGTTCGCGCGCCAGCGTGCGTCCCAGGATCAGCTTCTGCATATTGCCGCCCGACAGGCTGCGCGTGCGCACATCCAGCGACGCCGCGCGCACGTCGAACTGCTTGGCCAGCGACGCGGCGTAGGCCCGGCCCGCGCGCGCGCGGATCAGGCCGTAGCGTGCGAAGCGCTTGTCCTTCAGGTCTTCGACGATGGCGTTTTCCCAAAGCGGGCTGTCGCCGATCATGCCTTCGCCGTGGCGATCTTCGGGGATGCGGCCGACGCGGGCGGCGGTCCAGCCGGCGGGCGACGTGGGCGCGGGCGCGTGTTCGGCGCCCAGCCGGATCGTGCCGTCGGACGGTTGCGCCAAGCCGGTCAAGACCGACACCAGCGCCTGCTGGCCGTTGCCGGCCACGCCCGCGATCGCCACGATTTCATGTTTGTGGACGGTAAGGTCCAGGCTGTCCAGGCGCGGCGCGCCAGCGCGGCTGTCGCGCACGGTGACTTGCGACAGCGTCACCACGGGCGCCGCCTGTTCGGCGGCGGCCACCGCTTCGGCGCGCGGCATGACGACCTTGCGGCCCACCATCAATTCAGCCAGTTCGGCGGGGCTGGTGGCGGCGGTGTCGCGTTCGGCCACCAGCTTGCCCTGGCGCAGCACCGCCACGCGGCGCGACACGGCCATCACTTCGTCCAGCTTGTGCGAAATGAAGATGACGGCCAGGCCGTCATCGACAAAACCGCGCAGCGTGGCGAACAGGTCCTGCACTTCCTGCGGCGTGAGCACCGCGGTGGGCTCGTCCAGGATCAACACGCGCGCGCCGCGATACAGCGCCTTCAGGATTTCAACGCGCTGCTTTTCGCCGACGGACAAGCCGCCCACGCGCGCATCCGGGTCCACGCCCAGGCCAAAGCGTTGGCCCAGTTCAACCAGGCGTTTGCGCGCCTTGCTTCGGCCGGACGCCAGCTTCCACAGCGATTCCGTGCCGACCATGATGTTGTCCAGCACGGTCAGGTTGTCGGCCAGGGTGAAGTGCTGATGCACCATGCCCACGCCCGCCGCCAGCGCGGCGTCGGGCCGTCCGGGCGGCAAGGGCTTGCCGAACACGTCGATGCTGCCCGCGTCGGCCAAGTAGTGGCCGAACAGAATCGACACCAGCGTCGATTTGCCGGCGCCGTTCTCGCCCAGCAGTGCCAAGACCTCGCCCTGCCGCAGCGTCAGCGAGATATCGTCGTTGGCCGTCAGGCTGCCGAAGCGTTTGGTGATCCCCGTCAGTTGCAGGGCGAGAGGCGCTTGGTTCATCGTGCCGAGGACTTGGGTTCTTTGTCGTTGACCTTGACGGTGAAGCTGCCGTCCAGAATGGCCTTCTGCTTGGCTTCCACCTTGGCGACGAGTTCGGCGGGAATCTTCTTTTCGAAGGTGCCCAGCGGCGCCAGCGACGAGCCCTTGTACTTCATCAGCGAGTACTGGCCGTAGTCGTCGGCCTTGAACGTGCCGGCCTTGACCTGCTTGAGCGCTTCGTCAATGGTGGGTTCCATGCTCCACAGGGCCGAGGCCACCACGGTTTCGGGGTACTGCGGCTGCGTGTCGATCACGTTGCCGATGGCCAGCTTGCCGCGTTCCTTGGCGGCGTCCGACACGCCGAAGCGCTCGGCGTACAGCACGTCCGCGCCCTTGTCGATCATGGCGAAGGCGGCTTCCTTGGCCTTCGGGGGATCAAACCACGAACCGATGAAGGTCACGGTGAATTCGGCCTTCGGGTTCACTTCCTTGGCGCCTTCGATGAAGGCGTGCATCAGGCGGTTCACTTCCGGAATGGGGTAGCCGCCAACCAGGCCGATCTTGCCGCTCTGGCTCATGCCGCCGGCGATCATGCCGGTCAGGTAGGCGGGTTCCTGGATGTAGTTGTCGAACACCGAGAAGTTGGGCTGCTGCGGCTTGCCCGAGGACCCCATCAGGAAGGCGGTCTGCGGGTAGTCCTTGGCCACCTTGCGGGCGGCGGATTCCACCGCGAAGGCTTCGCCCACCACCAGCTTGTTGCCCTGCTCGGCGTACTGGCGCATGACGCGCTCGTAGTCGGCGTTGGTGACGTTTTCCGAGAACGTGTAGTCGATCTCGCCACGGTCGCGCGCAGCCGTCAGCGCCTTGTGGATGCGCGACACCCATTGCTGTTCGACCGGCACCGTATAGATGGCGGCAACCTTGGTCTTGGCGGGCGCCTGGGCTGGGGCTTGGGCTTGCACTGCGCCCGAGAACAGCAGCGCACCGGTCGCGGCGGCCGCGGCCAGCTTGAGCAGCCCACGGCGAGCGATGCCGCCTGTGGACAGGGTGGACAGGGATTTCATGCGGGTGACTCCTTCGCGGGGGATGGAAACGTGATGGGATGGCAGCGATGCGGCGGCAGGATCGGCAGCGCGGCCCATCCTGGCGAAGCAAGTTGTATGCCATGCGGCATTCCTCGCGACAAGTCGGGGAAACCTGATGGACGGGCAGGATTATAGGCACCCCGGCTGGGATCCGTGGCACCAATTTGGTGCCCGCCGTTTCATGGGATGGACACGCGCCGGCAAAACGCACTGTTCCCCTATCGGCGACTCCGACAAACCGTTGCGCGGGTGGCCACGCCATTAAAATCGCTGCTTCGGCCGCGCGGCGCGGCATGCCGGAAGATCCATGCAAGACATTCAATTGCTGCTCGAGCAATACGGCGGGTGGCTGGTGTTCGCCAACGTCCTGGTCGAACAAGCGGGCTTGCCCGTCCCTGCCTACCCTATGCTGATCGCGGCGGGCGCGTTGGGCGGCGCGGCGGGTTGGCTGACGCCCTGGCTGGCCGCCACCGTGGCCTGCCTGTTGGCCGACACGCTTTGGTATGTGGCGGGCCGGCGCTATGGCGCGCGGTTGCTGGGCGTGGTGTGCAAGATGTCCTTGTCGCAGGACTCCTGCATCCGCCAGACGCAGCGGCTGTATTTGCGCATCGGGGTGCGGGCCTTGCTGGTCTGCAAGTTCCTGCCCGGCGCGGGCGCGCTGTCCACCGTCATGGCGGGCCTGACCGGCACGGCCTATCGCCGCTTCCTGCTCTATGACCTGGCAGGGTCCATGATCTGGGCGGGCTCCGCCTTGTTGTTGGGCGGCCTGTTCCACAGCGTGATCAATGATGTGCTCGACGTGCTGGGCACCTACGGCCCGACGGGGCTGGGCGTGCTGGCGGCGGTGCTGGCGATTTACATCCTGGCGCGTTTCCTGCGCCGCCGGCTTTTGTTGCGCAGCCTGCGCGTCATTCCCCGCGTGTCCGTCGACGAGCTCATGCAATGGCGCCAGGACGGCCGCAACACGCTGGTCTTCGATGTACGGCCCGACGCGCAAGGCGACGCCGCGCGCATACCCGGCGCCATCGCCGTGGACCTGAAGGCGCCCTTGCCCACGCTGGACCCGCAAGCGCTGGAGTCCGACATCGTGGTCTATTGCGCCTGCCCCAACGAGGTCTCGGCCGCGCTGCTGGCCTCGCGCCTGCGCGCGGCGGGGTATCCAAAGACCTGGGCGCTGCGGGGTGGCTTTGAAGCGTGGATGGAACGCAATCACGAGGCTTGAGTCGCCGGGCTTGGGCTGGGCGATGTTCCGCGCCAAGCGCATAATTCCGTATCAGCCCGCAAAACAGGCGGGCGGCTACAGGAGAGACGAATGCGGTTGTTGTTCTTGGGTGCTGGCGGCACCGGTGGATATTTTGGCGGACGCGCGGCGCAGGCTGGCGCGGATGTGACCTTTCTGGTGCGCGAACCGCGCGCGGCTCGGATGCGTGAACAAGGGTTGCGCATCCAGAGCCCGCTTGGCGATGTCACGCTGCACCCGAAGCTGGTCACGCAACAGACCTTGCAGGGCGCGTATGACGTGATTGTGCTGAGCTGCAAGGCGTATGACCTGGCCAGCGCCATCGACGCCATCCGCCCCGCGGTCGGCCCCGACACGGCGGTGTTGCCCATCATGAACGGCGTGCTGCAATACGACGTGCTGGATCGCGAGTTCGAGCCGCATCGCGTGCTGGGCGGCCTGTGCCAGATCAACGCCACGCTGGGCCCGGAAGGTGAAGTGGTGCACCTGGGCAAGCACGCGAATATTGTCTTTGGCGAACGCGCCGGCCCTGCCCGTAGTGAGCGTTGCGTGGCGTTGGAGCAGGCGCTGGCCGGGGGCGAATACGTCAGCCGCCTAAGCGAAGACATCCATCAGGACATGTGGGAAAAGTACGTCATGCTGACCACGCTGGCCGCCGCCACGTGTCTGATGCGCGGCTCGATCGGTCAGATCGCGTCCACCGATGACGGCATCGATATCCTGAAAAGCCTGTTGCAGGAATCGCAGTCCGTGGCGGCGGCGTCCGGTCATGCCGTGCGCCCTGAAGCCGATGCGTTCGTGCAGAACCTGATCAGCGACCGCACGCAGCCCATGACGGCGTCCATGTTCCGCGATTTGCGCCAAGGCCTGCCGGTCGAGGCCGATCACATCGTGGGCGACATGGTCAACCGTGCCCGTACCTTGGGCGTGGATGCGACGTATCTGCGCGTGGCCTATTCGCACTTGCAGGTCTATCAAGCGCAGCGCGCGGCGGCTTGAGTTGCAGCCCCGGGGCTGCGGTCTTGAGCCACTGCTGCATTGATGTATTGATGCATGGATTGCAAAAAACTCGTCGGTTCTATTGGGTTTTTTGTTCGGATTTGACCGAATAGTATGGATTGCCGAATTCGGGGCGGCGCAGGGCAAAGGCGCGTGGTGCGCCGCCAGCCGCCCCGGTTCCCGCTTAAGGAGCAAGACCATGAAAATCGCATTGATCGGCATTTCGGGCCGAGTGGGTTCGCGCGTGGCGGACGAGTTGCTCAAGCGCGGCCACCAGGTGACGGGCATCGCCCGCAACCCGGCCGACGTCAACACCCAGCCAGGCTTGACCGTGCAACAGGGCGATGCCACCGACCCTGAAACCCTGACCCCACTCCTGACCGGCCACGACGCGGTGGTCAGCGCCACGCGCTTTGTGTCCACCGACGCCAAGCCCTTGCTGGCCGCCGTGAAGAACGCGGGCGTGCCGCGCCTGCTGGTGGTGGGCGGCGCGGGCAGCCTGCAAGTGGCGCCCGGCACGCTGCTGATCGACACCCCTGAATTTCCGGACGCCTACAAGCCCGAGGCCCGCGCGGGCGTGGTCTTCCTGGACACGCTGCGTCAGGAAAAAGTGCTGAACTGGACCTTCCTGTCGCCATCGGCCATGTTTGAACCCGGCGAGCGTACCGGGGCATTCCGGGTCGGCGATGACTTCCTGCTGGCCGACGAGGAAGGCAAAAGCTGGATCTCGATGGAAGACTACGCGATTGCGTTGGCCGACGAAATCGAATCCCCCAAACATTCCCGCCGCCGCTTCACGGTCGGGTATTGAAGCCGGCAATCTGAAGCCGGCAACCCCACCCTGCAACGTCCATGTCCAACATCGAACCCGTCGATCTGCCTCGCTCCTACCTGCTTTTGAACCATGGCCCGACGGTGCTCGTCACCAGCGCCCACGGCGCGGCCCGCAACGTCATGGCCGCTGCCTGGGCGATGCCCCTGGATTTCAATCCGCCCAAGATGCTGGTGGTGGTGGACAAGAACACCTACACGCGCGAACTGATCGAAGCCTCCGGCGAATTCGCGCTGTGCATTCCTTCACGCGCGCAGGCCGCCGCCACGCTGAAAGTGGGTTCGGAAACGGGCCGGGACGAAGACAAGTTCGCGGCCTGCGGCTTGAACACGTTTGCGGCCAGCAAGATCGGCGCGCCGCTCGTCAGCGACTGCCTGGGTTGGCTGGAATGCAAGGTGGTGCCCGAGCCGCACAACCAACAGGCTTATGATTTGTTCATTGGCGAAGTCGTCGCCGCCTGGGCCGCGCCGGACGTGTTCTCGCAAAACCGCTGGCACTTTCCGGCGGACGAGCGGCGTTCCATCCATTACCTGGCGGGCGGTTCCTTCTTTACCACCGGCCAGCCGTTTAACGTTTCAGAACCCGTTTCAGAACCGGAGCAGCCCTGATGCGCAGTGTGTATCTCGCGGGGTTCGACGTATTCCTGCCCGATGCCGTGGCGCATGGCCAGCGCCTGAAGGCGCTATGCGCCACCTACGGGTTCGACGGCCTGTTTCCCTTGGACAATGCGGCGCCCCCGGACTTGTCGGGGCCCGCGCTGGCGCAATGGATCTATCGCGAAAACGTCGCGTTGATCCGCCGCGCCGACATGGTGATGGCCAACCTGAATACCTTTCGCGGCGCCGAACCGGATTCGGGCACGGCCTTTGAAGTGGGCTATGCCATCGCCTGCGGCAAGCCGGTCTGGGGCTACACCAGCCAGGCCGGGTCCTTGATCGATCAGGTGGCGGTGGGGGCGGCGGCGGACGACGGCGCATCGCGCATGGTGGATGCCGAGGGCCTTACGGTGGAAGACTTCGGCCTGAACCTGAACCTGATGCTGGCGTGCAGCGCGCGCATCGTGGTGGGCAAGGCCTCGGACTGCCTGGCCCTGATGGCGGCAGAGGCCAGCCGGTGATCGCCAAGCGGTAATCCCTAGCCGCTATTTCGCCGCCTTTTTGCGCGCCGGCTTCTTGGCCGTAGTGGCCGCAGGCGTGCCCAGATACCCCATCACCGCGTCTACCACGGCTTGCTCAAGCTGTTCGGTGGAAAAGCCCACGGGCGGCTCCAACGCCGCCGCATGCACCAACGATTCCATGATGCGCAGCACCACATAGGTGGCCAGGTCGCGGTCCTGTTGCGCGATCTCGGCCCGATGCAGTTCCAGCAAGTGCCGCATGCGGCGGTGGATATCCTGGTCGGCCAGGCTGTGGTCGCGCGGCGTATCGAACAGCGGAAACTCGCGTTCAAGCACCCGGTGCAAGGCCGGTTCCAGCAGGTGCGCGTGCAGCATGGCCTGCACGATGGCCGCCACGCGCTGCTTCAGCGTCGCGGCGGGGTTGCTGTTCAGCACCTCGTCGATGACATCCAGCATGTCGTTGTCGTGGCGCTGATGCAGCGCGGCGATCAGCGCGTTCTTGTTCGGAAAATACTGGTACAGCGACCCGACGCTGACCCCAGCTGTTTCGGCGATCAGATTGGTGTTGGTGCCGGCATAGCCGTGCGTGGCCAGAATGCGAGCCGTGGCTTGCAGGATCGTGTCGACGGTGTGCTGGGACCTGAGCTGGCGCGGCGATTTTCGGGGCTGAGGGATAGCAGTCATGGATGCGTGGAAAGGCGAGTATCAAACCTGAGCAATGGCTCATAAAATTCATGGCAGGCAATCTGATTGTTTACCCGCAAGCGCGGATTATGCCATCGACGAATTCTCCATGATGGTTTCAGATTGCCACAACCCTATCAAGGATTTCTCATGTCGAATGTATCGACGGCTGGGGCTGCGCCCACGGCCCGCGAACCCGTGCGCTCTGTTTTTGTGCAGTTGTCGCCGTTGGTTGTGGTGGTGTTCATTGCATTTTTCATGGTCGGCCTGCCGATGCCGGTCTTGCCGCTCTACGTGACCGGCACGCTGATGATGAGCGCGCTGGTGGTGGGCGTGGTGGCCGGCCTGCAGTTTGCCGCCGCCCTGCTGTCGCGCGCCTATGCCGGTGCGCTGGCTGATCGCCACGGCGCCAAGCGGGCGGTGGTGATCGGATGCCTGCTGGGGACGGCGGCGGGTGTGCTGTATGTGTTGGCCGACATGTTGTCGGCGCGGCCGCAAGGGGCGCTGACGGCGCTGTTGGCGGGCCGTGCGCTGATGGGATGCGCCGAAAGCCTGATCGTCACCGGTGCGCTGAGCTGGGGCGTGGGCCGCGTGGGGCCGCAGAACGCGGGCCGCGTCATGGCCTGGGTGGGCGTCGCCATCTACGCCGCCTATGCCTTGGGCGCACCCGCCGGCATGCGGCTGTATGCCTATGCAGGCTTCGCGGGCCTGGCGTGGGCAACGGTCGTGATTCCGTTGGCGGCGCTGGCGCTGGTGCTGCCGCAGCGCGCCGCTGGGTGGAGTGCGCACGCCCTTCTACCGGGTGCTGGGCATGGTGCTGCTACCCGGTCTGGGGCTGGCCCTGACCAGCGTGGGATTCGGCGTGATCACCGCGTTTGTCAGCCTGCTGTTTGTGCAACGCGGCTGGGACGGCGCGGGATGGATGTTCAGCGCGTTCGGCGTGGGCTTCATTCTTGCCCGCGTTTTCTTCGCGGGTCTGCCTGACAAGTTGGGTGGCGCGCGCGTGGCGCTGGTGTGCGTGCTGATCGAGGCGGCGGGCCAGTGGCTGATCTGGCAAAGCGCAACGCCGATGTGGGCGTATGCCGGCGCATGCCTGACCGGTGCGGGCTATTCGCTGGCGTTCCCGGCGTTCGGTGTCGAAGCCGTGCGGCGCGTGCCGGCGGCAAGCCGTGGCGCGGCCATGGGGGCGTATGTGGCGTTTCTGGATGTGGCGCTGGGTATCAGCGGCCCGGTGGCGGGCGGGCTGGCCGGCGCGCAAGGCGTTGGCGCCGTGTATGCGATGGGCGGCGCATGCGCGCTGGCCGCGGTGTTCGTGGCCCTGGCGCTGCGACGTCCTGTGTGGCTGTAGCCCGGCGACCCGCTGGCACCAGCCCGGTGGTTCGCTAGCCCGGCGCGGGGCCGCGCGTGGCTGCGGCCCGCCGGAATGCCGCTTGCCTTAGACGGTGGCGGCCATTTCCAGGACTTCGTCGTCCACGGTTTCGGCGTTGCCGTCTTTCAGCCTCTGCAGGTGGTCGGCCAGTTCCGCAATGGTCAGCGCAACCAGGCCGTGCTGGGCCGCGTAACGTTCCAGCGAGGCGCCGCGCATCATGGTGCCGTCGGCGTTCATCAGTTCGCACAGCACGCCGGCGGGGCGCAGGCCGGCCAGCACGGCCAGGTCCACCGAGCCTTCGGTATGACCACGCCGCGTCAGCACGCCGCCGGGTTGCGCACGCAGCGGGAACACGTGGCCGGGGCTGACGATGTCGTCGCTTTGGGCCGACGGCGAGATGGCGGCGCGGATAGTGGTGACGCGGTCAACCGCCGACACGCCGGTGCTGACGCCTTCGCGCGCTTCGATGGACACGGTGAAGGCGGTGGCGAAGCGGCTTTGGTTGCGCGTGACCATGGGCGGCAGTTCCAGCCGGTCCAGCGTTTCGCCGGGCAGGCACAGGCAGACGATGCCACTGCCGTCGCGGATCAACTGGGCCATGACGGGCACGGTGAGCTTGTCGGCCGCGACGATCAGGTCGGCTTCGTTCTCGCGGTCGAAGTCGTCCATGAGGATGACCGGACGGCCCAGGCGCAGATGATGCAGCGCGCGCTGCAAACGGGCGGCGAAGGGTTGCGAAGCCAGGCTGGGAAGGGACTGCGGGGTATTGAGGGTGGACATTGAAACGCTCTCGCAAAATAAAGTGGGCGAAAAACGTTTCAGGGCTAATCGACAGCCGAACGCAATACGACTTTCCAGGCGCATGGGCGCCTGGATGACGGGGTATTGTGCCGGCACATCTTCTCTCATCCGGACTATGACCGTCGGCTCTGGCATCTCACCAGATCTGCTGACCCCGATGTCCGTGAAGGACGCCGGGCGCTCGCGGGCTCGCCACATTGCATGGCATACCGCCGGTGGGGAATTACACCCCGCCCTGAAGACGTACTGCATGTCGTGTTAACGACATCGGCGATTGTACGCCTGTCTGCGCGGATGGCGGAACTGGTCGGGCGGGACGTGAACGCGGATTTTCAGGGGACGGATTTGTCGGCTTGGGCGGATTTGGTCGCCGTCTTCTTTTTCGGCAGCGCCAGCATCGTGCCCCGGCACGGCGGCGTGCCGCACAGGCAGCGGTAGCCTTCCTTCAGCGCCTTGGTGATGCGGCCGTCCAGGACCAGGCCGTAGTCGTATGACAGTTCGGTGCCGCGCGCGATGTCCTGCAAGGCGACGATGTACACGCGCTTGCCGTGCTTGCCTTCCTGGGCCTCGCAGTTGGGCTCACAGGAGTGGTTGATCCAGCGGGCGTCATTGCCTTCGTCGCCGCCGTCGATCACGCGGCCGGAGCTGAGCGCGAAGAAGAAGGTGTGGAAGGGATCGTCGGGGTTGGTCGGGTGGCGCCGGTCGGCTTCCTTGGCGCTGATGCGCGCGCCACCGTATTCAATGATGCGCGTGCCGGCGGGGATCTTGCGGGCGGCGAAGACGCCGGTGCCATGCAGCTTCGAGCGGCGAACAACATGCCAGGGCTTGATCGGGGTGGCTTCGGTGGTCATGTAGGCGTTGGGGAAGGCGTTGAAGAAGGCGTTGGGGCGCGCGAGACGAAACAGAATTATATCGACGCGCCTGTGACAGGATCACAGGCGTATAGTTGGCGCCGCCTTGTCCTTGGTTGATTTCATCATGATCGTCCGTCCGCGTCCTTCCGCGCTGGCTTTGTTCTTTGTGATGCGCGGTTCCATCATCCCGCGCATTCTTGGCAAGATCCTTGTCATCACGCTGCTGTCGTGCGTGGTGGTGTGGATGTACCACCGACTATGGTTCTCGCCCGCGCACCTGACGGCGGTGCCCTTCTCGCTGTTCGGCCTGGCCCTGTCGGTCTTCATGGGCTTTCGCAACAACGTCTGCTATGACCGCTGGTGGGAAGCCCGCAAGCAATGGGGCGACCTGATCGTGCAGGCGCGCAGCCTGGCCCGCGAAAGCGCGGTGCTGCTGGCCGCCAGCACGGCCAACCCGATTCAGGAACGGCTGGTGCGGCGCTGCATCGGCTTCGGCTACGGCCTGGCGGCGCGGCTGCGCGGTCAGGACATGGTGCAGGCCGTGCGCCCCTGGGTGCAGCAGGACGAGCTGGACACGCTTGCCGGTTGCCGCAATGTGCCGGACGCGCTGCTCATGGCCATCAACCGCGACCTGGCGGGCTGCCTGCGGCGCGGCGAACTCAGCGACATTCTTTACCAGGCGCTGACCCAGCGCGTGGCGCAGTGCGCCGCCATCCAGGCCGCCTGTGAACGCATCAAGTTCACGCCCTGTCCGTTTGCCTATTCGCTGCTGCTGCATCGCACGGCCTGGCTGTTCTGCTTGCTGCTGCCCTTCGGCCTGGTGGGCACGCTGGAATATCTGACGCCCGTGGCGGTCACCATCATCGCCTACACCTTCTTCGGGCTGGATGCCTTGGGCGACGAGCTCGAAGACCCGTTCGGCCTGGAAGAGAACGACCTGCCGCTGTCGGCCCTGGCGCGCGTGATCGAGATCGACCTGCTGGAAGGCCTGGGCGTACGCCCGTTGCCGGACGCCGCGGTGCCTGAAGACTTCGTCCTGCGCTGATGCCGTCTTAGCCCACCGGCCCGGTCAACGGCAGCATGGTTTCTTTCAGGCGGCGCAGCACAAAGCACGATTTGCTGTGGCGGATGCCGGGGATGCGGTAGAGCTGTTCGCGCAGCAGGCGTTCGTAGTCGCGGGTGTCACGCACGGCGATGCGGATGTAATAGTCGTAGTCGCCCGACACCAGGAACGCTTCCAGCACCTCGGGTATGGCCGCCAGGGCGCGGCCGAACTCGTAGAGTGTTTCTTCGCTGTGGCTTTCCAGCGTGACGTGGACGATGACCGTATCCATGAAGCCCAGGCTGGCGGGATCGATGTCCACGGTGTAGCCGCGGATGACCCCGGCGCCCTCCATGCGCTTGATGCGGTTCCAACACGGGGTGGACGACAGCCCCACCGCCGCGCCGATCTCGTTCAGGCTGGCGCGCGCGTTGTCCTGCAGGACCTTCAAAATGGCCAGATCAAACTTGTCCAGGTTCATTTTCTTTGATTCCTCCAAATCAAAGATGAATTTACTCTGGATGGCCCCGATTCGTAGAAAAGAAGATAAAAATTCTTCGTCGCTCCGAATAAGATAGATAGCATGAACGATCGCCTGCACCCCACCGCCGCCGCCGCGCTTGCCGCCACTGAACCCCCCCCTGCAAACGGGGCCAAGATTCTGCTGGACACCTTGATTGCGAACGGGGTCGACACGGTCTTTGGCTACCCCGGCGGCGCGGTCCTGCCGCTGTACGACGCCCTGTATGCCGAGCCGCGCTTGCGCCACGTGCTGGTGCGCCACGAACAGGCCGCCGTGCATGCCGCCGAAGGCTATGCCCGCACCACGGGCCGCACGGGCGTGGTGTTCGTGACCTCGGGCCCCGGCATGGCCAACACCACATCGGGCCTGCTGGACGCCATGTGCGATTCGATTCCGGTGCTGTGCATCAGCGGCCAGGTGGCCACGGCCGCCATCGGCACCGATGCGTTCCAGGAGTGCGACGCCATCGGCATTTCGCGTTCCGTTACCAAGTGGAATACCCAGATCCGTGCCGTGGACGACGTGGCCAATGTGGTGGCGCGTGCGTTTGAATTGACCCGCCAGGGCCGCCCTGGCCCGGTGCTGGTGGATTTTCCGAAGGACGTGCAACTGGCCGTGCCGCGCGACGCGGACGATGATGTGCCGGGTTTGCCGTCGCAGCAAAAGCTGGCCGCGCTGCGCGCGCGCCGGCAGTCCGGCAAGCTGGCGGCCAAGCTGCCGCAGTCGGCCGTGCGCCGCGCCGCCGCGCTGATCGCCCAGGCCAAGCGGCCCATCTTCTACGGCGGGGGCGGCTTGATCAATGCCGGCCCGGAAGCCTGCGAGGCCTTCACCGACCTGGTCCGCCACACCGGCGCGCCCTGCACCTTGACGCTGATGGGGCTGGGCGCCTTCCCCGCGTCCGACCCGCAGTTTGTCGGCATGTTGGGCATGCACGGCACGGTCGAGGCCAACCTGGCCATGCACAACTCAGATTTGGTGGTGTGCATCGGCGCCCGTTTCGATGACCGCATCACCGGCAAGCTGTCCGAGTTCTGCCCGCATGCGCGCAAGATCCATATCGACATCGACCCCGCTTCCATCAACAAGGTGGTGCGCGTGGACGTGGCGCTGGTGGGCGACTGCCTGCCGCTGGTGCGCGCGCTGCGCGCCGAAATGGGCGATGCGCCCTTGGACGCCGCGCGGCTGGCGCCCTGGTTCAAGCGCATCGAGGCGTGGCGCGCGCAGGACTGTCTGGGCTTCACGCCCGCCGCCGACGCGATCCTGCCGCAGCACCTGATGGCGAGCCTGAACGCCGCGCTGGCCGACCGCGATGCGATCGTCTCCACCGACGTGGGCCAGCATCAGATGTGGGCCGCGCAATACCTGCGTTTCGACAAGCCGAACCGTTGGCTGACGTCCGGCGGCGCGGGCACGATGGGCTACGGCGTGCCAGCCGCGATTGGCGCGCAGGTGGCGCATCCGGACAAGACGGTGGTTTGCGTCAGCGGCGATGCGTCGGTGTTGATGAACATCCAGGAACTGTCCACCGCCATGCAGCACGAGACGCCCGTGAAGGTCGTGTTGTGCAACAACGGCTACATGGGCATGGTGCGGCAATGGCAAGAGCTGATCCATGGCGGGCGGTATAGCCACAGCTATAACGCGTCATTGCCGGATTTCGTGGCCTTGGCGCGTGCGTTCGGCTGGGGCGCGGCGCGGGTGGATGATCCGGCAAAGCTGGATGCGGCGCTGGCGGAATGCCTGGCGCACGATGGGCCTTACTTTTTGGACGTGGCCGTGACGGCGCAGGAAAACTGCTTTCCGATGATGCCCGCCGGGCACGGGCATCAGAAGATGATGTTGGCGGAAGGGGTTTGGTATCAGGACGAGACGACCTGATTGTTTTGCGGGGTGATGGGTTGCGCGCGATGGGCGTGACCGTGCGCGGGGCGATATTTCCGCGCTTCACCCATCCTACAGTGGTGGCGCACGGCATTCGCCGTGCGTGATGAATGACCCCCGCTACTTCGTAGGATGGGTGAAGCGCGCACCGGTCTAACTGTTCCAAGATGCCCGCGTTCGCGCGCAACCCATCACCGGCGTTCGCGCGCAACCCATCATCGCCACAAAAACGCCCATCACCTCAAACGTCGATTCACCTCAAAACTGAATCGACAACCCTCCGTCCACCACCAACACGTGCCCGTTCACATACGACGCCGCCGGTGACGCCAGAAACACCGCCGCTCCGGCGATCTCCTCGGGCTCTCCCCAACGCCCCGTCGGATTGCGCGCCGCAATACGAGGACCGAAATTCGGGTCCGCCACCATGGCCGCATTCGTCTCCGTTGCGAAAGTGCCCGGCGCGATCGCGTTGCTGGTGATGTGGTGGCCGCCGAACTCTGCCGCCAATGCCCGCACCATGCCCGTCAGGCCCTGTTTGGCGGCGGGATAGACGGCGTCACCCGCGCGTGCCAGCTCGCCCACCACCGACGTGATGGCGATCAGGCGGCCGCCGCCCTGGCGCATCATGCGCTCGGCGGCGAACTTCGCCAGCAGCATGCCGGCCACCAGATCCGTATCGATCAATTCGCGAATTTCGGCGGGGCTGGTGTCGCGCAGCGTCTTGCGGTTGCGGGCGCCCACGTTGTTCACCAACACGTCCAGCCGGCCATGCTCGTCGTCAATGCGCTGGAACGCGCGTTCCATGTCGGCATCGTCGCTGACATCGAACGGCAAGGCGTGCGCGTCCAACCCCGCGTCGGCCAGCTCGGCCACGGCCGCGTCCACGGACCCGGCATTGCGGCCGTTGATCAAGACACGCGCGCCGCAACCGGCCAAGGCCCGCGCAATGCAAAATCCCAGCCCGCGCGCGGACCCGGTCACCAGCGCGACCTGCCCGGTCAAGTCGAAGTTACGCAGATACGGAAGTGTGCTCATCGATGATGCCCCGCCTTGTTCCATAGTCATTCCCTGAACTCCGGCGCCCAATGCAAGAGCCGCCGTTCCAGCCAGGTCACACAATAAACCAACACAATGCCCACGATGGACAGCAGCGTCACGGCCGCGAACATGTCGGTGGCGTTCAGCGTGGCCAGCGCGGTGATCATCAAATACCCCATGCCCGTGGTGGACCCGACGAATTCGGCCAGCACCACCCCGATCAGCGCGAAGCTGATGGCGTTGGGCAAGGCGGCGAACGTCCACGCCGCCGCGGTCGGAATGCGCACGCGCCAGAGGATCTGCCGCGGCGAGCCGCCCAGCGTGCGGCAGAAGTCGACCAGTTCGCGTTCTACGCTGCGCCCGCCCTTGTAGGTGTTGAAGAACACCAGGAAGAACACCACGAACCACGAGGTCACCACTTTGGACGCCAGCCCCAGGCCGAAGAACATGGTGATGAGTGGCACGAAGGCGATGCGCGGCATGGAATTGAACGCGACGATGAAGGGGTTGAACACGTCGGCCAGAAAGCGGCTGCGGCTAAGCGTCATGCCGACGATGAAGCCGCTGCCCACGCCCACCACCAGCCCCACCATCGTGGCTTGCAAGGTCAGCCACAGATGCGGCCAGACCGAGCGCGGGCCGGGTTGCAGCCATTCCCAAAGCCGCACCGCCACGCGTGACGGCTGGCTGATGAAGAAGGGGTCGAATAGCGTGTTCTGCGTGAACCAGGGAATGCGCGTCAGCGTTTCCCACGAACCCAGGATGACGGCAAGAATCAGCACTTGCCACAAGGTGATGCGGACGCGGCGCTTGACGGCGGCGCGGCGGTCCAGCCGTAGCTGGTCTTGCAGGGAATCGGAAGTGTCAGTCGAAATCATGGTGCGAATCGGGTCAGGCGGCGGCACGGAACTGCTGGCCCAGCACGCTCCAGAGGCTTTGCACGTGAGAGACGAACTGCGGTGTTTCGCGCAGCGTGAAGACGTCGCGCGGATGCGGGATGCGGATGCGCTCGTCCAGCAGCACGCGGCTGGGCGGGCCGGACAACACCACCACGCGATCCGACAGGAGGATGGCTTCGTCCAGGTCGTGTGTGACCATCACGATGGTCTGGCCCAGCTTGCGCCAGATCTCCATCAGTTCGCGATGCAGGTGCGTCTTGGTGTGCGTGTCCAGCGCGCCGAAGGGCTCGTCCAGCAGCAGGATGCGCGGTTCGACGGCCAGGCTCATCAAGAGCGCCACGCGCCGCCGCATGCCGCCCGAGAGCTGATGCGGAAAGGCGTCGGCAAAGGCGCTGAGATGACCAAGCTCCAGCAGTTCGGCCACGCGGCGTTCGATCTTGTCGGCGGCCACGCCCTGGAACTTCAGCCCCAGCGCCACGTTCTTCTTGACGCTGAACCACGGCAGCAGCGTGTCTTTCTGAAAGATGTAGCCCAACGCCGGGGGCACCTGCCCGTCGACCACCCGGCCGTCCACGTGGATGGTGCCCGTGGTGGGGCGCAGGAAGCCCGCGATCATGTTCAAGAGCGTGCTCTTGCCGCAGCCCGAGGGGCCCACGATGGACACGAATTCGCCTGCCTCGATCGTCAGGCTGACCTCGCCCACCGCATGCGTCGTGCCCTGGCGGGATTGGTACGCCTTGCCGACCTTGTCCAGCGTAATCATCAAAGGCCCCGCGCTTTGCGCACGAAGCTCATGTTCACGCACTTGGCGTAAGGCACGGTCTTGATCTCGTCGTTCGAGAACTGGCGGCCGTCGCCCATGATGGCCGTCATGCGGTTGTAGGCGTCTTCGGTGATGAGGTTGTCTTTCAAAAACACCGTGTCTTTGTAGACGCCCAGCGTCTTCTCGATGGCGGCGCGCGGAAAGGCGCTGAGATAGTCGTCGTAGATCGCGTCGGTGACGCCCGCGGCGCTGTTGGCGGTGATGAAGTCTTGCGCCTTGACCATGGCGGTGACGAAAGCCTGCACCACTTCCGGCCGCTTCTGGATGGTGTCTTCCAAGGTCAGAGCGGCAATACCCGGTACGTCGCCGCCCATGAATTCGTTCCATGAACTTTCGGTGGTGGCGTCGAATATCGGCACGCCCCAGCCTTCCTGGCGAGCCTGTTCCATCATGGACATGGTGGCCATGCTGGCGGACACCGAACCGGTCTTCAGCGCGCCCAGCATCGTGGCCAGATCGCCCAGCGGACGGATATCGACCTTGTCTGCCACGCCGGCCTTCTGCATCAGGTACAGCGCCATCAACCAGGTGCTGGACTGCGGTTGCGTGGCGCCCACGCGCTTGCCGGCCAGGTCCTTCAGCGACTTGATCTTGCCGCTGTCGAAGTCTTCGCGGCGCACGATGATGTTGGCATAGGTCAGCTTGCGGTCAAAGCCGAACACCAGCGTGGCGGCCTTGCCGGCGATGGTCAGCGCGGGGGCGGCGGTGGCTGCCGTGGCGCCGAACACGATCTGGCCCGCCGCCAGCAACTGGTTGGTGCGCGGGCCGCTTTGCGAATTCAGGTATTCGACGTCCAGGCCGCCTTCGCCAAAGTAGCCCTTTTTCAAGGCCACGTAGCCCGCCGCGAAGAAGGGGTCGATGCTGCCTTGCCCATAGGCCACGCGGCCCAGCTTGGGCTGGGCGAAGGCGATGCGCCCATCAAGCAGGCTGACGCCGGCCAAGGCCCCGGCGGCGGTCAGCATGCGGCGGCGGGTGGTGAAGCGGGGGCTGTGGGTCATGTCGTCCTCGGATTGAGTTTGGGTGTTGCTGTTTTGGGGTAGACGATAACGCAGGGGTGTGGGGGCAACAATGGAAAACGCCCGGGGGGGCCGGGCGTTTTGGGGGGGAGTGATGGGTTACGCGCGTTCTGCGGTTGGGTTCTTCTGCCCGGTTTATCGCGCTTCACCCATCCTACGGGGTCTTTCGCCCATCCTACGTGGCTTTTTTGGGGGCGGCTTTTTTGGCGGCGGTTTTCTTTACGGCGGCTTTTTTGACTGCCGTTTTCTTTACCGCGGCTTTCTTGGCCGGGGCCTTTTTCGCGGCCGTTTTCGTTGCCGTTTTTGCCGCCGTTTTGGTCGCGGTCTTGGACGGGGCGCGGCCGGGCTTTTCAGGACGCGGTTCGAATTCGAAGCCGATCTTGCCGTCGGGCTGACGCACCAGGAAGGCCTTGAACTTGCGGTTGGTGCGGCTGGACACGAAGCCTTCAAGCAGGTCGGTGCGGCCGTTACCCAGCAGCTTGCCCATCTGTTCGGCCGAGATCTCTTGCTGCAGGATGACCTTGCCCGAGCGGAAGTCGCAGGTCTTTTCGGGGCCGACGGACTTCTCGCACACGTAGCTCATGCCGTGCTCGAACACGCGCGACTGGCACTTGGGGCAGGCGCCCACCGGCGTGTGGCCGGAGAAGTCCACCGCTTCGGCATCGTCTTCGTCGTTCTGGCCGAAGTCGAATTCCAGCTTGTATTCATCGCTGATGCGCAGGATGGCCGCAAACGGACGGCCCATCTTGCTGATGAAGCCTTGCAGCGGACCGATCTCGCGCTTGGCCAGCAGCTCTTCGACTTCCGGCAGTTCGAAGGTGCGGCCGCCCGGGTGCTTGCCGATCGAGAAATCGCAGGCGGTGCAGGCGAAGCGGCGGTAGTTTTCCTTCACCACGGCGCCGCACTTGGGGCACGGCGTTTGCAGCGTGGCGTAGTCGCCCGGCACCGTGTCGCGCTCGTATTCCTTGGCGCGTTTGACGATCACTTGCGTCATCTGCGCGATTTCGCGCATGAAGGCCTCGCGGCCCAGGCCGCCCTGCTCGATCTGCTTGAGCTTGTGTTCCCACTCGCCCGTCAATTCGGGCGAGGTCAGTTCGGTTACGTCCAGGCCCGACAGCAGCGTCATCAACTGGCGCGCCTTGGCGGTGGGCACCAGGTCGCGGCCTTCGCGGCGCAGGTAGACCTCGTTGAGCAGGCCTTCGATGATGGCGGCGCGCGTGGCCGGCGTGCCCAGGCCGCGCTCGGACATGGCTTCGCGCAGTTCTTCGTCGTCCACCAGCTTGCCTGCGCCTTCCATGGCGGACAGCAAGGTGCCTTCGTTGAAGCGGGCGGGCGGCTTGGTCGACAGGCCGACGGCTTCGACGTCTTCCGTGCGCACGGTTTCGCCGTCGGCAACCGGCACCAGGTTGGCGTCTTCGCCCTGGGCTTCCTTGCCGTACACGGCCAGCCAGCCCGGGGTGACCAGCACCTTGCCGTCGGTGCGGAAGCGGTGCCCCTGCACTTCGGTCAGGCGGGTGGTGACGCGGTATTCGGCGGCCGGGAAGAACACGGCCAGGAAGCGCTTGAGCACCAGGTCGTACAGCTTGGCCTCGGCTTCGCTCAGGTCATGCGGGATTTGCAGCGTGGGGATGATGGCAAAGTGATCCGACACCTTCTTGTTGTCGAAGATGCGGCGGTTGGGCTTCACCCACTGCTGGCTGACGACGGTGCCCGCGTGGCGCGACAGGCCGCCCACGGCGTTCGAGCCGCCCGCGGCCAGCGCGCGCATCGTTTCCTGCACCGTGGTGATGTAGTCCTCGGGCAGGTAGCGCGAATCGGTACGCGGGTAGGTCAGCGCTTTGTGGCGTTCGTACAAGGTCTGGGCTAGCGACAGCGTGGTCTTGGCCGAAAAGCCGAACCGGCCGTTGGCCTCACGCTGCAACGACGTCAGGTCGTACAGGGCCGGCGACATCTGGGTCGACGGCTTGGATTCCTCGGTGACGTTGCCCGGCTGGTCGCGGCAGGCGGCCACCACGCTTTGCGCGGCGGCGGCCGACCACAGGCGCGATTCGCGCTTTTCCGGGTCACGGTCGTCTTTCTTGAATTGCGGGTCGATCCAGCGGCCTTCGTACAGGCCGGCGGCGGCGATGAAGGTGGCGCGCACTTCCCAGTAGTCGCGGGGCACGAAGCGGCGGATGCGCTCTTCACGCTCGGCCACGATGGCCAGCGTGGGCGTCTGCACGCGGCCGACCGGCGTCTTGAAGAAGCCGCCGTCCTTGCTGTTGAAGGCGGTCATGGCGCGCGTGCCGTTGATGCCGACCAGCCAGTCGGCTTCGGCGCGCGAGCGGGCGGCCGCTTCCAGCGGCTTCAACTGGGAGTCGTCGCGCAGGTTGGCGAAGGCTTCGCGGATGGCGGCCTGCGTCATCGATTGCAGCCACAGGCGCTGAATCGGCTTTTTCACGCCCGCATACTGAATGATGTAGCGGAAGATCAGTTCGCCTTCGCGACCCGCGTCACAGGCGTTGATGATCGAATCCACGTCCTTGCGCTTGGCCAGGCGGACCAGCAGCTTCAGGCGTTCTGCCGACTTCTTGTCGGTGGGGCCCAGTTCGAATTCCGGCGGAATCACGGGCAGGTGCGTGAAGCTCCACTTTCCCTTGACCGGATCATTGGGCGCGACCAAGCTCAGCAGGTGGCCGATGCTGGACGCGAGTACGTAACGTTCGCTTTCAAAATAGTCGCCCTCGCGCGCAAAGCCTCCCAAGGCGCGTGATATATCAAGGGCCACCGAGGGCTTCTCGGCAATAATCAGCGTTTTATTCATGTGTATCCAGTGGCGGTAGTCCCGCCTTAGTAGCGCGGATAATAAGATCGGAGATTCGCCAGATGCAAGTCGGCACTGAAAGGCAAGCGGGATCCGAACTGCACGCTTGGCGTCAATTCCTGGCGCGAAGCACCTTGTGGCTAGGCGTTTTGCTGCTGGGCAGCGCTGCGATTTGCTGGGTCGCCGCCAACTGGCAGGACATGACAAAAGTGCAACGCTTTGCCGGCACGCAAGGCTTGCTGGCCATTTCTGCGCTGGCTGCTGCCTGGGCCGGATTGCGCCTGCGCGGCAAGCCTGGCGTACGGCGCAGCGTCCCCGGCGCGCTTTTGGCTTTGGCCGGCATCTTGCTGGGCGCCTTGCTCGCGTTATTGGGTCAAACTTACCAGACTGGCGCCGATACCTGGGAATTGTTCGCCTGGTGGGCGGTTCTGCTGCTGCCCTGGGCGCTGGCATCGGCCAGCCAGGCTGTGTGGCTATTGTGGGCCCTGGTGCTGAATATGGCGGTTGCCCTGTGGCTGGGCGAGCGCGTCTTCACCTGGTACGCCCTCCTTGACGGCGCGGGCCTGCCCAACCTGATCATGGCGGCGCTGAACCTGACTTTGCTACTGGGCTGGGAACTGGCGGCACGCCGCTGGCGCGCCAGCACGATGATCGGCCCGCGCGTGCTGGCGGCCATCGCCATCAGCGCCTTGGTGCTGTCGCTGATGTTCGGCGACTTCATCGTGCGCGGCGTGGGGTCGCTGAACGGCATCGCCTGGCTGGCGGCAACCTTGGGGCTGGGCTTTTACTATCAGCGCGGCCGGCTGGACCTGGTCATTCTGGCCATGCTGGCCGCCGGCGTCATCTGCGTGTCGCTGCGGGTGGTGGGCGAATGGCTGCTGCGGCTGGAGCCCGGCGTGTGGGCCGCCCTGCCCCTGGCCGCCTTGCTGATGGCCGAAGCGGTGCTGGCGGCGCGCTGGTTGCGCAGGCTGGCGGCGCAGCCCCAGGCTGCCGTGGCCGCCGCGGATGCCGAACCGGCCGCGGCCTCGGCGGGCAATGCCGTCGAGCCGGGCGATTCCGGCGCCGCCGTGGCGCAACTGGCGCCCGTTGCCACGCCGCATGCCGAACCCCCCTGGTATGTGCAATGTCTGCTGGGCCTGAGCGCCTGGCTGGCGACCTTGCTGCTGCTGGTGTTCGTGGCGTTCTCGGGCATCGTGACGTCGGACGAAGGCGCGCTGATCGCCGGGCTGGTGTTGTGCGGGGCGGGCGTGGCGGTGCTGCGCAGCGACGCCGGGCCGTTCTGGCGGCAATGCGGCACGGCGATGGCTTTTACGGGCCAGATCCTCATCATCTACGGCTTGTCCAGCTCGACCTCGTTCACCAGCGCCTGCTTCTTTGTGCTGCTGCTGGCGGCGGTGATCTACGCGCTGGGGCCTGACGTCATCCTGCGTTTTCTGTCGGGCCTGATGATCGCGGCGGCAGGCGCCGCCTTGATCTGGCGCGGCTTGTCGCCGGAGTTGATGCGGGACGACCTGCTGGACGCCTGGCTTTATTTCGACGCGGGACGCGCCGGCTTTGTCTGGCTGCCGATCGCCGTGATCGGCGCCTGGGCTACCGCCGTCATCCTGACCTGGAGCCACCACGTGGGCGGCAAGCGCGGTCATGCGCTGGAGCCGCTGGCCTGGGCCTTCCTGCTGTCCGTGCAAGGCATGGTGTGGCTGGCGGGCGGCATTTCGGCCCTGCATCTGCCCGCCATGTGGCAACTGAACCCCCAGGGCGCCTTGCTGCTCGTGGCGGGCGCGCTGCTGCCGGCGGCGGCGGCAATGGCGGTGCTATGGCCACGCCGCCATGTGCTGACGGCTGGCGTGACCTGGGGCGTGCCGATCGCCCTGCTTGTCCTGGCGCTGTTCTGGCTACCCAGCCCGGGCGTGGGCTTTGCGCTGGCCTGGCTGTTGCTGGGCTTTGGGCTGAACCAATTGCGCCTGGTCATTTTTGGGGTCTTGAGCCTGCTGGCCTATCTGGGCGTCTATTACTACCAGTTGGACGTCCCCTTGCTGCAAAAGGCACTGTGGCTGGGCGGCGGGGCGCTGCTGTTGTTCGTGCTGCGTGGCCTGGTGTGGCTGGTGCCCAGGCTGATGCGCACGCAAGCGCCCCAACGGCGCGTGCCGCTGCCGCCGGTGTCGGCGCAGTTGCGCTGGCGCACGCTGGCCATCCTGGGCGGCCTGGCGCTGGTGCTGGTGGTGGCCAACGGCGGCATCTGGCAGCGCGAGAAGCTGCTGGCCACGGGCAAGGTGGTGATTCTGGAATTGGCGCCGGTGGACCCCCGGTCGCTGATGCAGGGCGACTACATGGCGCTGAACTTCGCGGCCAGCCGGGATATCACGCGCCTGCGGCTAAGCGCCGATCGCACGGCGGACGATGACGTCGTCCTGGGTTTCGAGCCTGACGGCTATGTGATGCTGCAAGCCGATGCACGTGGGGTTGCCACGCCCTTGCGCATCCAGCCCAACGCGCAGCCGCATGCGGCGGACGAAGTGCCGTTGCGCTATCGCCTGCGCGACCGGGGCGTGCGCATTGTGACCAATGCGTATTTCTTTCCGGAAGGCCAGGCCAAGCGCTATGAGGTTGCGCGTTATGGCGAACTGCGCGTGGCCGAGAACGGCGAAGCCTTGCTGGTGCGAATGCTGGGCGAGGACTTGCAGCCGCTGTAGTGGATCAGCGGCTAAGGCAGCGGAAAGCGCCGCGCCCACTGCGCGGTGGCCGTCCGAAGAAAGTCGGCACGGTCCGGCGCGGCAATGGGGTCGAACCCCAGCGCACGCCAGGCGTCGGCCAGGGCGGCCCGCGCGGCCATCGGCGTATCGATGTCGATGGCGGCGGCGCCATTCTGCTTGGACAGCTTCAGCCCGCTGGCGGCGTCCAGGATCAACGGCACATGCAGATAGCGCAGCGGCGGCAAGCCCAGCAGGCGGCCCAGCACGCGCTGGCGCGCCGTGGAACTGAGCAAGTCCGCGCCACGCACCACATCGGTGACGCCCTGCTCGGCGTCGTCCACCACCACCGCCAGCTGATACGCCCACAAGCCGTCCGCGCGCCGCAAGGCGAAGTCGCCGACAGCGGTTGCCACGTCCTGCTCCTGCGGACCCAGCCAGCGGTCTTCAAAGCGTTCGATGCCGTCGGGCACGCGCAAGCGCCAGGCGCGCGCTTGCCGGCCGGGCGGCAAGCCGTGACGGCAGGTGCCTGGGTAGGGTCGCTCGCCGTCGGCGCCCGGCGCGGTCTGGCCGCGCAGTGCGGAATCGGCGATTTCGCGCCGCGTGCAGCCGCAGCCGTAGATCAGGCCACGTGCGGCCAGGGCGTCAAAAGCGGATTGGTAAGCGGCGTTGCGTTGCGACTGCCACATGACGTCGCCGTCCCAATGCAGGCCCAACGCGTTCAACTGCGCCATGATGGTGTCGGCGGCGCCCGCGACGGTGCGGGGCGTATCCACGTCTTCCATGCGCAGCAGCCAGCGCCCGCCGTGGGCGCGCGCGTCCAGCCAACTGGCCAGCGCGGCCACAAGCGAACCCGCGTGCAGCGGGCCGCTAGGGCTGGGGGCGAATCGGCCTACGTAGGTCACAGCAAAAGCAAGGGCCTGCGCGTCGGGTCAGTGCAACAGCCGCACGCCTTCTTCGTCCAGCAGCTCTTCCAGGACCAGGTTGTCGATCTCGGCTTCCTGGCTCCAGAGAACCATGAGGGCAATGATCTTGATCTTGGAAAGCGGCACGGGCGTTTCGGGCGAAGCCAGGCCTCGGTCGATGACGATCTCACGCAGGGGCGCCGGCAGCACGCCGGCCGATTCCAGGAAGGCGATGAAGCCGATGGATTCGGTGCCGAGCTGGCTGTATTCGTTGTCGGTGTAGATCCGGGTTCCGGTGTTGGGCGCCTGAGCGAGGTCGACACATCGTTCGGTTGTCTCGGCCAGGCCATACAGCCAACCGAGAGCGTCGTCGATGTCTTCGTGCTCGAAACCGGCAG
Source organism: Achromobacter spanius (assembly GCF_002812705.1). Taxonomy (NCBI): domain Bacteria; kingdom Pseudomonadati; phylum Pseudomonadota; class Betaproteobacteria; order Burkholderiales; family Alcaligenaceae; genus Achromobacter; species Achromobacter spanius. The sequence goes on along the minus strand of NZ_CP025030.1, from coordinate 1,269,974 downwards.
CGGCAAGCCGCTTAGCGAGCACATCGGCCGCAGGACAGGCTTGCGGCGTGTAGTAATTCTCGAACAGATAAACCAGGATATCGAACATATGGCGCAGTTTGTGCCTGTTTGCACAGTCGGCCCGCATATCGGCAGACCAGCAAACATGAATTTTACTTTACGCTGATTTATTTAGCCGGGCAACCGGCGAAAAGGCGGAATGTTGTATGACGTCACCCTGTCGTTTGACGGCCCCCATTCTGCCCTTATTTGCTGACAAAATGCGTGATTGGCCGAAAGAAAAACAGGGGCGGACACCTAAGTCCGCCCCTGTTTTATCTCTTGCCAGATTGCTTTTGGCGTGCCGCGCTAGGCCGCCTTGGCTGCATTCTCCAGCTTCAGTCCGGCAAGCTGGCGGATGAACACCGGGATGCAGATGGCCAGCCCGATCAAGCCGCTAGCCACGCCCGGCACGATCGTCAGCAACGCTCCCACCGTGCACACCCACCGTTCCCAGCTCTTCATGCCGACCAGCATGTAGCGCGAGAACGCGGCCGACAGCAGCACCAGGCCCACCATGCAACCGATCAGCGTCACGAAGAAGTCGTACCAGGTAAAGCCCTGCACCGAAATCAGCAGCGATGGCGAAAACACGAACACGAACGGCACGATCAGCTTGGTGATGCCCAGCCTGAACGCCGTGTTGCCGGTCTTGAACGGGTCGCTGCCCGCCATGCCGGCCGCCGCATAGGCGGCGAGTGCCACCGGTGGCGTGATGTCTGCCAGGATGCCGAAATAGAACACGAAGAAGTGCGCCGCGATCGGCTGCACGCCCAACTGCACAAGGGTGGGGGCGGCCACCGCCACCATGATCAGGTAGTTGGCCGTGGTGGGAATGCCGCAGCCCATCAGGATGCAGACGATGCCCGTCATGATCAGCGCGGCCACCAGCGTCAGCGATTGCGTGTTGGCGATGGCTTCCGGGATCACCACCGATGCCACGCCCGCGATGGACTGCGCCGCCGAGATCACGATGTACGACACCTTGAAGCCCACGCCGGTCAGCGTGACCACGCCGATGACGATGCCCACGGTGCCGGCGGCGGCGCCTACGGCCAGCGCGTACTTGGCGCCGGTCTCGAAGGCTTCGTACAGGTCGCGCAGGCGCAAGCGCTGATACGGATTCAGCAAGCCCACCAGGATGCAGCCCGTAATGCCCGCGAACGCCGCCAGATAAGGCGTGCGGCCGCTGGCCAGCACGCCGATCAGCAGGACCAGCGGGATCAACGTAGGCCAGCGCATCTTGATCGACTGCTTCAGCTTCGGCATTTCTTCGGGCGTCAGGCCGCGCAGCCCTTCACGCTTGGCCTCGAAGTGCACCTGCATGAACAGGCCGAAGAAGTACAGGAAGGCCGGGAAAACGCCGGCAATCGCAATCTGCTGGTACGGAATGCCCAGGAACTCGATCATCAGGAACGCGGCCGCGCCCATGATGGGGGGCGTGATCTGTCCGCCCGTGCTGCTGGCGGCTTCGACGCCCGCCGCGAAGTGCCGGGGGTAGCCGACGCGGATCATGGCGGGAATGGTCAGCGACCCGACCGTGACCGCGTTGGCCACTGACGAACCCGACAGCATGCCGAACATGGCCGAGCCGAACACCGACACCTTGGCGGGTCCGCCCGCGTAGCGCCCGGCAACGGTCGAGGCCACGTCCAGGAACAACTGGCCCAAGCCGATACGGGTGGCCAGCACGCCGAACAGCACGAAGTGGAACACGTAGGTGGCCACCACGCCGACCGCCACGCCATACACGCCCTGGCTGGTCAGGTACATGTGGTTGACGATCTGGGACCAGGTGTTGCCGGCGTGCTGCAGCAGCCCGGGGAAGTAAGGCCCGAACATGGCGTAGGCCATGAACACGATGGCGATGATCGGCAACGGCCAGCCCATGGCGCGGCGCGTGGCTTCCAACAGGCCGATCAAGAGGATCGACCCCATGAACACGTCGATGGGCAGCGGATTGCCCACGCGGAACGCCAAGTCTTCGAAGATGTACGGGATGTACATCACCGACAGCGCCAGCGCCACGGCGATGATCCAGTCATACAGCGGGATGCCGCCCGGCGCCCACCACGTGGACTTCGGCTCGCGCTGGTAGTGCGACTTTGAAAAGCCGAACACCAGGAAAATCAGGCTCAGCACAAAAGCCAGGTGCACGCCGCGATGGGTGGCTTCGCGCAAGAGGCCAAAGCCGGCGGTGTAGTAGTGAAAGATCGAGAGCGTCACCAGCAGGCCGGAAACGATCCAGGTGGCGGTCTTGTCCAGGGGCCGGAAGCGGATTTCGGAATCGTACTTTTCCGCTAGTTGCTGGGTCTTTTCGTGGTCTATTTCCATCGACGTATTTCTCAGGTGAATCCGCAAACAGGGCCGCACTAGGCGGCCCTGCGCAATGCCGGGGCGACACCGGGGTGACCCGGCGCGCCGGCGTATCGCCGTCGGGGGGACGGCTTGGGCTTACTTCAGCAGGCCGATTTCCTTGTAGAACTTCTCGGCGCCCGGGTGGAACGGGATGCCGGCGCCCTTGATCGCGTTTTCGCGCGTGATGAGCTTGCCCTTGGCGTGGCCGTTGTCCAGCGTCTTGCGCGTGGCGTCGCTGTACAGCGCCTTGGTGACGTCGTACACGACCTGTTCGGACTGCTTGGCCGACGTGACCATTTGCGCGTTGACCGAGATGGTCTTCACTTCGCCCACGTTCTGATAGGTGTTGGCGGCGATGGTGTCAGGCGTGAAGAACTCCTGCTTGGCGCGCAGCGCGTCAATTTCCGGGCCGACCAGCGGCACGATTTCGATACCGCCGCCGCTGGAGGCCAGTTCGGCGATGGCGCCGGCCGGTGCCCCGCCCACGAAGAAGAACGCATCCAGGCCGCCGTCCTTGAGCTTGTCGCCGGCTTGGTTGGGCTTCAGGTATTCGGCCTTGATGTCCTTGTCGGTCATGCCGTAGGCGCCCAGGATCAGGCGCACGTCAACCAGCGTGCCCGAGCCCGGTTCGTCCATCGACACGCGCTTGCCCTTCAGGTCGGCCACGCTCTTGATGCCCGCGCCCTTGCGCGTCACCAGGTGGATGCTTTCCGGGTACAGGGTTGCGATCAGGCGCAGGTCTTGCGCCTTGGGCTTGCCTTCGAAGGTGCCGGTGCCGCTGTAGGCCCAGAACGCTACGTCCGACTGCGTGAAGCCGGCTTCGAACGAGCCGCCCAGGATGCCGTTGATGTTGGCCACCGAACCGTTGGAAGCCACCGCCGTGGCGACGAGCTTGCCCGGCTGCGACACGGCGTTGGCGATGATGCCGCCGATGGGGTAGTACGTGCCGGCCGTGCCGCCCGTGCCAATGCGGAAGAACTGCTGGGCCTGTGCGGTACCCACGGTGCCGACCGCGGCAACCGCGACGGTCAGGGCGGTGATCCAGTGTTTGAGTTTCATGCGTGCTTCTCCGGGTGTTGTTGGGTAGGGTTCGTGTGACGAAAATCGTCTTGTCATTCCTGCATCGGGCGGTTCAGGAAAAGCGCCGCCACGGCGCAAAAATGGGCCTCCCCTTGGGGGCCGTTTTCATGTTGAAATTCTGGCATGCGGGGCATGCGTAGCCAATGGTTACGGAGCTATCGTTTACCTGGGGGTCAATGAACCCTTTGGTTATGGATGGTCGTCCTTTGGTTATGGCGTCCTGCCCCACGGTTACATCCCACGCGCTGTAGATAACGGAGTTACCCCGATGTCCCAGGAAGTCATACGCGGCATAGCGCTGCCCCCGGCCGCGCAACCCGGCGATCCCTTGGCCCGCGTCGACACCCCCAGCCTGGTGCTGGATCTGGCGCCGTTCGAGGCCAACCTGCGCGCCATGCAGGCCTGGGCCGACCGTCACGACGTCGCATTGCGCCCGCACGCCAAGGCGCACAAATGCCCCGAGATCGCCCTGCGCCAACTGGCCCTGGGCGCGCGCGGCATCTGCTGCCAGAAAGTCAGCGAAGCCCTGCCCTTCGTGGCCGCCGGCATCCATGACATCCACATCAGCAACGAAGTGGTCGGGCTGCCCAAGCTGGCCTTGCTGGGTCAACTGGCGCGCATCGCCAAGATGAGCGTTTGCGTGGACAACGCAAAGAACTTGGCGGACATTTCCCAAGCCATGGTGCATGCCGGGGCCGAGATCGACGTGCTGGTGGAAGTTGACGTCGGGCAAGGCCGCTGCGGCGTGTCGGACGACGCCTTGGTGCTGGCCCTGGCGCAGCAGGCGCGCGACCTGCCTGGCGTGAATTTCGTGGGCTTGCAGGCCTACCACGGCTCGGTGCAACACGCCCGCACGCGCGAAGAACGCGCCCAGGTGTGTCGGCAGGCGGCGCGCATTGCGGCGTCCTACGCGCAACTGCTGCGGGAAAGCGGCATCGCCTGCGACGTCATCACGGGCGGCGGCACGGGCAGCGCGGAATTCGACGCGGCAAGCGGCGTCTACACGGAACTGCAAGCGGGGTCCTATGCTTTCATGGACGGCGACTACGGCGCCAATGAGTGGGACGGCCCGCTCCGCTTCCAGAACAGCCTGTTCGTGCTGTCCACCGTGATGAGCGTGCCCGCGCCCGAGCGCGTGATCCTGGACGCGGGCCTGAAATCCACCACCGCCGAATGCGGTCCGCCCGCGGTCTTCGGCGTGGACGGCCTGACCTATGCCGCCATCAACGACGAGCACGGCGTGGTGAGCGTGGCGCCCGGCGCGCAGGCGCCCGCGCTGGGTGATGTGTTGCGTCTGGTGCCCTCGCATGTGGACCCGACCTTCAACCTGCATGACGGCTTGGTGGTGGTGCGCGACGGCGTGGTGCAAGACATCTGGGAGATCGCGGCGCGCGGCTTTTCGCGCTGATCGCCGCCGGACATCGTTCGACGTTCAGCGCTTAAAGTTCGGGGTTCAGCGTTCAGCGCTCAACGATCAACGCCGCACGACTGATCAAAGGTTCGTCATCCCCAGGAATTGGCGCAATTCGGGGGTGGCGGGCGCCGTGAACAATTCCTCCGGCGGGCCAATCTCATGCACGCGACCCTGATGCATGAAGACGACGCGGTTGCACACTTCGCGCGCAAAACGCATTTCGTGCGTGACCATCAGCAGCGTCATGCCATCGGCGGCCAGTTCGCGCACCACCGCCAGCACTTCGTTGACCAGTTCCGGGTCCAGCGCCGACGTGATCTCGTCGCACAGCAAGGCCAAGGGCTGCATCGCCAGCGCGCGGGCAATCGCCACGCGCTGCTGCTGCCCGCCCGACAGTTCCTCGGGCCACGCATCGAACTTGTGCGCCAGCCCCACGCGCGTCAGCATGGCGCGCGCCATGTCGGCCGCTTCCGCCTCCGGCATGCGCTTGGCCACCATGGGCGACAGCATCACGTTGCGCCCCACCGTCAGGTGCGGGAACAGGTTGAATTGCTGAAAGATCATGCCCACCTTGAGCCGCAGCGCGCGCAGCCGCAGTTCATCGTCGCCCAGTTGCGCGTCGGCCACCATGATGGCGCCGCCGTCAATCTGTTCCAGCCCGTTCACGCAGCGCAAAAGCGTGCTCTTGCCCGAGCCGCTCTTGCCGATGATGGCGATGACCTCACCGGGTTCGACGCGCAGCGTCACCCCCTTCAGGACTTCGTTGTCGCCGAATTTCTTGCGGACGTCTTCAAGGGCGATGAGGGGCATGCAACTTCCTTTCCAGCCGGAGGCTGAGGCGCGACAGGGGCCAGCACAGCGCGAAGTAGATCAGCGCGGCGCAGGCATAGACGGTGAAGGGACTGAACGTGGCGTTGGTGATCACCGTGCTGGCCTTGGACAGCTCTGTGAACCCGATGATGGAGGTCAGCGCGGTGCTCTTGACGATCTGCACGGCGAAGCCGACGGTGGGCGCAATGGCAATGCGCAGCGCCTGCGGCAGCACCACGTAGCGCATCTGCTGCACGTAGCCCAGCGCCAGGCTGGCGGACGCTTCCCACTGGCCTTTCGGAATCGCTTCCACGCAGCCGCGCCAGATCTCGGCCAGGAACGCGCCCGACCACAGCGTCAGCGCCGCGCCCGCGGCCAGCCACGGCGGCACTTCCAGGCCCAGCAACGACAGGCCGAAGAACGCCAGGAACAGTTGCATCAGCAGCGGCGTGCCCTGGAACAGTTCGATGTACGCCCAACTGGCTCGCCGCATCAGCGCCACGCGAGACGTGCGCATCATCAGCGCCAGCACGCCCATCAGCGCGCCGCCCGCGAACGCCACCAGCGACAGCACCACCGTCCAGCGCGCGGCCAACAGCAGGTTGCGGACGATGTCCCACATTGAAAATTCAATCATCGCGCCGCCTTGCGAAACAGACGCCGGCCCGTCATGCGCAGCAATTGGCGCAAGACGATGGCCAGGGCCAGATAGATGCCGGTGGTAACCAGGTACACCTCGAACGCGCGGAAGTTGCGCGACTGGATGAAGTTGGCGGCAAAGGTCAGGTCTTCAGCCGCAATCTGCGAACACACCGCCGAGCCCAGCATCACGATCACGATCTGCGACGACAGTGCGGGCCAGATGCGTTGCAACGCGGGTTTCAGCACCACGTGCCGGAACACCTGAAAGCGCGTCATCGCCAGGCTGGCGCCGGCCTCGTACTGCCCTTTGGGGGTGGCATCGATACCGGCGCGGATGATCTCGGTGCTGTAGGCGCCCAGGTTCAAGGCCATCGCCAGGCAGGCGGCCTGCATTTCGCCCAGTTGTATGCCCAGCGACGGCAAGCCGAAGAAGACGAAGAACAACTGGATCAGGAACGGCGTGTTGCGGATGACCTCGACATAGGCCGTCACGGGGGCGCGCAGCGCGCGCGGCCCCTGCGTGCGGACCCAGGCGCAGGCGATGCCCAGCGCCACGCCCGCCACCGCGCCGAAGGCAATCAGTTCGATCGTGACGCCGATGCCCTTGATGAGCACCGGCGTGTAGTCGAACACCGACGCGAAGTCGTATTGATAAGCCATGATGGCCGCCTTCCGGACTTACAGGTCCTTGGGCAGCTCGGCCCCCAGCCACTTCTGCGAGATCGCCGACAGCGAGCCGTCGCGCTTGGCGGCGGCCAGGATGTCGTTGACCTTGGCGCGCAGCTTGGGCTCGTCCTTGTTCATGCCGATGTAGCAAGGCGAGTTCTTGATCAGGAATTTCGTTTCGGGCTTCTTGGCCGGGTTGCGCGCCAGAATGGCGGCGGCAACCACGTTGCCGGTGGCGATCATCGGCACCTGGCCTGACAGGAAGGCCGTGATGGTGCCGTTGTTGTCTTCATAGCGCTTGAGGGTGGCGGTTGCCGGCGCAATCTTCGACAGCTCGATATCTTCCACCGCGCCGCGCGTGACACCGATGGTCTTGCCGGCCAGGTCGGCCGCGGACGATACCTTCAGGTCCGCCGGACCAAACACGCCATTGAAGAACGGCGCATAGGCATCCGAAAAGTCGATGGCCTTCTCGCGTTCCGCATTCTTGCCCAGGCTGGAGATCACCAGATCCACCTTGCGGGTCTGCAAGTACGGCACACGGTTGGCGCTGGTGACCGGCACCAGCTCCAGCTTCACGCCCAGTTGCTTGGCGATCAGTGCTGCCGTATCGATGTCATAGCCCAGCGGCTTCATGTCGGCGCCCACCGAACCGAAGGGCGGGAAATCCTGCGGCACGGCGATCTTGATGGTGCCGGCTTTGACGATATCGTCCAGCGTGTCGGCATGCGTCAGCGGCGCGGCCAGCAGGCTGGCGGCGGTGCAAAGGGACAACAACAGGGTTCTGCGGTTCATGAGGGGACTCTCCAGGGCGCGCGTCGCCCAGGGCGGGTCAACGCGTTGCACACCAATTCGGTATACAAAGCTGGAAAAGCAAGTTCCGTGCCATTCCGCGCGCGCCGGGAGCGCGGCACCAAGCGCTTGGACGTTGCCCCGATGTAGTGCGCGCCATGCGCCGGATGCGGGCATGAACCGCACCAGGAAGAGGCGAACGTCGCTTCATTCAGCGGCACACCTTCGCGTGCAAAAATGCACGAAAAATATGCAGAAATGGCGGTTAGCAAACAACATTGAGGGTGTCATGATGCCGCTCAATCGTCGATGCCGACATCGACCGCGCCGCCCGTGGACGCACTATTTCTCGAACTTCGGGCGGTCTGGTCTGGAACCTCTAGCCATGAATAACCAAGCTTTGCCCGTGGTGGTCTATGCCCCTGACTCGCGCCGTTGGCTTGCCTTGCTTGTCCTCCTGACCGGCACCCTCTTGCCGCCCCTGGATTTCTTCATCGTCAACGTAGCGCTGCCTGCGATCCGCGTGGGCCTGCAAGCCACGTCGGATGTCTCGCAACTGGTGATCTCGGTCTATGCCGCGTCCTATGCTGTCACGTTGATCCTGGGCGGGCGCTTGGGCGATCTCTATGGCCGAAAGCGCGTGTTCGTGAGCGGCATGCTTGGTTTTGGCGTCGCTTCGGCGTTGTGCGGCCTGGCGCCATCGCCGGACCTGCTTATTGTCGGCCGCTTGCTGCAAGGGATATCGGCGGCGATCATGGCGCCGCAATCATTGGCGTCCATACACGCCCTCTTTCCGGCCAGCGAAAAGAACCGCGCGCTAAGTCTCTATGGCGCGACATTCGGCTTGGCTTCCGTGGGCGGTCAATTGCTGGGCGGCGTGCTGGTGTCGACCAGCCCATGGGGACTGGGTTGGCGTAGCGTTTTTCTGATCAACCTTCCCATCATCGTGCTTGCCGTTCCCGCAGCGCTGTTGTTGCTGCGTGAAAGCCGAGCCGAGCGTTCGGCGCGTTTGGACGTGCCCGGGGCGCTGTTGCTGGCGGCTGGCTTGCTGGCGTTTGTGGTGCCGCTTATCGAAGGGCGCGAGCGTCACTGGCCAGTATGGTGCGTGGCGCTGCTGATCTTGAGCATGCCCTTGCTGTGGCTCTTCTGGCGCTACGAAAAAGCACAGGAACTTGCGGGCCGAACGCCCTTGGTCCTGCCCTCGCTGTTGGTCGGGCGCGGGCTGCGGCGCAGCCTGGCATCCACGTTCTTCTTCTATGCGCTAGCCGCGTTCTTCTTCGTGTTCGCGGTGTACGAGCAGAGCGGCCTGGGACACGATGCCCTGACGGCCGGTCTGGCGGTCCTGCCGCTTGGTATCGGCTTCTTCCTTGGGCCGCTGTGCAGCCCGCATATCGTCCGGCGAATAGGTTCACGTACCGCCGCAGTGGGCATGATGCTGGAGGTGTTCGGCCTGATCATGGTTGCCGCCTTGGCCGTTGCCGGTGTGGCGTCCTGGCTCCCGCTGCCCTTGTTCCTGATCGGCGCCGGGCAAGGCATTGCGCTTCCTGCACTGGTGCGCTTGAACGTGGACCAGGTCGAAACACGTTGGGCGGGTTTGGCGTCGGGCCTGGTAACCGCCACCCTGCAGATCAGCGCCGCCGTAAGCGTCGCCATGGTCGGCGGATTGTTCATCGCCATCGCGCCTGATGGCGCCAGTGCCCAGGACGTCCGACTTGGTTTTGCGGTGGCCTCGGTGGCCATCGGCGCGGCGCTTGCACTGGCCGCCGGGCTGATCTGGAAGCGTCAAGCAACGTGAAAGATCACCCGACCTTCAGCCGGCAACTTGACCTGGGTGGCTGAAGGCATCGGGAAATAAAAAAGCCGCCCCGGGATATGAACAGACCCCGGGACGGCTTCCTGGCAACGCCTGGACGCTTAGTCCACTTGCGCGCCGGACTGCTTGACCGCGCGGCCCCACTTGTCCACTTCAGCGGCAATGAACTTGCCGGTGGCCTCAGGCGTCAGCGGCATCGGCTCGGCGCCTCGGTCGCGCAGGAACTTCTGCATTTCCGGGGTGTTGAGCGCCGCGCTGATCTGCTGGCTCAGGTAGTTGGTCACCTCGGGCGGCGTGTCGCGCGGGGCCAGCACGGCGGCCCAGCCGATGGCTTCAAAACCCGGGTAGCCGGATTCCGCCACCGTCGGCACGTCCGGCAATTGCGGCAGGCGCTTGGCGGTGGTGACCGCCAGCGCCACGGCCTTCTTGCTTTGCACGTGCGGCAGGCCGGCCGTAACGGAGTCCACCATCAGCGGCACCTGGTGCCCCAGGAAGTCCGCTTGCGCCGGGCCACTGCCCTTGTACGGAATGTGGCGGATATCAATATCGGCAGCCGCCTTGAACATCTCGGCCGACAAGTGCTGCGTGCCGCCGATGCCGGCGCTGGCATACGCCAGTTCACCCGGATTGGCGCGCGCCTGGGTCACCAGTTGCTTAAGCGAGGTAATGCCCGAGGCCGGCGTGGCCAGGAACATCAGTGGCACCGAAAACACGCCCGAGACCGGCGCGAAATCCTGCGTCAGGCTGTACTTGATGTTCTTGTAGAGCGTCTGGTTGACCGCTGCCGCGCTGCCCGCGATGACCAGCGTGTAGCCGTCCGGCGTGGCGCGGGCGGCCTGCTCCATGCCGATGTTGCTGCCGGCGCCCGCGCGGTTTTCCACCACGATCGGTTGCTTGACGGCGGCGCCCAGCTTTTCAGCCAGGGCGCGGGCAAAGATGTCGGTGGCCTGCCCGGGCGGGAAAGGCACCACCAGGCGGATGGGGCGGTCGGGAAACTCGGCGTGCGCCGTGGCGCTGGCCGCCGCCAGCGTCAGGCCAGCGGCAAGACTGGAAAGGATACGTTTCATGATTGGTCAGTAAAAAGCGACAACGGAGTGCGCGCGCAGGGCGCGCCACTGCTCATAAAATAGAGCGCCCGATCAGGCGGCCCTTGTGAGGCGGCCCGGGGCGATTCGGCGGGGGGTGCGTCACGATAGCATCCCTCTGTCGGTGCTACATTTGCCTTTTCGCGCTTTCCGCCGCGAACTTCTTCCTTCACCGCTGTCCTTACCCCCCGCAGGAACCGCCATGGAATTCAGCCAGTTCAACGTCAACACCCTCATGGATATCACTTCCCGCCCGGACCTCGTGTTCGTCAGCGGCAAGGGATCCTGGCTGGAGGATCACGCGGGCAAGCGATATCTGGACTTCGTGCAGGGCTGGGCCGTGAACACGCTGGGCCACTCGGCCCCGGAAATGCAGCGCGCGCTGGTTGAACAGTCGCAAAAGCTGATGAACCCGTCGCCGGCGTTCTACAACATCCCCTCGATCGAGCTGGCCCAACGCCTGACCGGCGCGTCCTGCTTTGACCGCGTCTTCTTCGCCAACAGCGGCGGCGAAGCCAACGAAGGCGCCATCAAGCTGGCGCGCAAGTGGGGCCAGGTCAAGAAGAACGGCGCCTACAAGATCATCACCATGAACCACGGCTTCCACGGCCGCACGCTGGCCACGATGTCCGCATCGGGCAAGCCGGGCTGGGACAAGATGTTCGCCCCGCAAGTGGAAGGCTTCCCCAAGGCGGAACTGAACGACCTGGAATCCGTGAAAAAGCTGATCGACGACAAGACCGTCGCCATCATGCTGGAACCGGTGCAGGGCGAAGGCGGCGTCATCCCCGCTACCAAAGAGTTCATGCAAGGCCTGCGCAAGCTGGCCGACGAGAACCAACTGCTGCTGATCGTGGACGAAGTCCAGACCGGCATGGGCCGCACCGGCAAGATGTTCGCCTACCAGCATTCCGACGTCACGCCCGACATCATGACGCTGGCCAAGGGCATCGGCGGCGGCGTGCCGCTGGCCGCGCTGCTGGCCCGCCAGGACGCCTGCGTGTTCTCGCACGGCGACCAGGGCGGCACGTACAACGGCAACCCGCTGACCACCGCCGTGGGCGTGGCCGTGTTCGACACACTGGCTGCCCCGGGCTTCATGGACGCCGTCAACGCGCGTTCCAAGCAGTTGTCCGAAGGTCTGCTGGCCCTGTCGGCCAAGTACGGCATGAAGGGCGAGCGCGGCCAAGGCCTGCTGCGCGCCTTGATCATGGACCGAGACGACGGCCCCGCCATCGTCGAAGCCGCCCGCAACCAAAACCCCCAAGGCCTGCTGCTGAACGCCCCGCGCCCGAACCTGCTGCGCTTCATGCCGGCGCTGAACGTGACGGCCGAAGAAATCGACCTGATGCTGACGCAACTGGACGCGCTGATCGCGCAGGTGCGCAAGGCCTGATTGATTCAGGCAGGTAGGAAATGAGCAAGGGCCGCAGATTTGCGGCCCTTGTTTTTTGGTGGGACGGGTGTGGGAGGCGTGGGGATGAGCAGGGACCGTTCATCGTCAAACCTCCACCGTTAGCCTATAGTGCAGCAAAAGCAGCTATTTTGTTGCACTATAGGCTAACAAATTTTGCAATTATGCTGCACTATAGGCTAATATTTTTATAACTTATGAAAGCCTATAGGCTAGCAAATGTCTCCCGAACTCAACCAACTTCGCCTGGAACAACTGCAGGCGGCTCTTTCTGGTTATGCCAATCTGCTGACGCGAAAAGCGCCTGCTAGCGGTTGGCTGAAGCTGATCCGGGAATCGCTCGGCTTAAGTCAGCGGCAGCAAGCCCAACGTCTGGGCATTTCGGCACCGACCCTGCATAAATCAGAACAGGCGGAAGCCGACGAACGCATCACGCTAGGGCAACTCCGCAAGCTGGCGGACGGACTTGATTGTGAACTTGTTTATGCCCTGGTGCCGCGCAAGCCGCTCACGGATATGGTTCAAGAGCGCGCCCGCGCGGTCGCACTTGAAGAGGTTGGCGGCGTTGCGCACACCATGGGCCTCGAAGACCAACGCCCAACGGAGGGTCGACTTCGTAAACAAGTAGAGCGAAGAACCGATGAACTGCTACGGGGCCGATGGTCCGCGCTATGGCGCTAGATCTTGACTATCAAGATGGCCAGACACCACTGGACCCCGATGAACAGGCGGGCCTCATTCCGGAGCACCTTGCCACCAAGGGCGACTTGAATGACTGGGAGCAGGAAAACTTGTTGCGAGCGATGCGCTGGTTGAAACGGGCTCGCTCGCAAGATGTTCTGAGTGAAGGATTCTGCCGAACGCTCCATTCCAAAATGTTTGACCAGACCTGGACCTGGGCAGGAACGTTTCGTCAGTCAGACAAGAATATAGGTTGTGACTGGACGCAGGTGAGCACACGGTTGGCGCAACTGCTTGCCAACACACGCTGGGGAATCGAGCATGGCTCTTATCCCCCTGACGAAATCGCCGCCCGCTTTCACCGCGACCTGGTCTGGATTCACCCGTTCCCCAACGGCAACGGGCGGCATTCCCGAATGATGGCTGACGCTCTTCTACGCAGCCTGGGGCAACCGCAGTTTTCCTGGGGCGGCGCTGGAAATCTTGTGAACGCCTCCGACGCTCGGACTCGCTATCTCGACGCGCTGCGCGCAGCCGACCAGGGCGATTATCAATTGCTGCTTGCGTTTGTTCGCAGCTGAAAATGCCGCCTCACCCACCTCTCGCATTCTTCCCATAGCCGGGGCGCGCCCCTTTGGATGGCAGGCCCATACCGTGCGAGCACCTGTTCAAGAGACACGCCGCTTTCTAGGATCAGGGCATACATCGCCAGGTGCCAGGAATGCTCGGCTGAGTTTTCCTTTCTGCTGCGGTCTAGCAACGGGGATTGCCGCACGACGGTCTTGAGCCTGTCGATTTCACGTAGGAAGGCAAGCTGGCTTTCCAGGGGGCTTGGTGGCATGCGCGGCTACCCGTGATGTGGAACGTAAAGTGTACGGAAATGCTTGTCCGACAAACACGCCGCCAAGCGCCTCGCCAGACCGCCTCGCCGCCTACCGTCGATTGAATCCCCCAATCAGTTGTATCCTTTTGGCCGTTGTCATCATTCGCGAGGAAGCGCGCGTGCATTGCGAAACTTGTGGGGCCGCGCATCGCGGCCGTGGCCGTCTTTGCGACGAATGCACCAAGACCTTGTCCGGCTTTTCCGAGCCCAGCAAACTTCCGCCCCTTGGCGACTTCAATACTGATCAAACTTTCCCCGCGGCTCAGCCGCAACAGCCGCTACCGAAGGACGGCGGCTGGAACGAGCCGCAAAAGCCGCTATCCAAGGAAGGCGGCTGGGATCAACCCGAACTCGTTCGAACCGATGTCATTCCCCTGACGCTGGCCGGCCGCCCAATCAAGCGGGGTTGGCTCACGGCGCTTGGCGCGGCCGGCGTGCTGATGACAATCGGCGATATAGTCTTCAGATGGGGCGTCTGGTGGTTCTGGCTGTTCATTCCAAGTGGCATCGCCTTCCTCGTCGGGCGTGGCTTGATGCGCAAGGGCTTCGTCCGCTTAGTGGGCGCCTTCAACTTAGAAGCCGACAAGGCGGGCCGCATCTCTCTCACCACGCTGGGGGGAGACTGCCCGGTGTGCAACGGGGAGATCAAGTTGAAGGACATCGGCCCCAGTCGACACCTCAAGACCGTCATCCAATGCACGGCGGACGAGACCCATCAGTGGGCGTTCAACCCCAAGCGCCTGGATAGGCTCTAGCGCCAGCGTCAGTGCGACGACACATACGTGGCGTCGGCAAACGACGCCGGTATCGCGAAACTTTCACGCATGCGTTTCGCTTCGGCTGCGGGCGTCAAGCCGAACAGCCGCTTGAATTCCCGGCTGAATTGCGATGGGCTCGTGTAGCCCACGGCATGGCCCGCCGCTTCCGCCGTCAAGTCCTGGCGCACCATCAACAACCTGGCCTGATGCAGTCGCGTCGACTTCACGTACTGCATCGGCGACACCTGCGTAACCGCCTTGAAATGGCTGTGGAAGCTGGGCACGCTCATGCCCGCCTTGTGGGCAAGCTGCGTCACATCAAGCGGCTTGGCGTAGTCGGCATGAATCTGCCGTAGCGACATCCCTATCCTGCCAAACTGTCCTCGCATCGCCAGCGCCTCTCGCAGCGCGCCGCCCTGTGGCCCGGTCAGCACGCGGAAGTACAGTTCGCGCAGCAGGCCCGGTCCCAGCACGGCGGCTTCGATTGGCCGGTGCATGGCTTCAAGAAAGCGCAGCACCGAGGCATGCATCCTGTCGTCCATCCGCGTCGACATCATGCTTTGAGGCACGTCTGCCCCATCGCCCATGCCTGTGTTGCCGATCTGCGCGGCCAGCTCGGCAGCCACCGTGAAATCAAGATGCAGATACAGCGCTAGCAACGGGCGGTCCGGCGTGGCATCGGTTTCCATGCTGAAGGGAACCGGCACCGAGACGGCAAGATAATGATCCGCGTCGTACTGGTACAGCTGCCCGCCAAAGTACCCGCGCTTACGTCCTTGGCACACGATCACGATGCCTGGGTCATACAAAACCGGGGTGCGCGAAAGCGCACGGTCGGAACGCAGGATACGCACGCTGGGCAGCGCGGTCAGGTTATAGCCTTCCGTGGGCGCCAAGTCGCGCAGCAGCGCGACCGTGCGCTTTCGCGTATCGGGCAGTGTGGCCGAATCCTGATTCGGGGTGTAGTCATGGCTCATAGCTTTATGCAAGAAATTCAGCGAATTTTGGCTGATAAGTCGTCTGCCGCAAGAATAGTATGCAGTCTCTCTTTCGTATTCTGGAGACGCATCATGGCGTTGAGCAAGATATTTCTGATCACCGGAGTCAGCAGCGGATTCGGCCGCGCGCTGGCGCAAGAAGCGCTGGCCGCCGGCCATACCGTGGTGGGCACCGTAAGAAGCGACGAGGCAAAGCGCGATTTCGAATCGCTTGCCGATGCGGCCTATGGGCGCGTGCTGGACGTCACCCACTTCGATCGCATTGACGACGTCGTATCGGAAATCGAAACCAGCGTCGGACCCATCGACGTTCTGGTCAACAACGCGGGCTATGGGCACGAGGGCGTGCTGGAAGAGTCGTCGCTATCGGAGATGCGCCGGCAGTTCGACGTGAACGTGTTCGGCGCCGTCGCCATGATGAAGGCCGTGCTGCCCTACCTGCGCGCGCGCCGATGTGGCCACATCCTGAACATCACGTCCATGGGCGGACACCTCACCATGCCGGGCATCGCCTATTACTGCGGCAGCAAATTCGCGCTGGAAGGCATTTCGGAGACCCTCGGCAAAGAGGTCAAACCCTTGGGCATCGCCGTCACCGCCGTGGCGCCGGGTTCATTCCGTACCGACTGGGCCGGCCGTTCAATGACACGCACCCCGCGTTCCATCCCGGACTACGACACCATCTTCGACCCCATCCGGCAGGCGCGTGAAGAGAAAAGCGGCAAGCAGCTTGGCGACCCGGTGAAGGCCGCCCGTGCGATGCTTGCAGCGATCGAGGCTGACGATCCTCCGGCACATCTATTGCTGGGCAGCGACGCGTTGATGCTGGTGCGAGCCAAGCATGCTGCGTTGGAAGACGAGTTTCAAGCGTGGGAGGCGACTACGGTATCGACGGATGGTTGAAGTCGTACCGAACCCATGGCGCTGGACGCACCGCTTTCCGCGGCACTCGGCATTACACGCATCGGCATTCATCACGTCAGGTTGTTGCCCGGTCGACGAAGCGTATGAACGTACCCGCGTGAACCGTTGGGAAGACTGGCCCGCCAGGCCGCTGGGCGAACATGACGGGAAGCCGGACTGAGTGCGTGGTGAACGGCACGAGGTCGACTCCAGGTGTCAGACTGCAATTCGCCACCTTGCCTTCAACGCTGAAGGCAACTGGCCACGTCTGACGCCAGCCGCGTCATTTCATTATCGACGCCCAGATCCGAGCAATAGGCCCCCGCGCCTCGCAATGAAAGATCCAGCCGGGACGCTTGCTTTGACATCTCGGCCCTCAGACGAAAGCCGCTCGTGTTTGGCGTGCCGTAGTGCTCGGTCTCAAGCACTCCCGTCCTGGTATCCCGGATCGCGTAGCCACTATCGAAAAGCGGGGCACGGTCTTTATTCCCGATGGTCTCTTGGTCGATACACGCGAACACTTCCTCGACCGTCGCGCTTTGCGGCACCTCGATCGACGCGCGTTTGCTGGGACCGAATGCATCGCACAGCCCGGAAGACATGGAACAACCATTCAACAGACCTACGATGACCAATGCGGCCGGCAGCCGACCGCTGAAACGCCAATTCGCCAAGCTCCCGTACTCGCGCACCATGTTTCCCATCTCCTGAAACGGGTTGGCGCCATCGCCGGGCGGCGTGCGCCAGAAGTCAAACAGGTTCTATCGCGCATAGACCTCTACGACGCGGAAGCGTTCGCACACCAGCATCATGTCCGGCGCATACCCGCCGTTGCGTTCGAAGTAGGCAATGTGCGCGTCGCGCCAAACGGGGTACGGGCCCTCGCCTTCAGCCAGCGCGAAGGCTTCGTCGACTTGGTCGAAGCGCTGGATCAACACGCCGGTGGTTTCGATGACGCAGGCGGGGCGACCCTGGCCATCCAGCACGACATCGCGCCGGCCCGCTTGTGGCACGGGTTCTTCGTCGTCGAAGTGATGCAGCGCGCCGCAAGTAGCCGTCTTCGTGCCCGCCAGAACCAGCGCGAGCAATTCGTCGGCGAGTTCGGGCGAATCGCCGAACTGAAACGTAACGGCGTCTTCGTATGGGGCGGGTGGTCTTATGCTGGGTTTGGTCATGGAGATGGGGATGAGGGTTGAGGCGTCAGGCATGCTGGCACGGCAACGTAGTCTGACACGTTAATTCTGACACGTTAATTCCCGTTAATTCCAAACGCTGATCCCTTCAGCCCGTCTCTTTCGCCGTGATGCCCAGCTCAGCGGCATAGCCCGCAAGCTGCTCGCCCACATGGAGCTTCAGCGCGTCCACGAACAGCTTGATCTTGGCGTCGACAAACTGACGCGACGGGTACAGCGCATACACGTTGCGCTGGTTCGTGTAGTACCCGGGCAATACCCGCACCAGCGTGCCTCGGCGCAGATCCTCGATCGCCGAGAACCCCGCCAGCAGTCCAATCCCGGCGCCATCGCGCAGCGCGGTGGCCATGGCGTCCATGTCGTTTACGCCAAGATGCCCGCCCGACGGCCGATGGGTGAACGTGCCGTTCTCGCCTTCCAGATGCCATTCGTCCGGGGCATAGTCCACCGTGGTCAACAACAAGCAAGTGTGCTGAGCAAGGTCCTCGGGGGTGTGCACCGGGGGATGTTGTGCCAGGTACTCAGGCGATGCCGCCAAGACGCAGTGGCTGACGCCAATCTTCTGGCTGACGTAGGTGGAGTCCGGCAAGGCGCGCGCGATCACGATGCCGACATCAAGCTGTTCTTCAAGCAGATTCGGCATGCGCTGCGACAGAAGCAGGTCCACCGAGACGTCGGGGTAGGTCTTTCTATACGCCAAGGCTGCGCGGGCGACCAGCGTGCGCCCCAAGCCGGGTACGGCGTGAACGCGCAATACGCCGCGTGGCGACACCGTTGCATGCCCCGCCTCGGCTTCGGCTTGCTCGACGTCGCCCAGGATCGCGATGCAGCGGTCATAGAAGCGGTGCCCCACATCGGTGACGACCAGGCGGCGGGTGGAGCGCTGAATCAGCCGGGCATTCAGGCCTTCTTCCAGCACCGTGACGGCGCGCGAAATGTTGCCGACCGTGGTGGAAAGATGGTTGGCCACGGCAGTGAAACTGCCCATCTCCACCACTTTCGCAAAAACCGACATGTTGTATAGCTTGTCCATCGTGGGCCCATTGTGTTCGTGCGACTTTTCCTCTGGAAGGGAAAGTCATTCTTCCGCAAGGGGCTAAATCCGCGCGCCGCTCACGCCTAGACTCCGTTCCAAGGTCACCAACAATCTTATCGGAGTTTGCAACCATGAACGGCAACTATGACCCGCTTTACCTCTTCATCAACGGCGAATGGATAGGCGCTGGCGAACGCGACACGGCCGGCGTGGTGAATCCCGCCACACGTCAGGAACTGGGCCGTGTGCCGCTTGCGACGACGGCGGATCTGGATCGCGCGCTTGCCGCGACGCAGCCGGCCTTCAATGCCTGGCGCACGACGGTGCCCAACGAGCGCGCTCGTGTTCTCAAGCGCGGGGCGGAATTGATGCGCGAACGTGCCGAGCACATTGCCACGCTGATGACGCTTGAAGAGGGCAAGCCCTTGGCTGAAAGCCGTGATGAAGTGTTGCGCGCCGCCGAGTATTTCGAATGGTTTGCCGAAGAAGCCAAGCGGATTGACGGCCGCGTCGTGCCCGCCAATCGCCCCGGCGTGCAGCAACTGGTCAAGCGGCAGGCAATTGGCCCGGTGGCCGCGTTCACGCCCTGGAATTTTCCCGCGATCACGCCGGCGCGCAAACTTGCCGCCGCCCTAGCAGCCGGTTGCAGCGTCATCATCAAACCCGGTGAAGAGAGCCCGGCCACCGCGCTGGCGCTGGCTCGCGCCCTGGACGATGCCGGCTTGCCCAAAGGGGTGCTGCAAGTCGTCTTCGGCGTGCCGGACGACGTGTCGCGGCATCTGATTGCGTCGCCGGTGATCCGCAAGGTGACCTTCACTGGCTCCGTCCCCATCGGCCGCTTGTTGTCGGCGCGTGCCGCCGAGGGCGTGAAGCCCATCACGCTGGAACTTGGTGGACATGGGCCGGTGCTGGTGTTCGACGATGCCGATGTCCAGCGCGCCGCGGTCGAGGGCGCCGCCAACCGCTTCCGTGGCACCGGCCAAGTCTGCATTTCGTCCACGCGCTTTTTAGTCCAGCGCGGCGTCTATGACGAATTCCGTGAACATTTCGTCGAGGCTACCCGCGCCCTGAAGGTCGGCAACGGGCTTGATCCGGATACGCAAGTGGGGCCGTTGGCGAACCCGCGCCAGTTGGAGAAGATGCAGGCGTTGATTGCTGACGCGGTGGCATGCGGCGCCACGGTATTGGCCGGGGGCAAGCCCATCGACGGCGCGGGCTACTTCTTCGAACCGACGGTGCTGGCCGATGTGCCGATGCATGCCAAGATCATGCACGAAGAGCCGTTCGGCCCGATTGCGGTGCTGATGACTTTTGATGAACTGGCGGACGGGTTGCAAGAAGCCAATCGGCTGCCTTATGGCTTGTCTGCCTATGCGTTCACCAGCAATGCCCGTACGGCGATAGACGTGGCCGACGGCCTGGAAGCCGGAATGATCGGCATCAATCAATACCGCATCGTGGCCACGGAACTGCCCTTCGGCGGTATGAAGGAAAGCGGACACGGTTCGGAGGGCGGCGTGGAAGGCATCGAGTACTACCTCACGCACAAATTCATCAGCCAGGCTTGAACCAGGAGCACACCATGTCGAATATCGATTTCAGCCATCCGCGCGAAGCCGCGCGTGCATTCACCCCGGCGCTGTCGGCCTTCGTCGACAACACGCTTTACCCCGATATCTGGAGCGACCCCGCGTTGGCGCCGCGAGACCGCAGCCTGATTACCGTGGCCGCCTTGATTGCCGCGGGGCATACGGATGAATTGCCCGCGCACCTGCGCCGCGCCGTTGGCAATGGGCTGACACAGGATGAGCTGTCGGCCGCCATCACGCACCTGGCGTTCTACGTCGGATTTCCCGCCGCGATCACCGCCTCGGCGATTGCGCAAGCCACATTGGCCGTGTCACACGAAAGCGACCTGAAGGATAAGCAATGAAAGCGATTATTTTTGAACAGTTTGGCGAGGCGGATGTGCTCCAGGTGGCCGACGTGGCCCAGCCCGACATGCGGCCCGATGACCTTATCGTGCGCGTCCATGCAGCGGGTGTGAATCGTGCCGACCTGACCCACCGCCGTGGCGGCTATGGCCGGCCGAATTTTGGTGACTCCACCATCATGGGTCTGGAGATCGCGGGCGAAGTGCTGCAAGCCGGCAGCGCCGTACGCGGCTTCAAGGCGGGCGATCGCGTGATGGGCGTGGTGGGTGGCGGTGCATATGCGGAGGTCGCCCGGCTGGACTGGCGCATGGCCTTGCCCATTCCCCAGGAGCTGGACTACGTCCACGCGGCCGCCATTCCCGAAGTGTTCGTCACCGCGCACGAAGCCATGCTGCACCTGGGCCGTCTGAAAGCGGGTGATTCCGTGTTGATTCACGCGGCAGCGGGCGGCGTGGGGTCGGCGGCGGTGCAGCTTGCCCGGGCAACGGGCGCCACCGTGTACGCCACGGCCGAGGCCAGCAAGCTTGAGCAGGTCCAGCAGCTGGGCGCCGACTGCGTCATCGACTATCGCACGCAGGACTTTTCGCAGGTCGTGGCCGAGCGGACATCGAAGCGTGGCGTGGACGTGGTGATCGACTTTATCGGCGCACCCAACTTTGCGCGCAACATTGCCTCGCTGGCCAACGGCGGGCGGCTGGTTCAGGTGGGTATCCTGGGCGGCGGCGGCCAGGTCAGCATTGCGCTGGAAGACATCCTGTATCGCCATCTGCAAATTTTCGGCACTGTCATGAAATCACGTCAGCAGACTGAAAAGCACGCGATGGTGCAGCGCTTTCGCGAGCATTGGCTGGACCGCTTTTCCAGCGGCGCGGGTCTGGTGCCCGTGGTTGACAGCACCTATCCGCTTGAACGCGCAGCGGACGCGCATCGCCGAATGGAGTCGTCTCAGAACGTTGGGAAAATCATTCTGACGATGTCGGATGCCGGTGGGGATGGCAATTGATAGGGCGTCAGACTGCAATTCCTGATGCCGTGATGCAGGCTGAAACTTGACGTTGCGGAGCGGGGAACCGGGGAGGCCGAACAAGGGGACGGCTCCATGGGCGATATCATTTGGAAATTGCCGGCGTCCCCACCGCGATCGCGCGCCGCGATTTTCTGCCCTGATCGCATAGGAGATTTATTAGTGGTTCTATCCGCAACGACAGCATCCGCGTCTTCCCTGTTCCGCAACCATGCCGCCAGTCTCTGGAGGCGCCGACGAGAAAGACCCTGGCTGGCGGCCCTGCTGCTGGCGGCGATGCTGAGTTGCCTGTCGATGCTGTGGCAAGCCCCCGCCATGGCCGCGTTGCCCCTGCCAGCCAAGGAAGCCGCTGCGCCCCCTTCGGCGCTGACTCCCGCCGCGCTGGCCGACCTGTTGGAGAATCCCGAGGCGCGCAAAGCGCTGGTGGACGAGTTGCGCACGCAGGCGTCGGGGACCAAACCGGCGGCCTCCCGCTCCGCAGGCGCGGCCGAGCCTGCCGAACCCGCCGTACCCGGTTTGCAGGCACGCATGGCCGATGGCGTGCAGCGTTTCCTGACCGGCGTTGCCGCCGACATGGGCCAAGGCGTGGACGATATGCGCGTGCTGGCGTCGGGGCGCAGCCTGCGCATGGACAGCGGCACGGCGGGCCAGGCCTTGCTGCCGCTGACATTGGCCGCCGTGGCCACCATCATTGCCTTCCTGCTGTTGCGGATGATCGCCATGCGCATCTACACCCGCATCGATCGCTGGGTGGCGCATCAGGGCGCGGGCGAGCCCGTCGCGCCGCCCAAGCGCGGCGTGCCGGCCTCCATGCGCGTGCTGTATCGGCGTGGCGGCGCCATCGTCGGCGCGGTGGCCATCGACGCGGGCGTCGTTCTGCTGGCGGCCATGGCGGGCGGCGCGGCTGCCCTGTGGGGTACGCCGGGGCGCGGCACGCTGGACCCCTTGGCGGCCGTGTTTCTGCAGGCCTTCGTGGCGGTGGAGATCGTCAAGGTGCTGATCCGCACGGTGTTCGCGGTGCGGCATCCGCACCTGCGTCTTCTGCCCATGTCCGACGAACTGGCCAAGTACTGGAACGGCTGGCTGGTGCGCGTGGTGGCGGCGGCGGGCTATGGCACGCTGCTGATAGACCCCGTGATCTCGGCCACGCTGTCGCCCGCCCTGGGTCGCCTGGCCAACATGGTCATCATGCTGGCGGTGTACGTGTACGCGGTGCGCGTCATCTGGCAGAACCGCCAGTCGGTACGCGAACGCCTTAGCCGACGCGCCGCCAATGCGGCCACGTTCATGGGATCGCGGCTGCACTTTCTGTCGCGCGTGTGGCACGTGCTGGGTATCGGGTACTTCACCGTCCTGCTGGTGGTCAGCCAGATCGACCCCACCAATGCGCTGCCCTTCATGGCCCGCGCCACCGCGCAGACCTTGCTGGTGATCGGCGTGAGCAGCCTGTTGGTGCTGTTGGTAAACACCGTACTGGCCAAGCCCATCGTGTTGTCAGCCGACCTGCGGCGGCGCCTGCCGATGCTGGAGACGCGCGTCAACGCCTATGTGCCGGCCCTGCTGAAAGTGCTGGGATGGATCATCCGCATCGTCGCGGTGCTGCTTATTCTTGACGCCTGGCAGGCGTTTGACCTGTCTAGCTGGCTGGCCTCGGATGCCGGAGGCGCGGCCATCAAGGTGGTGCTTAACATCGTCATCGTGCTGCTGATCGCGGCGCTGGTCTGGACGGTTATCGCAAGCGTCATCGAACACCGCCTGAGCCAGAGCGAGGGGCGCGGCATGCCCACCGCGCGGGAACGTACCCTGCTGGCGCTGTTTCGCAATGCCGCGTTGATCGTCATTGTGACGATGACGCTGATGGTGCTGCTGTCGCAGATCGGAATCGACGTGGGCCCGCTGATCGCCGGCGCCGGGGTGGTGGGCCTGGCGATCGGTTTTGGCGCGCAGAAGCTGGTGCAGGACATCATCACCGGTGTCTTCATCCAGCTTGAAAACGGCATGAACGAGAACGACGTGGTGCAGGTGGCGGGCGTGTTCGGCACGGTCGAGAAGATGACGATACGTTCGGTGGGCATCCGCACGCTGGACGGCGGCTATCACCTGGTGCCGTTCTCGTCGGTGGACGTGGTGGCCAACCACATGCGTGACTTCTCGTACCACCTGGGCGAATACACGATCGCGCATCGCGAAAGCGTGGACGACGCCATCGAGCATCTGCGCGCGGCCTTTGCCGAGCTGATGACGGATTCGGTGCTGGGTCCGGAAATTCTGGAAGAGATCACCATTGCCGGCGTCACGGCGGTCAACGACAAGGGCGTGACCATCCGCATCCTGATCAAGACCACGCCGGGCATGCAATGGGCCGTGCAGCGCGGCTACAACCGGCTGCTTAAAAAGCACTTCGACGCCGCCGGCATCGAGCTGCCCTACCCGCACACGGTGGTTTACTTCGGCCAGGACAAGCGGGGCTATGCGCCTGTGGCGAACGTGGCGTTGCAAGCCGAGCGCCCCGACGAGGGCGAAGACGCCCGGGCCGCGGGCCACACGCGCCGCCGCCTGACGCCGGAAACCAGCGGCGACGATGCCGCCGAGGTGCTGGGCAACGAGCTGGAGGCGCGCGAGGAAGCGGATCTGGATCTTGATCCGGAGTCGCCAGGCACCCATGACCATCCACGCCGTCAGTGATCCGCAGCCGCTTGCCGCCGCCTCGGTAATGGACGCATCCCGTCCGTTGGAGGATGCGGCGCTGCTGCGCCGCCTGCTGCGGGCCAAGGACCGCATGGACGCGGCGTCCGCCGAGGCTTGGCCGGTCAGCCGTCTGGCCGAAGTCAGCGGTGTATCCCAAGCCTATTTCGCGCGCTCGTTCAAGCGCGCCTTCGGGCTTCCACCGCACCGCTACTTGCTGACACGCCGGATCGAGCGCGCCATCGCCCTGTTGCGGGATACCGACATGAGCATTACGGCGATCGCGTTCGAGACCGGTTGGCAAAGTTTGGGTACCTTCGGCCGCATCTTCCATGACGTTACCGGGCTTAGCCCAGGGGGGATGCGCGCCCAGCTTCAGGCCCAGCCCGAGGAACTTGCCCGGGTCCCGGCCTGTGTGGTCAAGGCCGCGCAACGCCCCGACTTGGACAGCGCAGTTTTGGAGAAGCGCCGTCGCGCCGCCGCCGCTACATTGCGTGAATCCACCAAGGAGGAGTCATGAACGAAGGAATCAATGTTGTCGGCTTGTACGTAAACGATCAGGACGAAGCGCTGGCGTTCTACGTCGAAAAATTGGGCTTTCGCGTTCACACGGATGTGCGCAATGGCGACTACCGCTGGCTGACCATCCAGCATCCGGACCAGCCCTCGTTTCAGCTTGGCCTGTTCAAGCCCGGCCCGCCCGTCCATGACGACGCCACCGCGCAGACCCTGCACGCCATGGTTGCCAAGGGCGCCATGCCGCCGCTGGTGTTGTCGGTGGCAGACTGCCGCGCCAGCCATGCCAGGTTGCAGGCGCTGGGCGTTGAGTTCACCCAAGAGCCCACGGACCGCTACGGCAGCGTCGATGCCGGTTTCCGCGACCCGGCCGGCAATGGGTGGAAGATGATCCAGGCGGGCTAGCTTCCCGGCCCCTGTTCACCTGCCGTGGCGCCTAAGCGACGCCAGCAGCCAGTTGGATACTCAGGCCGACCAGCGCCAGGCCGGCAAACCGCGTTGCCAGCAGCCTGGCGCTTGGAAACGTCGCAAGGCGCAAGGCCAGGGCGTTTCCGATCAGCACCAAGGCGCTTTGATAGAGCAGGCTTAGCACGGTCACGTGCAGCATCATCACCGCCAGCGTTACCGGGGATGCCGCCGGTTTAAGAAACAGGGGAAAGAACGCGACGAAGAACAGGATCACCTTGGGGTTGGTCAGGCTCACCATGAACGCCCGGCGACAGTACACCCAGGGTGATCGGTCGCGTCCGCGTTCCTGATCCTGCGTATTTGGGCGTGTGCGGATGAGTTGCGCGCCCAGCCATAGCAGATACGCGACTCCCGCCCATTGCAGGCCTTGAAAGACCAGCGGATGCGTCCGCATGATCGCGGCCAGGCCCGCCGCCGCCGCGACCATGAACAGAAAGTCGCCCGCGATGGTGCCCAACACCGCGGCCATGCCGGCGCTTTTGCCATGGCGCGCCGTGGCGTCCAGGATGGCGATGGTGCCCGCGCCGGGAATGGCCTGGAATACCAGGATGGCGAGGATAAAACTGCCGTAGTGCTGGATGTCGAGCATGCCGCATCGGGATTCGCAATAAGAAGAATCGATTATCCCGTCGGTCCCATTGCCAGATACAGCGCATTATTCCGGTGAATGCTAAATTTAGCCGTCGGTTTTCTGGTAGAAGCGCGCCATGGCAAGAACGGATAAAAATGAACTGGATGACGTGGCGTGGCGCTTGCTGCGCGCCCTTCAGCTTGACGCGCGCGCGCCACTGAAGACCCTTGCCGAGGCCGCCGGCTTGTCGGTTGCGGCAACGGCGGAACGGCTCAAGCGGTTGCAGGATGCCGGCATTGCGCAGCGATTCACCCTTGAGGTGGATGCGGCGCAAGTGGGCTACCCCGTAAAGGCGATTGTGGGGATCACCGCGACACAGCCCGGCAAGAAAGCCCTGCTTGACCGGCTGCGCCACGCACCCGAAGTGCTTGAGTGCCACCATGTGGCCGGGGCCGATTCCTATCTGATGACCGTGGTCGCAACGGGTTTGATGGATCTTGAGCGTTTTATCGGGACCATCAACGGATACGGAGAAACACGGACTTCCATTATTTTCTCTACCCCCATCGAACGCCGCGGCCTGGTGCCACCCGGCACAGAAAAACGCCAGTAGGGTTATCGGGGATTATTTAGTTCGTGTTTTTGCTTGTCTGAAAAGGGTATTAGGACTCACCCGAGCCATATGGCTTAACCCGTATCAAAGCGTAATTGCCCATGGTAATGTTGACGCCAGGGGTTAATGCGTATCCCTTGCCTTGCATGTGACACCCAATATGCTGTTTGCCAGGCCGGCTTGGCCAGAGGGACATGATGCTGCGAACGGAATTTCCCATCGTGGGTCTCGGCGCGTCCGGCGGCGGAATCCAGGCATTGGAAGCGTTTTTCCGTGGCGTGCCCCTGAATCCCGGCATGGCCTTCGTGGTGGTTTCCCATTTAAGTTCTGGCCACGAACAACACCTGCTTGACGCCATCGCGCGCCACACCTCGCTGGCGGTGATGATCGGCGTTGATAATCAGCAGCTTGAACCAAATTGTGTATATCTGCTGCCGCGCGACGCCCTTATGTCTATTGGCCAGCGGCGCTTGCGCGTGATTAAGCGTCCGGCGAATCTGTCGGTTCGCCGCCCTGTTGATTTATTCTTTTCCGCCTTGGCGCAGGATTGCCTGGATTATGCGGCGGGCGTGGTGTTGTCCGGCGGGAATTCAGACGGCACGCTTGGCATCAAGGCCATCAAAGAGTATGGCGGGTTAACCATGGCGCAGGCTACGGACGAAGACGGCCCGGTCAATCCTGAAATGCCGGCCAGCGCCATCGCCAGTGGGTGGATCGATTTTGCGCTGCCCGCGAGCGAAATGGCGCGCAAGCTGACCGAGCTTGGCGTGGGCTTATCCCTGCGGGGCGAGGCGAGTCCCGACACGCAAGAAGGGGGTGATCCGGACGGCTTGGGCGCTTCGCGCATGAAAATCCGGGAGTTGCTGCGCGCCAGCATCGGCCACGATTCCAGTGGCTACAGCGATCAGGATTTCATGCGCCGTGTGCGGCGCCGCATGCAGGTCAAACAGCTTGGCGCCGTTGATGCCTACATCGACCATCTGAATCAAGAACCCCAAGAGGCCATTGCGCTGTTCCGAGATCTATCGGTCGGCATCACGAACTTCTTCAAGGACGCCGAGGCGTTCGACGTCTTGAACCGGCTGGTTATTCCGGAACTGCTGCAAGGCCGGGGGGCGACGGATACCGTGCGGGTATGGGTGCCCGGCTGCGCCACGGGCGAAGAGGCCTATTCGCTGGCCATGCTGTTGCGCGAATACATGGACACCATGGCGGCGCCGCCTCGTGTGCGTTTGTTCGCCACCGATGTGGACGACTGGGCGCTGCTTGCCGCGCGCGCGGCAAGATACCCTGGCCAGTCGCTGGAAGGAATGTCGCGAGAACGGCGTGACCGTCACTTTCTTGCGGACGGCGACGGCTATGTCGTGAACAAGCATCTGCGCGACATGTGCGTCTTTGCGCCCCATGGCGTGGTACGTGACCCGCCCTTCGCCCGAATCGACCTGATTTCGTGCCGCAACCTGCTTATCTGTTCTGATCGCCAGGCCCAACAGCAGATCATTCCGACGTTCCATTATTCGTTGCAGCCCAATGGCTTTCTGGTGCTTGGCGCGGCGGATGACGCGGGCGAGGTCGGCAGCTTGTTCAAGGCCATTGAACGCAAGCACCGGATCTTTCAACGGCGCAACGGGCAACCGGTTGCGCCGCGCCTGGCGTTCTCGTCGTGGCCCTTGCAGGCTGCCAGCCTGCCCAGTTTCACGCACCGCCCAGGTGATGCGGTTGGCGCGACGCTGCACGCGGCGATCGAACGCCAGGTGCTGACTCGGCATGCCCCCGCGCATGTCGTGATCAACGGAAATGGCGACGTGCTGTATTACTCGAACGGCACCGGAAAATTCCTGCAGGCCGAGGCGGGCGTACCCAGCCATCAAGTACTGGCCTTGGCTCGCAAGGGCCTGCGGCCGGATTTGCGCGCCTTGCTGCACGAGGCGGCTGAGACGGGTAAGGTCGCGCGACGGGAGGGCGTGGCCTTTGAAGACGACGAAGGACGCTTGCAGCGGGTCTCACTCGAGGTCGAGCCCTTGTGCTGGCAGCGAGACACTGAAACGCGATATCTGGTCCTGTTCTTTCAGCGTGGCATGGAGAGCGAGGGCGGCGCCCATTCCCCAGAAAATGCACCGCAAGACGGCGCAGGCCGCCATGTGGAAATCGAACTGCTGCAAGCGCGTGAACGCTTGCAGTCCATGGCTGAGGAATACGAGGCCGCGCTGGAGGAATTGAGCGCGTCCAATGAAGAGCTGCTGTCGGTCAACGAAGAGCTGCAATCCGCCAACGAAGAGCTGGAAGCCTCCAAGGAAGAACTGGTCTCGCTTAACGAAGAGCTGCATACGGTCAACGATGAACTTCACGGCAAGGTCGACGAGCTGGACCGCTGCAACAATGATCTGAACGTTCTGTTCGACAAGGCGGCCATCGCAACGTTGTTCCTTGACCGCAACCTGATCATCCGCAGCTTCACGCCTGCAATAAGCGATGTGTTCAACATCCTGCCCGGTGACTGCGGCCGGCCCATTACCGATTTGGCCAGCCGCTTCGACCTGCCTGCGTTTGCGAACGATATCGAGCAGGTCTATACCGACTTTCGGCCCGTTGAACGCCGCATCGCCAGCCCGCTGGACGGAAAGCACTATCTGCTGCGCATGGTGCCGCACAGTGGCGCCGATAGCAGCGTGGATGGTGTCGTCGTCACGTTCATCGACATCACCGACATCATCAAGGTCGAGCGGCGCCACCGCGTGCTGATCGCCGATCTGCAACGCCGCACGCGCAGCTTGTTCGCGATCGTGCAAACCGTGGCGCACTCCACGCTGGGTGATGGCGACGCCGACAAGCGTTTCGACAATCGCCTGTCGGCGTTTGAGCAGGTGCGAGACATGCTCGACGTCGAATGGCGCATCGAGCACCGAGACGCCACCGATTACCTGCTGCTTGAAATTCCTTTGGATGGCACAAGCGCTAGTCAGTATGGCTCGGAATCGGCGCCTTCCTGACGGCCGGCGCGCAGTTTTTTCCATAGTGTCGTTCGTGAAATTCCCAGCCGCTTGGCCGCCAATCCCATATGGCCGCCGGATTCGGAAATGGCTTGCTGGATGGCGCGTTGTTCGGCATCCAGGCGCGTTGCGGCAAGATCCGGTTGTTCCGTAAGCCGTCTTTCCGGGAACAGGTCGCTGGCATGTAGCGTGGTGCCCTCCATCATGACGAGGCCGCGCGCGATCCGGTTCTTCATTTCCCGGATATTGCCGGGCCAGGCATGGTCATGCATCGCCTGCGTGGCGTCCGCCGAAAACGTGATGCCCGACGTGTGTTGCTCATCCAATAAGACGCCTGCCAGCACGTCGATCGCCGCCGGCCGGTTTCTGAGCGGCAAGGTCGCAATCCGTGCCACGGCTAGCCGATAAAAGAGGTCGGCGCGAAACGTTCCCTGCGCGATTGCCGCTTCCAGGTCCGCGCAGGTGCTGGCAAGTATTCGGCAATTCGTCTGGCGGCTCGAAGCCTCGCCCAAGGGTCGATACTCTCCATTTTCCAGCACTCGCAACAGGGCGGCTTGCGCTCTGGGCGTCAGCTCGGCCACTTCATCCAGATACAAGGTGCCGCCCGAAGCCTGGGAAAACAGGCCATCGCGCGCCGCGCCGGCGCCGCTGAAGGCGCCCTTGGCATGGCCAAACAACAGGCTCTCGACCAGGTCGGTGGCCAGCGTGGCGCAATTGACCGCAACGAAGGGGCCGGACGAAAACGACGAGCGCGCGTGGACGTATCGTGCGGCGCGGTCTTTGCCCGTTCCGGTTTCCCCTTCAAAGAGCACCGGCAACGCGCTGGCTGCAAACCGTTCCAGCTCTTGCGCGACAGCGTGCGTGGCGGCGTCAAGCACAAACGGATTGTCTTGGACTGCCGGGCTGCCGCCCGAGGGCTG
Source organism: Achromobacter spanius (assembly GCF_002812705.1). Lineage (NCBI taxonomy): Bacteria > Pseudomonadati > Pseudomonadota > Betaproteobacteria > Burkholderiales > Alcaligenaceae > Achromobacter > Achromobacter spanius. Next base: position 1,239,688 of record NZ_CP025030.1, on the reverse strand, counting down.
AGCGGCAATGACGGACCGGATGCGCGCAACCAGCGCGTCGGTGTCGTAGGGCTTGGTCAGGTAATCGTTCGCGCCCGCCGAGACCAGGCGCACCGCCTGGGCAATTTCTCCATAGGCGGTGGCAAAGACCACGGTGGTGCGCGCCAGATGGGGAATCAGGCGGCGATACAGGTCTTCGCCAGATCCATCCGGCAGCCGAATATCGGCAAGCAGGAACGCGGGCCGCATGCGCGTTCGGCGAAACAGCTCGACGGCCTGCGCGCAGCTTTGCACCCATTGCGCCGAGATGCCTTCCAGCCGCAAGCGCTGCAAGAGCGCCGCGCCCAGCAAGGCATCATCTTCGATGAGCAGCACCTGGATATCGTTCACGACAATATTTCCTCTGTGGCGAAGGGCAGGCGCACCGAGATGCGCGTGCCGCTTCCGAAGCGCGTCACGCGCAGACGGCCGTTCAGGGTGGTGATCAGGTCCGCAACGATGCGCAAGCCCATGCCGTCGCCTTCGGACGGATGGCCCGCCAGCGCGCGCCGCGCCGCGGTCGGCAAACCGGAGCCACTGTCCGCCACGTGCAGCGTCAACGCGTCGCGCTTGGCCCGCGCAAAGATCCGCACCCATGCACCGGGCGGCGACGCCTGGATCGCGTTCAGGACCAGGTTCAGCAAGACCTGGCGGACAGCGCCGGCGGGCAGCGCCAGGGCCTGGTCGTGGAGCATGCCCTCGCTATCGAGTTGCACGCGTACGCCTGCCTTGCCGGCTTGAGCATCCACCATCAGGCGAATGTCGGCGATATCTTCCTGGCGCAACCAGGCGCTGCCGGGGCGAAAGGTACGTAGGCTTGCATCGACAACGGCTTGTAGCGCCTGCACGCCGCGTTCGATGAAATCCAGCGACTCGGTTCTGACTTCAGGGCGTTCACCGAATTGCCGCAAGGTTTGCACGGCGGTGCGTAGGCCGCCCAATGGATTGCGTACCTCGTGCGCTAGCGCCGCCGACATGCGGCCCAGCACCGCTTCGCGTTCGATGCGCGCGTTGCGTGCGGCAAGCGCCTCGCGTTGCAGGGCGCCTTCCGCCATCCAGTTGTAGGCCGAGAGCAGTTCCCGGAGTTCCGGGTCCGTGGTGTCAACGCGCATGGGGCGCAGGCGTGCTTCCGGCCCCGCGCGCAGTGCCTCGGTCAGCGAGATGATCGGGCGTTGCAGGCGCCGAGCCATCCCGAAGCACAGCACGGCGCCTAGCAGGCTGATCGCCAGGCCGACCAGGCCAAGCTCAAGGGCCAGTTCCTGGCGTTGCCGATGGAAGTCGCTGACGTCCAGGTTGGCCACCAAGGTGCCAAGCTGGGGCTGGGCAGTGTCCAGCAGGCGCCACGTCCACACCCCTTCCGAGCGCGCGCTGATCAGCGTGCCGGACGTGTCCGCCAGCAACGCAAGCGGAACCGGTTCCACCACGGGATAACGTGCAACGTGCGCCAGCAGACGCTGATCGGCACCCACCACGGCAAGCGTGCGATCAACCACGCCCAGATGGGTGTCCAGCGCCCGATTCAACACCTCCACCATTTGCTCGGCGTCGTGGGCGCGCACGGCGGGAAGAATCGCAGCGGAAAGCCCGTCCAGATACACCTGGCCCAGGTTGGTGATCTGCCGGTCGAACTGCCGTGATACGCCATGCAGCGCCAGGGAGATGAGCGCGGTGGAGATCACAAGAAATAGCAAAGCGACCGCAAGCGGAATTCGCGCGGTAAGAGACAGGCGGAGCATGGCGGCGCTTCTGGACCTCGAAAACGAAATTATGCCTCGCGTTCTACCTGCTTCGGATTTGCAATATTTGGCAAGTGCGCTGGGCGTGGGAAAAATCCGTGCCAGGGGCGCCACACGGGCGTTCCAGGCGCAATGTGGCGCGGCGATGTTCACTTTTGTGAACATCGGCATTGAACCCTTGTTCACGCTTGTTCACTCGGGCTGCCGCCGTCATGCCCGCGCCATGGTTATCCCGCATAGCCGCCGCGGATGCGTGAAAGCCGTTTGCAAGGCCCACTCCTTAAAGTGCCCGCTCCTCCGGCATGCACGGTTGCATGCCCGGAGCAAGTCAACAACAAACCGGGGAGCAAGCCGTGGGCAGCACCATATTCTCTAGAAAGCGCGATCTGTGGGGAGGTGCGTTCATAGCACTCTGCGGCGCGCTCACCATACTTGAAGCGACGTCATACAACATCGGAGAACTGGCCCGGATGGGGCCAGGCTACTTCCCCCTGATGGTGGGTTGTTTCCTGGTGGCGCTGGGCATTCTGATTCCGCTTAGCCCGGACCCCGACGAGGTGCAGGAAGAACTCGTCGAAGAGCATCTGCCGCAACCGTCGCGCCGCGATCGCATCCGTGGCATGGCCTGCATTGCAGCGGGCATTGCGCTCTTCATCATCCTGGGCAGCTTCGTGGGCTTTCTGCCCGCGACCTTCGCGTTGGTGTTCGTGTCGGCCCTGGGCGATACGTCGAATTCCATCAAATCCGCCGCCATTCTCGCCATTGCGATGACGGTGTTCGGCGCGGTTGTGTTCTCGTGGGCGCTGCAATTGCAGTTCCCGATGCTGCGCTGGGGGTAGGCCATGGATCTGTTCGATAACGTATTGCACGGCTTTTCCGTGGCGCTGCAGTGGGACAACCTGCTGTGGTCGCTGTTCGGCGTCTTCATGGGCAACATGATCGGCGTGCTGCCGGGCATGGGCGTGCTGGCCGCCATTTCCATCCTGCTTCCGCTTACCTACGCGATGACGCCGGTAGCTGCCTTGATGATGCTGGCCGGCATTTACTACGGCGCCCAGTACGGCGGTGGCATTACCTGCATTTTGCTCAACCTGCCGGGCACGCCTTCCCATGCGGTGACCTGCCTGGACGGCAATCCGCTGGCGCGGCAAGGCAAGTCCGGGTCCGCGTTGTTCATGCTGGTGATGTCGTCTTTCGTGGGCGCCAGCGTGGGCATCATCATCATGATTCTGTTCTCGCCCTTGCTGGTCGAAGTGGCGTTTCAGTTCGGCCCGGCCGAGTATTTCTCCATGATGATGCTGGGCCTGTTCGCCGGCGCCACTCTGGCGAAGGGGTCGGCCGTCAAGGGCATTGCCATGGTGTTCTTGGGCCTGCTGCTGGGCGTGGTGGGCACTGATGTGAACACCGGCACCATCCGTTATGCCTTCGGCATCATCGAACTCAGCGATGGCGTGCAGTTGGTGGCGTTGGCGATGGGGCTGTTCGGGCTGGCGGACTTCTTTGCCAACGTGAATCGCATCGGCAAGGCCACGACCGTGGGCGCCGGCCCCAAGATGTCGGTACGGCCGGAACCGGGCGACATCAAGCAATCGGCCATGCCGATCGCGCGTGGCAGCGCCATCGGCGCCGTCCTGGGCATCCTGCCGGGAACGGGCGCGACCATCGCCTCGTTCATGTCGTATGCGGTCGAGAAGCGCGTGTCGAAGACGCCCAAGCGCTTTGGCAATGGCGCCATCGAAGGGGTGGCGGGGCCGGAAGCGGCAAACAATGCGGCCGCGCAAACGAGCTTCATTCCCACGATGAGCCTGGGCATTCCCGGCGACTCCGTCATGGCCTTGATGCTGGGCGCGCTGATCATCCACGGCATCCAGCCCGGCCCGCAGATGGTGACCGAGCACGCGGATTTGTTCTGGGGGCTGATCGCCAGCTTCTGGATCGGCAACATCATGCTGGTGGTGATGAACCTGCCCTTGATCGGCATGTGGGCAAGGCTCTTGAAAGTGCCCTACAAGTATCTGTTCCCGTCCGCGCTGTTCTTTGTCTGCGTCGGCGTGTACAGCACCAACAACAACCTGTTCGATGTGGGCATGGTGTTGATGGTTGGGCTGGTCGGTTACCTGTTCCTGAAGCTGCGCTTTTCTCCCGCGCCGCTGCTGTTGGGCTTCGTGCTGGGCCCCATGGTTGAAGAGAACTTCCGCCGCGCGCTGTTGCTGTCGCGGGGCAGCATGAACGTGTTCATTGACCGGCCGATCAGCGCGGGCTTCATCTACGCCATCGCGGCGCTGGCCATCTGGCTGGTGTTTTCGACGATGCGCAACAGAAAAAAGGTGCGCGCGTTGGAGGAGGCGCAAGCTCAGGCCTGATCGCGCAACACAGGCAGGGCTGAACCGGGGGGCCATTCGTGAGCCCCCCTTTCGATTAACAGGAGGGTGTCGTGAAGCAATGGGCGCGCGGTCCACGCGACGATGGGCCAAGAGGGGCGCTGACGGTGTTACGTGAGCTGGCCTTTGTTGAACTCATCGAACTGCTTGAGTTCAGTCACCTGCGCCTGGATGCCCCGATACAAGGGGCAGGCACCACGTGGGTCGGCACGCAGGAATGGCTGCGCCGCATTGAAGGCGAGTCCAACGACCCTGGCGCGGTGTACGTCTGCACCACGCTGGATGCCTTGCATGATGCCGTCCTGGCGCCCGAGCACGCCGAGCTGAAGATCGATATGCCGACGCAAAGCCGCGTCCGCCTGCGCACCCTGTCCACGCGGCAGGGGGCGTCGCAAGCGTGCTTGCGCGTCGACTTGCAGGCCCTGATCCGGCGTGTCCTGGTACCCGCGAGCGCGCCCGCGCACATGTTTGACCTGGTCAAGCACGTTGTCATGACGCGGCTATGGGTGGAAGTGGCTCGGGTTTGAATCGGCGGGCCATGCCTGGAAGCCGGTGCTTCGATTAAACTTTCCGCCATGCTACGCATCGACAATCTCGGCAAGCGCTACGGCGACTACTTTGTATTCCAGGGTCTGACCCACACGTTCCAGCCTGGATGCATGGCGCTATGCGAAGAAGACAGCACCGGCAAATCCAGTTTGCTGGGCATCATCGCGGGCGTGATCGCGCCGGATGGCGGTGAGGTATGGATCGATGGTCATTCTCTGGCCAACGCGCCGCAGCAAGCCCGCGCCCGACTGGCCTATGTGCCGGATAACTGCCTGGCGTTTCCCACGCAGACCGGGCGCGAATTCCTGCTGAACGCCGCCGCCGAGAAAAACGTGAGCCTGGACGATAGCGTGCTGGATCTGGCATTCCGCCTGGGGCTGGAGCCGCATCTGGACAAGCGCTTCGAGCAGATGTCCACGGGCACGCGGCGCAAGGTGTACCTGACCGCCGCCGCGCTGGGCACGCCGGCCGTCGTCGTTGCGGATGGCCCCAGCAGTGGCCTGGACGCGCAGGCGCGCGGGGTGTTGGCCGAGGTTTTCACGACCTGGGCGCGAGACCGCGTTGTGCTGTTCGCCAGTCACGACCCCGAGCTGGTGCAGGCCTGCAATGCGCGCAAGCTTAACGTGGGCGATCTGCGCTAGCTGCGCCTTGGTTGAACTAGCCGAGCCCTGGTTAAGCTCGCGCCTCGGTCACACTAGCCCAGCCCTGCTTAAGCCCGCGCCCCGATCAAACTAGCCGAGCCTTGGTCAAGCCCCGATCAAACTAGCCGTGCCCTGGTCAAGCCTGCGCGTCAGCGCCTGGACGCCTGCAAGACCTCGATGAATGCCGTGCTGAACGCCGGGATGTCGTCGGGCTTGCGGCTGGACACCAGCGCGCCGTCGACCACGACTTCCTGATCCACCCAGTTGGCCCCGGCATTGCGCAGGTCGTCCTGCAGCGACGGCCAGCTGGTCATGGTGCGGTCGCGCACCACGCCCGAGGACACCAGCAGCCACGCGCCGTGGCAGATGACCGCCACGGGCTTGCCGGCGTCGAACATGGCGCGCACGAACGCCTGCGCCTTGGGGTGCATGCGGATCTCATCGCTGTTGACGACACCACCGGGCAATAGCAGCCCGTCGAACACCGAAGGTTCGGCTTCGGCTTGCGCGAATATCAGGTCCACGGGAAAGCGATCACCGGGTTTGTCGTGATGCATGCCCAGGATCGGGTCATTGCGCGCCGACACCAGTACCGTGCGGGCGCCTTCGGCTTGCAGCCGGTCACGCGGACCGGTCAGTTCTACCTGCTCGAATCCGTCGACAGCCAGAATGGCGATGTTTATCTCGTTAAGTGTTGCCATGATTGCTCCCTGTGCTGGGCCCCGTGCAAGCGATGCGCGGCGGGTCGGGGCGTGCTCGCCGAAGCCAAGGTGCAGCAAGTGGCATGCCGGGGGATGGGCAGAAGGGAGGGAGGTAGATGGGAGGTCGGCAGATGGGCGGTCGGCAGATGGGAGGTCGGCAGATGGGCGGTCGGGAGATGGGCGGTCGGCAGATGGGTTTCGCGCGGCATGCGGTAGCGCTTTTTGCGTCGGTCCGCGCGCGCTACACCCATCCTACGGGGCAGAGCGGCAACAAGCCGGGCGCTGCCGGCGCCATGGGTCAACGCGCAACGTCTTCATCCGCGCAACGGGCAACGCCTTCATTCGTAGGATGGGTGAAGCGCGGCAAGCTCGTTGCTAGAACGTGGTGTTCAACGCGCGCAACCCATCATCTCCCCCCCACCCACACGACCCTCAAGCCACGCCCGCGAAGCGTTTGTCCAGGTACGCAATGATCTCGCTGGATTCATACATCCAGCGCGTGCCGCCGGCCTCTTCAATGCGCAGGCAAGGCACCTTGACCTTGCCGCCGCCGGCCAGCAGTTGTTCACGGGCCTGGGGGTCGTTCTTGGCGTCGTGCAGCGTCACCGGCACGTTCAAACGATGCATGGCGCGGCGCGTTTTCACGCAGAACGGGCAGGCGTGGAATTGATAGAGCGACAGCGCGGCGGCTTCCGCGTTGACCGTGGCCTGGCCTTGTGCTGAACGTTGTTGCGGGCGCGGACGGGTCAGCGCGTCGCCAAGAACGATCAATTGACCCAGGCCGACACGCAAGGCTTTGACAAACATGGATGTTCAACTCAAACAAAGGAAAGAGGCGGTCAGTCTACTCTTTTGCCGGGTTGCGCCCCTGCAAGGTCCTCAGCGCGCTGACGGCATCCACAGCGCCCCAAGGTTCATGTTCCACATCGACCATGCCCCGATCAGTGATGCCCAGCGGGCTAGCCCCCGATCGACACCAGTTCCGCGCCTTCGGTCACCTGGTCGCCCACGCCATAGAACACTTCTTCGACCTTGCCATCGGCTGGCGCCGAAATCGTGTGCTCCATCTTCATGGCTTCCATCACCAAAAGCGGCTGCCCTTTCTCGACGGTGTCGCCCGCCTTGACCGAGATCGAGATGATCTTGCCCGGCATCGGGGCCGTCAGGCCGCCGCCGTGCTCGCCCTGCGTGTCCTGGGCATGCGCCAGGGGGTCGTACAGCTCCAGCACGTGCACGCCGTCGTCGCCAAAGACGTGGGCGCGGTCGGCATGCAGCACGACGGTGCCGGCGTGCTCATGGCCGGCCAGCGTGACGCGCAGGCCGTAGGCCAGGTTGGGGTTGGCGCTGGCGTGCGAGCGCCACAGAAAGGGCTGTGCACCGGTGCCTGCGTCCAGCGTCCACGCGCCGCCTTGGCGCGCCACGGTGACGCGGCGCGCTTCGCCGTTTTCCACCCATTGCAGGTGACGCTGGTACTGCCCGCCCAGGCGCCAGCCGTCGCGCGCATCCCAGGGGTCGGCGGGGCCTTTTCCCGGGGATTGCGCGCCGGGCTGCGCCAGGCCCTGTCGTACCAGCACGGCGGCCGAGGCCAGCGCCAGCGTGGCGGCGTTGGCCGCTTGCGGTTCGGGCAGCAGGGTGGCGCGCTGGCGTTCGATCAGGCCGGTGTCCAGGTCGGCGGCGGCAAAGGCGCTGTCTTTCATCAAGCGCGCCAGGAACGCCACGTTGGTCTGCACGCCCACGGCCTGTGTTTGCGCCAGCGCTTGCAGCATGCGGGCGCGGGCCTGGTCGCGGTCGGCGCCGTGCACGATCAGCTTGGCGATCATGGGGTCATAAAACGGCGTGATCGTGTCGCCGGTGCGCACGCCGCCATCCACGCGGATGTCGGCGTTGGTGAACGCGCTGTGCGGGGGCAGGCCCAGATAAGCCAGGGTGCCGATCGACGGCAGGAAGCCCTTGTCGGGGTTCTCGGCGTAGATGCGGGCTTCGATGGCGTGGCCGTTGATGCGCAAGTCTTCTTGGCGCGCCGGCAGCGGCTGGCCCGCGGCCACGCGCAGTTGCCATTCCACCAGATCGTGGCCCGTGATCATTTCGGTGACCGGGTGTTCCACCTGCAGGCGCGTGTTCATTTCCATGAAGTAGAAGCGGCCGTCCGGCTCGGCAATGAACTCCACCGTGCCTGCGCCCACGTAGCCCACGGCGCGCGCGGCGGCCACGGCGGCTTCGCCCATGGCGCGGCGGCGTTCTTCGGTCATGCCGGGGGCGGGGGCTTCTTCGATGACCTTCTGGTGGCGGCGCTGCACCGAGCAATCGCGTTCGAACAGATAGACGCAGTTGCCTTGAGTGTCCGCGAACACCTGGATTTCAATGTGGCGCGGCTTTTGCAGATAGCGTTCGATCAGTACGCGGTCGTCGCCAAAGCTGGATGCCGCTTCACGTTGGCACGAGGCCAGCGCGTCCAGGAACGCGCCCGACGATTCCACGACGCGCATGCCCTTGCCGCCGCCGCCCGCGCTGGCCTTGATCAGCACGGGGTAGCCGATGCCGTCGGCCTGGGTCTTCAGGAATTGCGGGTCCTGGTTGTCGCCGTGGTAGCCGGGCACCAGCGGCACGCCGGCTTTATCCATCAGCGACTTGGCGGCCGACTTGCTGCCCATGGCGGCAATGGCGGAGGCCGGCGGGCCCACGAAGGCAATGCCGGCCTTTTCAGCGGCTTCGGCAAAGGCTTCGTTTTCAGACAGGAAGCCGTAGCCGGGGTGGATGGCGCCCGCGCCGGTATCCAGCGCGGCTTGCAGGATGGCGTCGGCGCGCAGGTAGCTGGCGCGCGGCTCCGATCCGCCGATGTACACGGCTTGATCGCAGGCGGCCACGTGGCGCGCGTTGGCGTCCGCGTCCGAGTACACAGCAACGGTGCGGATGCCCATGCGGCGGGCGGTGGCGGCGACGCGGCAGGCGATTTCGCCGCGATTGGCAATCAGCAAAGTGTCGAACATGAATGTCATCCTGGCTGTAATTCTTCTTGAACTGCGGGCACGGCAATAGCGCGATGGCGCTACATGCGGAAGACGCCGAACTTGGTGTCTTCGATGGGGGCGTTCAATGCGGCGGACAAGGCCAGGCCCAGCACGCGGCGCGTGTCGGCGGGGGCGATGATGCCGTCATCCCAGAGCCGCGCGGTGGCGTAGTACGGGTGGCCTTCGTGCTCGTATTGGTCGCGGATGGGCGCCTTGAAGGCGGCTTCCTCGTCCGCCGACCATTGGCCGCCGCGCGCTTCGATGCCGTCGCGCTTGACGGTGGCCAACACGCTTGCGGCCTGTTCGCCACCCATTACCGAGATGCGGGCGTTGGGCCACATGAACAGCATGCGCGGCGAATAGGCGCGGCCGCACATGCCGTAGTTGCCGGCGCCGAACGAGCCGCCGATCAGCACGGTGAACTTGGGCACGGCGGCGGTGGCCACTGCCGTCACCATCTTGGCGCCGTGGCGCGCGATGCCTTCGTTTTCGTACTTGCGGCCCACCATGAAGCCGGTGATGTTCTGCAGGAACACCAGCGGAATCTTGCGCTGCGCGCACAGCTCGATAAAGTGCGCGCCCTTTTGCGCGGATTCGGAAAACAGGATGCCGTTGTTGGCGACGATGCCCACCGGCATGCCCTGAATGTGCGCAAAGCCCGTGATCAGCGTGGGGCCGAAGCGGGCCTTGAATTCATCGAACTCCGAGCCGTCGACGATGCGCGCGATGACTTCGCGCACGTCATAAGGCTTGCGGGTGTCGGCGGGAATGATGCCGTTCAGTTCGTTGGGGTCGTAGCGCGGTTCGCGCGGGGCAATGGTGGCCAGTTGCGCGGGCTTCTTGCGGTTCAGGCGCGCGACGGCGTTGCGCGCCAGTTGCAGCGCATGCATGTCGTTGGCGGCCAGGTGGTCCACCACGCCCGACAAGCGCGTGTGCACGTCGCCACCGCCCAGGTCTTCGGCGCTGACTTCTTCGCCCGTGGCGGCCTTCACCAGCGGCGGGCCGCCCAGGAAGATCGTGCCCTGGTTTTTCACGATGATGGATTCATCGCTCATGGCCGGCACATACGCGCCGCCCGCGGTGCACGAACCCATCACCACGGCGATCTGCGAAATGCCCTGCGCGGACATCTGCGCCTGGTTGTAGAAGATGCGGCCGAAGTGTTCGCGGTCAGGGAAGACTTCGTCTTGCTGCGGCAGGTTGGCGCCGCCCGAATCCACCAGGTAGACGCAGGGCAGATGGTTCTGCGCGGCGATTTCCTGCGCGCGCAGATGCTTCTTGACCGTCATCGGGTAGTACGTGCCGCCCTTGACGGTGGCGTCGTTGCAGACGATGACGCATTCGGTGCCGGACACGCGGCCGATGCCGGTGATGACACCCGCGCCGGGCGCGTCGCCGTCGTACATATCGTGTGCCGCCATGGGCGACAGTTCCAGGAACGGGGTGCCCGGATCGATCAGGTTTTCAACGCGGTCGCGAGGCAGCAGCTTGCCGCGCGCCACATGCTTGGCGCGCGCGGCTTCACTGCCGCCCAGCGCGGTCTGCGCCAGCTTCTGATTCAGATCATCCAGCTGCGCCTGCATGGCACGCGCGTTGTCGGTGAAATCTTGCGACCGCGGATTGATGCGGGATTCGATGATGGGCATGGGGTACCACCCGTCCTGCGAAATGGGGATTTGAAGGCGTAGGATGGGTGAAGCGCGAGAGAGCCAGGGCAAGAACCCCAACGCTTCAACGCGCGCAACCCATCAAACAAACGTTAAGTTGTGGCTGAAGATCAAAAGAACCGGGGTGTAGCGATGATGGGGTGTGGGGGCCATCGCTTTCTGGCCTAGGTTGTCTAGGAATTTGATGCTGCTTGATGGGTTGCGCGCGTTGAGGCGGTTGGGTTTTTGCCATCGGTCTCTCGCGCTTCACCCATCCTACGGCTTCACCCATCCTACGGCGTCACCCATCCCACGGCTTCACCCACCCTGCGAATTGGGCGGGACGTTGTCCCGCCCCAATCCTTACACCATCTCGATGGCCATTGCCACGGCTTCGCCGCCGCCGATGCACAGCGTGGCAACGCCGCGCTTGCCGCCGGTCTTGCGCAGCGCGCCGACCAGCGTGGCCATCAGGCGGGCGCCCGACGCGCCGATGGGGTGGCCCAGGGCGGTGGCGCCGCCATGGACGTTGACCTTGTCATGCGGCAGCTTGAAGTCGGTCATGGCGGCCATGGTGACCACCGCGAAGGCTTCGTTGATTTCGTACAGGTCCACGTCCTCGGCCTTCCAGCCGGTCTTGGCGAACAGGTTCTTCAGCGCGCCGACGGGGGCGGTGGTGAACCAGCCCGGCTCTTGCGAGTGCTGGCTGTGGGCCACGATGCGGGCCAGCGGCTTCACGCCAAGTTTCTCGGCGGTGGACGCGCGCATCAACACCATGGCGGCGGCGCCGTCGGAGATCGACGACGAGTTCGCGGCGGTGATGGTGCCGTCCTTCTTGAAAGCGGGCTTGAGGGTCGGGATCTTTTCCGGCATGGCCTTGGTGGGGGCTTCGTCGGTGTCGATCACGGTGTCGCCCTTGCGGCCGGCAACGGTCACGGGGGCGATTTCCCACTTGAAACTGCCGTCTTCCGTGGCGGCGCGGGCGCGGCGCAACGATTCCAGCGAGAACTCGTCCTGCTGCTCGCGCGTGAATTCATATTTGGCGGCGCAGTCTTCGGCGAACACGCCCATGGCCTTGCCCTTGTCGTAGGCATCTTCCAGGCCGTCCAGCGCCATGTGGTCATACACGGTGTTGTGGCCGAAGCGGTAGCCCTGGCGCGCCTTCAACAGCAGGTACGGCGCGTTGCTCATGCTTTCCTGGCCACCGGCCACCACCACTTCGGCGCTGCCGGCCGCCAGCAGGTCGTGGCCGAACATGGCAGCCTTCAGGCCCGAACCGCACACCTTGTGGATCGTGGTGCAAGCCACGCCCAAAGGCAGGCCGGCGCCAAGCGCGGCCTGGCGTGCGGGGGCTTGGCCCTGGCCGGCTTGCAGCACGTTGCCCATGATGACTTCGTCGACTTGTTCCGGCTTGATGCCGGCGCGTTCGATAGCGGCCTTGATGGCCACCGAGCCCAGCTCATGCGCGGCCAGGCCGGACAGGCTGCCAAGCATGCCGCCCATGGGCGTGCGGGCGATGGAAACGATAACGATGGGATCTGACATGACTAACTCCTGTGAGGGTCGGGACAGCGTCTGGGTGTCGGCACTGCGCGGTCGCCAGGAAGGCGGGCCGGACGCAGGCGTCTGTCTGTATCGTAAGGGAAAAATTCTTCAATCCGGCCCTGCGCCACGTGGGCGCGGCAGGCCTGCCACCAGTCCGGTTCCAGCAAGTCGGCATGGTGACGCATGAAGGCGCCGCGCACGCGCGGGTCGCCTAGCAGAAAGCGGCCGAATTCTTCGGGAAATACGTCGTTCGGTCCGATGGCGTACCAGGGTTCGGAGGCCATTTCCGCTTCTTCGTTCGGGGCCGGCGGGATGCGCCGGAAATTCATTTCGGTCATGCGCTGGATTTCGTCGTAGTCATAAAAGACGACGCGGCCCAGGCGCGTGACGCCGAAGTTCTTGTAAAGCATGTCGCCGGGGAAGATGTTGGCGGCGGCAAGCTGGCGGATGGCGTCACCGTATTCGCGCACGGCGGGGTCCAGCAAGGCGTCGGAGGCCTGGCGCAGATAGATGTTCAACGGCGTCATCCGCCGTTCGATGTAGACGTGGCGGATGACGACGGTGTCACTGGTTTCTTCGATCAGGCTGGGCACCAGGCGGCGTAGTTCGTCCAGCAAGGCGGGGGCGAAGCGGCTGCGCGGCAGCGCCACCTGTGAATATTCCCAGGTGTCCGCCATGCGGCCCACGCGATCGTGCAGCTTCACCATCTGGTACTTGCGCCGCACGGTGGCGTGGTCCATGCCGTCTTTGTCGATGCGGTCCTTGATGAGCTTGAACACGTAGGGGTAGGACGGCAGCGTGAATACGCACATCACCATGCCCTTGATGCCGGGCGCGATGTCGAAGGCGTCGCGCGAATGGGCCAGGTGATGCAGGAAGTCGCGGTAGAACAGCGTCTTGCCCTGCTTTTGCAGGCCGATCATGGTGTAGAGCTCGGCCTTGGGCTTGCGGGGCAGCAGCGTTGCCAGGAAGTTGACGACGGCGGCGGGCGTTTCCATGTCCACCAGGAAATACGCGCGCGTGAAGCTGAACAGCGTGCTCAGGTCGTCAGCGCCCAGCAACAGCGCGTCCAGCGTCACCTGCCCGGCCGGGTTGCGCGTGAGCGCCACGGCGAAGGGGTAGACGGTGGTCTGGTTGATCAGGCGGCCGACGATGTAGGCGCCCTTGTTGCGAAAGAACAGCGAGCCCAGCGCGTGGACCTGGCAGTCGCTGGCGATGCGCCGGCCCACGTGGCGCGGCAGCAGCGTGCGCAACTGAGTAACCGCCGCGCGCGCCAGCATGCGGGTATCGCGCGGCAGGTCTTCAAAGGGCAGCGCCAGGCCGAAGTCGGCCACCATGCGGATCAGGCTTTTTTCCAGGCCGTCTGTTGCCGGGTAATACACCCGGTATGACGGCATGCTGCTGTCCAGATAGTCGGTGGCAACGGCGGGCCGCACGAAGAGGAAATCGTTGTGGAAATAGTCGCGGTGCAGCAGCCGGCACGTGACCGAATTGAAGAAGGTCTCGGCGCATTCGGGCTGCTTGTGTGCGCCCAGCAGGCCCACGAATTCCTGTTTGATCTGTTGCCAGTAGGCGGTCTGGGCGTCGGTCAGGGCGGGTACGGCCGCGCCCTTGCCGTTGCCATTTCCGCTGCCGCTGCCGTTGCCGGTGTGGCTGGGGATGTCGTCCAGCGCGCCTTCCGGCCGCCCGCGCAGCACGCTTTCCAACTGCGTGGCGCATTCGCGCACGCGCATGTCGTAGTACTCGATGCGTTCGCGCGACAGGTGCTGGATGCCGTGCCAGTCGCCCGATTCGAATAGTGCCTTGGCCCGCTGCGCGCTGTAGCGAAACAGGGCGTAGTGGCGGTCAAACCCGGCCAGGATCAGCCGCGCCACGTCCAGCGGAGACGGCCCCGGGGCGGGGGCCTGCTCGATGTGCTGGACGTCGGACATGCGGATCATGGCGGGGCGCTCGGCCTGAGGATCAGGCGGTTTCGTTGAAGAGCTCGCGGCCGATCAGCATGCGGCGGATTTCGCTGGTGCCGGCGCCGATCTCGTACAGCTTGGCGTCGCGCCACAGGCGGCCCACCGGGTATTCATTGATGTAGCCGTTGCCGCCCAGGATCTGCACGCCCTCGCCTGCCATCCAGGTGGCTTTCTCGGCCGTGTACAGGATCAGCGCGGCGCAGTCCTTGCGCACCTGGCGCACGTGTTCGGCGCCCAGCTTGTCCAGGTTCTTGCCCACCTGGTAGCAAAACGCGCGGCTGGCTTGCAGGGTGGTGTACAGGTCGGCCACCTTGCCCTGGATCAGTTGGAATTCGCCGATGGCCTGGCCAAACTGCTTGCGGTCGTGGATGTAGGGCACCACCACGTCCATCACGGCCTGCATGATGCCCAGCGGGCCGCCGGACAGCACGGCGCGTTCGTAATCCAGGCCGCTCATCAGCACCTTGACGCCGCCGTTGACCTGGCCCAGGACGTTTTCTTCGGGAATTTCGCAGTCCTGGAACACGAGTTCGCCCGTGTGGCTGCCGCGCATGCCCAGCTTGTCGAGCTTTTGCGCCACCGAGAAACCCTTGTAGCCCTTTTCGACCAGGAACGCGGTGATGCCGCGTTGGTGCGCTTCGGGGTCGGTCTTGGCGTAGACCACCAGCGTGTCGGCGTCCGGGCCGTTGGTGATCCACATCTTGGTGCCGTTCAGCACGTAGCGGTCGCCCTTCTTGTCGGCGCGCAGCTTCATGCTGACCACGTCCGAGCCGGCGCCCGGTTCGCTCATGGCCAGCGCGCCCACGTGTTCGCCGGAAATGAGCTTGGGCAGGTATTTGGCTTTTTGCGCCGCCGTGCCGTTGCGGTTGATCTGGTTCACGCACAGGTTGGAATGCGCGCCATACGACAGGCCCACCGACGCGCTGGCGCGCGAGATTTCTTCCATCACCACCATATGGGCCAGATAGCCCATGTTGGCGCCGCCGTATTCCTCGTCGGCCGTCATGCCCAGCACACCGAGTTCACCGAATTTGCGCCAGAGATCCATGGGGAACTGGTCGCTGCGGTCTACCTCGGCCGCGCGCGGCGCGATCTCGGCTTGTGCGAAATTGCGCACGGCGTCGCGCAGCATGTCCAGGTCTTCGCCCAGGTCGAAGTTCAGGCCGGGAAGGTTCATCGATGTCTCCGTGATAGTGGGTACTTACATTCTTATGGGCGCCTGTAGCCGGCGCCGCGCCGCCGTCGTGTGGCTCATCATGCGCCGATCACGCACCGCTACGCAATGATGCACCGCAAATATTACGTTTACGTAAACGTAAATTGGAGTCGGGTTATCCCTAGGGAATGAAAATTCCCCGGCAAGAAGATCTGCTTATGTTTTGACGGCTGGCTGAGTCGCGCGCCTGCGGGGTTTGTGTGGCACGCCTCGGTCGTCCACAGGCAAGTCCATCACCCGATACCGCATGACCGCCAGGGACTTGGGATTGGTGATCCGCGCCATGTGTGCGCACTGCGCGCACCAGTGGCCGGCCCTGATTGAT